>NZ_KB898128.1:0-105000 GCF_000377445.1 Thioalkalivibrio sp. ALE9
AGGCGCTGCACTGAAACATCTTGCGCGGGCTGCCGTGCAGGACGCAGTGGGCTTGGCACCCGCAACGCGGGCAGCGGAAGCCGTCCGGCCATCGGGCCCGCTCCAGCGCCGCCTCGCACTGGGCCTCGGTGCCGTACTGGGCGATGAATGCCGGCAACGACATCCCCGGCTGAAACTGAATCCGATTCTGCGCCATGGTGGCACCCTCCGCTCGCTGTGTAGCCTCAGCGTACGCCCGGGGGTGGCTCACCCTGTGAGCCTGGCTGACTCTCGTCGCTAATCAGGAAAAGGCAAGCAGCCGAATCGGAAGCTACTGCACACCCGCGGCGGAACCGGTGCCAGCCGGTCCGCGGTGAGTAAAACCCCGATAGCGGTCAGGCCGGGCGGTGGGGACAGGCGTGGTCGTTACAGTCGCCGTACAGGACCAGGGCATGATCCTTGATGGAAAAACCGTGGTGCTGGGCCACCTCGCGCTGGCGCCGCTCGATCGTCTCGTCGAAAAACTCCTCGACCCGCCCGCACTGGTTGCACACGATATGGTCATGGTGGCCACCACGCTCCAGCTCGAACACCGCCTGATTGCCCTCCAGGTGCAGACGACAGACCAGCCCGGCCGCCTCGAACTGGGTCAGCACGCGATACACCGTGGCCAGGCCGATCTCCTCGCCGGATTCGAGCAGCTCGCGATAGATCGCCTCGGCCGTCAGATGCCGGGTCTCCGAAGTCTCGAGGATCTCGAGGATCTTCATCCGCGGCAGCGTGACCTTGAGTCCCGCCTTCTTGA
Source organism: Thioalkalivibrio sp. ALE9 (assembly GCF_000377445.1). Classification (NCBI taxonomy): domain Bacteria; kingdom Pseudomonadati; phylum Pseudomonadota; class Gammaproteobacteria; order Chromatiales; family Ectothiorhodospiraceae; genus Thioalkalivibrio; species Thioalkalivibrio sp. ALE9. The sequence continues at coordinate 785 of NZ_KB898128.1, forward strand.
GATTACTGGTTTCCATTGCCTGTTTTCCCGGTCCGATCCGCTTGAGAGCGGCGGGACGCTTTGGTGTACCATGCGCGTTCACGGCCCACCAGACGCCGAGGACCGCCCGCTCAGATGATCAAGATTCTCATTTCTATCGCCGTGGCCGCAAGCCTGCTGAGCGCCTGCGGCGGCCTCAACCAGTTCCGTCTGGATGTACAACAGGGCAACGTGATCGACCCCGTCCAGGTGGCGCAGATCCAGCCCGGCATGACGCCGCAGCAGGTCCGCTTCCTGATGGGGTCGCCCCAGCTGGAGCCCGCCTTCCGCGCCGATGAGCGCTGGGACTACGTCTACTACCGCCGCCCGGGCTTCGGGGCGACCGAGCGCCAGCGGGTCACAGTGCATTTTGCGAACGGCGTGGTCAGCCACGTGGATGCCGACATCCCGCAGCCGGTCGCGCTGGACGAGCACCCGGTGGACATGGACAACGACTGACGCTCGCCCGCATCCCCGAAGTGCCGCGGGCTCACAGGGCTCTCGCTATTCCTCCGCGTTCTCCGGCCCTGCGTCCTTCTTCGATTCGCCCCCGGCTTCCGCATCGCCCTTGCCCGGCTTCTTCTTGCGCCCCTTTCCGGCGCGCTGGCGGCGCACCTCCTTCGGGTCCGCGATCAGCGGACGGTAGATCTCGATACGGTCACGCGGCCGCAGCACGGTGTCGCGCCGGGTAATCTTGCCGAAGATCCCGACCTTCGCATTCTCCAGATCAATCTCCGGAAACTGCAGCTCGATCTCGGACTGGCGCAGCGCGGTATCCACCGTGGTGCCCTCGGGCACCACCAGTGGCAGGATCACCTGGCGGTCGGGCCGCGCATAGGCCACCTCCACGCGGATCATGCCGTCCGCGGCGGCCGGGGCCACGGGACTATCCGGCACCGTGGACCTCGCGCGCGCGCTGGACAAAGGCATCGACCAGCGAATTGGCAATCTGGTTGAATACCGGCCCGATCGCGAAGGCCATGATGCGGTTGGCGAACTCGAATTCCAGCTCCAGGGCGATACGGGTCTTGCCGCCCTCCACCTGGCTGAAGGTCCAGGTCCCGTGCAGTCGCCGGAACGGCCCGGAGACCAGGCGCATGTCGATGCTCTCCGGGCGTTTCAGGGTATTGCGGGTGGTAAATGACTTGTGCAACGCGCCCTTGGCCAGTTCGATCGTGCCTTCCACCTCGTGCTCGCCGCGCGGGCGCGCCGACGCACTGCGACAGCCCGGCAGGAATTCCGGATAGGCATCGACGTCGTTCACGAGATTGAACATCTGCTCCTGGGTGTAGGGCACATCCGCGTAGCGGCGAATCCTCGAGGCCATCAAATCAACTCCACCGCACGCAGGAAGACAAACAGGATCGCGACCGGAGCAACGAAGCGCACCAGGAAGTACCAGACCTGATACAGAGCCGGGTGCTTCATGCGCAGCTCGGACTGCACCGAGCGCTCGGTCATCCGCCAGCCCACGAAGATCGCGATCAGGAAGCCGCCCAGCGGCAGCAGGATGTTGGCCGTCACGTAGTCCAGCAGGTCCAGGATGCCCATGTCGAACAGGGTGTAGTCGGACCAGACGTTCAGCGACAGCAGCGCGCCAATCCCCAGGAACCAGGCCCCGATGGCGATCATCGCGGTCGCCATCACCCGGGTCAGACCCATGTTCTCGACCAGGAAGGCGACCGCCGGCTCGATGATGGAGATCGCCGAGGTCCAGGCCGCGAACACCAGCAGCACGAAGAACATGGTGCCGAAGTACAGTCCGCCCGGCATATCGGCGAACGCCAGCGGCAGGGTCACGAAGATCAGCCCCGGCCCCTGCTCGGCCGACAGCCCGGCCCCGAGCACGATGGGGAAGATCGCCAGCCCGGCCATGATCGCCACCAGGGTATCCGCCCCGACCACCGCCGCCGAGGTGCGCGCGATGGACGCCTCGCTCTGCAGGTAGCTGCCGTAGATCATGATCGCGCCCATCCCGAGACTGAGCGTGAAGAAGGCCTGGCCCATCGCCAGCAGCACCGCATTCGCCGACAGCGCGGAGAAATCGGGATACAGCAGGAACTGCAGGCCGGCGAAGAACTGACCCTCGACCATTGCATAGCCGACCATCACCACCAGCATCACGAACAGCAGTGGCATCAGGATCGTCACCGCCTTCTCCAGGCCCGACTGCACCCCGCGCGCGACCACCATCGCCGTCATCACCATGAAGATGGTGTGCCAGGCCAGCAGCGCCTCCGGGTCCGCCAGCATGTTGCCGAACATCGATTCGGAACCGTCCGCGTCCAGCCCGAGGAAGCCGCCCGTGCCCGATTTGAAGACGTACGACAGCGACCAGCCGGCCACCACGCTGTAGAAGGACAGGATCAGGAACCCGGCGAGGACCCCGATCCAGCCGATCATCCCCCAGGCGCGCGTGAGCCCCTCCTCGCGCGCCAGGGCGGACATCGTGTTGATCGGGCTCTGGCGCCCGCGCCGCCCCAGCAGGATCTCCGCCATCATCACCGGCAGGCCGATCAGCAGGATGCAGCCCAGATACACCAGCACGAAGGCCCCGCCGCCGTTCTCGCCGGCGATATAGGGGAAGCGCCAGATATTGCCGAGGCCGACGGCCGAACCGGTGGCCGCCAGGATGAAGGCCAGGCGGGTCGTCCATTGCCCGTGGATCGAGGTCGTGGCAGGCATCAGTGGCTCCTTTGTGAGCGGAGACGGAAGGCGTGTGCGCGGCCATCGCGCCCGGGCAGCGCCCGGGCCCGGGCGCACAGCGCGTCGCCGAGTCCGCCGGAATTGTGGGGCAGCGGGTCCTCAGGCTCAACTTTCACCACGGATGCAGGCCCATGCCGACTGCTTCGCCGCGCCGCCTGCAGTACACTGCGCGGGTTATGGGAAAGAAGAAGAAACAAGGCGGCGACAACTCCAGCACCATCGCGCTCAACCGCAAGGCGCGCCACGATTTCTTTATCGAGGACCGCCTGGAGGCGGGGCTGGAGCTGGAGGGCTGGGAGGTCAAGTCCATGCGCGCCGGGCGCGCGCAGCTCAGCGAGGCCTACGTGCTGCTGCGCAACGGCGAGGCCTTCCTGTTCGGGGCCCACGTCACCCCGCTGCCCACCGCCTCCACCCATATCAACCCCGACCCCAGCCGCACGCGCAAGCTGCTGCTCCACCGCTCCGAGATCAACCGCCTGGTCGGCGCGGTGGAACGCAAGGGCTACACCCTGGTACCGATGGCCCTGTACTGGAAGCGTGGCCGCGCCAAGCTCGAGATCGGGCTGGCCAAGGGCAAGAAGGAATTCGACAAGCGCGCCGCCAAGAAGGACAAGGACTGGGAGCGCGAGCGGGCGCGGATTTTGAAGCACAACTAACGCCGCGGCACCCCGCCCGCCGTCCCCGTTCCGGCTCGCGCCGGTCGCCCCGGCCCCATCCCTCGCCGTTTACGGTCCCTTCGTCCGGCCGCCTGCCTCGTGGTGGCTGGTCCTGGTTCGTCGTCTGGTGTTTACGGTGGCTCCGGTCCACATACTGCCCGGCGCTGACTCGCCAGCGCGCCCCGAGGCACTTTCTTGCTTGCCCAAGAAAGTGCCCAAAGAAGGGCACCCGGATTTCGCCCGGGAACCTCGCTCCGGACGCGCTGGGCCGGCGGCGCTGAACTCGCTACGCCTTCGGCTTCGCTCAGACATCCAGCGCCTTCTCCCGGCCCGAGAACCCTTCCGCAAGGGGCTCCATACGGGAGGCGAAGGTCAAAACCGAACGTGTCCCCACGTTTGCGCCTAACCATAGGCAACGCCGTCCGAAAGCCCCCGGCGCCCGCTGCGCGGGCGCGGCACGCAACGGCCGAGGGCCGAGCGTGCCCAAGATGTGCGAAGACCTAGCCTTCATCCACTGGCAAGACCATCGGGACGGCCGTTGTTTGGACCTGCCTCCCCGTTGTCGTCGCGCCGAGCGGAGAGGGTTTTCGCGGGAGAAAAGGCGCTGGATGTCTGAGCGAAGCGCAGCGTAGCGAGTTCAGCGCCGCCCGCGAAAAGCCTCGGAGCGAGGGAAACCCCGGCCCGCACAGCGGGCCGGGGTCGCGGCAGTCGGGCGTGTTTCTTGGGTACTTCTTTGCACGAGCAAAGAAGGACCTCGCGGCGCGCTGGCGAGTCAGCGCCGGGCAGTATGCGGACAGAAGCCACCGTAAACACCCGATGCTGAACCAGACCTAGCCACAACAGGGCAGGCGGCCGAGCGAAGGCACCAGAAGGCCGGAGCAGCTCCGCCGCCGGACGACGGAATCAGGCGTTGGCGCGCCAGCGGCAGGTGCCGCCGGCTGCCTCGTCGAGGGTCTGCAGGAGCGCCTCGTGCGCCGCCTGCTCCTCCGGCGTCGGCTCGATCACCGGAAGCGGCTTGCCCGAACGCCGCGCCTGGACGGGCCCGGCCGCGGCGTCGCCGTCACCCCCGGCATCCAGCGTCAGCGCCACCTGCCCCCCGGTCATCGCCAGATAGACATCCGCCAGCAGCTCGGCATCCAGCAGCGCCCCGTGCAGGGTGCGCCCGGAACCGTCCACCTCGTAGCGCTTGCACAGCGCATCCAGGGAGTTGCGCGCCCCGGGATGCATGCGCCGCGCCATCACCAGCGAATCCAGTACGGTGCAGACCTCGGCCACCTCGGTCGCCGGCGCCGCATCACCCAGCAGACGCAGTTCATGGTTGATGAAGCCGACATCGAACGGCGCGTTGTGGATGATCAGTTCCGCACCACGGATGAAATCGACGAACTCACCGGCCACGTCGGCAAAGCGTGGCTTGTCGGCGAGGAATTCGTTGGTGATCCCGTGGACCTCGACAGCGCCGGCGTCGATCTCGCGGTCCGGCTGCAGGTACTCGTGGAGCTTGCGCCCGGTCGGACGGCGGTTGTCCAGCTCCAGACAGCCGATCTCGATGATGCGGTGGCCGTCGGCAGGCTCCAGGCCCGTGGTCTCGGTATCCAGCACGATCTGGCGCATCGCGTTACCCCTCAGTTCTCGATCGGTTCACCGGCCAGCAGGGCGTCGATGCCCGCATTGGCCAGTTCATCGGCACGTTCGTTCTCCGGATGGCCGCTGTGGCCGCGCACCCAGTACCACTCGATATCGTGACGCTGGGCCTGCGCGTCCAGCGCCTCCCACAGGTCGCGGTTCTTGACCGGGGATCCGCTGGCGGACTTCCAGTTGCGCCGTTTCCACCCGGGCAGCCACTCGGTCACGCCCTGCTTCACATACTTGGAATCCGTGACCAGTTCCACCTTGCAGGAGCGTTTCAGGGCCTCCAGCGCGCGGATGGCGGCGGTCAGTTCCATGCGGTTGTTGGTGGTCTCCGCCTCGGCGCCGTAGAGCTCGAGCTCGCGCCCACCGAAGCGCAGGATCGCGCCCCAGCCGCCGGGACCGGGATTGCCGCGGCAGGCCCCGTCGGTATAGATGTACACACGTTCGTCAGCCATGCGTTCGGCGGGCTCCGGAATGATCGGTGCGCGAGGATACCAGCCCCGGCCGCATCGCGGGGTTGGGCATCGCAAAGCGGAACCGCTGTGCCGGGCGCAGGGGCATGTCCACACGTTTGTGGGCGACGGTCAGGATCATGCTGGCCAGCGGTGGCAGGCCGCGCAGGGTCCAGGCGTCCATGGTCGCCAGGCGCTTTTGCCAGGCGGCGGGCAGCCCCGGCGGGAGCAGGCTCAGGCTCCACTGATCGAGGACCTCCAGATCCGCCGCCTCCAGTAGCTCGCGATACTGGCGCCGGCGCAGTCCCTCGGGCACCGGTGAGGCGCGCACGCCGTTGCGCCCAACGTGCTGCAGGCGGTTGCCCTCCAGCAGAAACACGCGCCCCTCGGGTTCCAGCACGCGGGCCGCCTCGGCCACAACCGCCTCCGGATGGTCGCTCTGCGCGCAGGGATGGGCCAGCACGATGCGCCGGGCGCAGTCGGACTCCAGCGGCCAGGCCTCCGGATCCATGCGCAACACCGGATGCGTCGAGGCAATGCGGACCAGCGGCGCCTGCAGGGCGTCGCTGTCCTCCAGGATCGGCACCGGGGCCAGCTCCACGGCCAGGTCGCCGGGGCCCGGGTCACCGTAGCGACGAATGCGTTCCAGAAAGCGCTCGCGGACCCTGCGCCCCTGGGGCTGGGCGTACCAGTGCGCCAACCAGTTCAGGAACGGGTCTTGGTGATCCCCCATCTCTGGTTTATCCTCCAGCGCCATGAAACTACGCCTCCACTCGCGGCTGACCACCGCCATGACCCTGGGCCTGACGGCACTCTTCGCCTCTGCCTGTAGCCTACACGACTCCGAGCGCACGCTGGATACCTCGGCGGCGGATCAGCCCATCGTGGAACCGCGCACCACCGAGGATGTGCAGGCCGCGATGGAACGCCAGAGCCGCGACGCCGCACAGCGCGCCGCCGAGACGGATGACCTGTGGGAGCGCGCGCGCCTGGGCTTCGGCTTCAACGATGCGCTGGACCACGAACGCGTGGAGCGCTACATCCAGCACTACCGCGACCACCCGCGCATTATCGAACACAGCACTCGGCGGGCGGAGCCCTTCGCCTACTTCATCCTGTCGGAGATCGAGGCGCGCGACATGCCTGCCGAGCTCCTGCTGTTACCGATCGTCGAGAGCGGCTTCGTCGCCCAGGCGACCTCGCGCAGCCGCGCGGCCGGGATCTGGCAGTTCATGCCGGCCACCGGCGACTACTTCGACCTCGCGCGCGACCACTGGTACGACGGGCGCCGCGATGTCTACAAGTCCACGCTGGCCGCGCTGGACTACCTCCAGGCCCTGCACCGCCGGTTCGACGACTGGTACCTGGCGCTGGCCGCCTACAACTACGGCCAGGGCAACATCCAGCGCGCGATCGACCGCAACGCCGCACGCGGCGAGCCCACCGACTACTGGAGCCTGGACCTGCCCGCCGAGCCCACCGCCTACATCCCGCGGCTGCTGGCCCTGCGCCACCTGTTCCTGGACCCGGACAGCCACGACATCGCCATCACGCCCATTGCCAACGAGCCGGCCCTGGAGATGATCGAACCCGGTCGCCAGGCGGACTTCTCGCTGATCGCGGAACTCGCCGACCTGGACACCGAGACCCTGAAGCAGCTCAACCCGGGCTATCACCGGCACGCCACCCATCCCGGCGGCGCGCAGCACCTGTTCGTCCCGCGCGAGGCCCTTCCGGTCCTCGAGACCGCGCTGGAGACACGCGATGACGAACCTCTGATCCGGTTCCGGGAGTACACCGTGCGCATGGGCGACAACCTGGGCCGGATTGCCGAACGCACCGGCACCCGGGTGGCGGTGCTGCGCGACATGAACAACCTGAACGGCGACCTGATCCGCGCCGGGCAGACGCTGCGCCTGCCAGCCAGCGCCTCCGGCGAGGACACCCCGGTACAAGTCGCCGGCGACAACGGCCAGCCCGCCGAGGATTACGAGGTCCAGCCGGGTGACAGCCTGTGGCATATCAGCCAGCGCACCGGCATGTCCATCGGGGCGCTGCGCGCCGCCAACGGTCTGGAGCCGGACGCGATCCTGCGCCCGGGCGACACGCTGAAGGTCGTGCGCGCCGATCCCGAGCGTGGCCCCGATGGCCGGCGCGTCGAGTACGAGGTCCGCCCCGGCGATTCCCTGTCGACCATCGCCCGTCGCCACCAGGTCAGCATCGGGGATCTGCGCCGCTGGAACGGGCTGAACGGCGACGGCATCCGCGCCGGCGAGACCCTGACCCTGTACCTGGCCAGCGCCGACCGGGAGACCCTGGCCCAGGGCGACGCCTGAAACAAGGCGCCCCACGAAAAAGCCCCGGGCAGGACCCGGGGCTTTTTTCGTGGGGAAGCGGGCGGCGCCTGCCGCCCGCGCGACACCGGAGATCAGGCGGCCCGGCGATCGCCCTCGCCGCTGGCATCCACTCGGTTCCAGGCCTGCATGCCGCCCACCACGTTGTACACCTGGTGGTAACCCAGGCGCTGGAGGATGGATCCCGCCACGGTGGAGCGGTAGCCACTGCCGCAGACCACCGCCACCGGCTCGGCCTTGTCGATCCCGGGGATGCCGGTGCGGGTATCGGCCACCGGCTGATTGACCGCGGCCTCCGCATGGCCGGCCTCGAACTCGGAGACGGCCCGAACATCGACCAGGCGCAGGCGCCCGTCGGCGATCGCGGTCCGCGCCGCTGGGGCATCCAGCTGGGCAAGCGTGGCCAGGGGCAGCCCGGCACTGGCGTATGCCGCCATGCCACCGCGGACAAAGCCCTCGATATAGTCACGGCCGGTGCGTACCAGCTGGCGCACGGCCTGCTCGATCACCGCGGGATCCCCGTTCCGGTCCACCAGCACGATCGGAGTATCGTCCGGCGTGACCCAGCCGGCCCAGTTGGCGAAACCGCCGTCGATGCCGATGCCCAGGGCCCCGGGGATATGACCGCCCCCAAAGGCCAGCGGATCGCGCAGGTCGATCACCGTCACCTCGCCGGCGGCGGCACGGCTCGAAACCGCGTCCGGGTCCAGGGCCGTCATGCCAGGCAGCGGGATCACCGCCTTCGGCCCCTCGGAGTTGATCCGCTTGTTGCGCGGATAGAAATCGGGGATCGGCGGCAGCCCGTTCAACAGCTGGTGCACAAAGGCGTCCTCGTCCAGCGACGGGTCCAGGTACGGGTTGGTCCGACGCTCGTAGCCGAGCGTGGAGACCGGCCGACCGGCCATCCCGGCGCCACAGGCCGAGCCCGCACCGTGGCCCGGATGCACCTCGACCCCGTCAGGCAGATCCGCCAGCTTCTCGCGCACGCTGTGGAACATCTGCCGCGCCAGCGCCTGCTTGGCCTCCTCGCCGAGCAGGTCCGGCCGACCCAGGGAGCCCACGAACAGGAAGTCACCGGTGATGATCGCGATCGGATCCTCGCCGGAGCGGGCCCCGTCATAGACCACGAACATCAGGTGTTCCGGGGTGTGCCCCGGTACATGGCGGGTCTCTATGCGTACATTGCCGAGCTGGACCGCATCCCCCTCGACCAGGTCCTCGTGCGGGAACTGCACCTGAAAATGCTCGCCCGCATCGTGCCCGGACAGCAGCAGACGGGCGCCGGTCTTGTCCGCGAGTTCGCGGGCGCCGGAGGCGAAATCGGCGTGGATGTGGGTATCCATCACGCGGGTGATGCGATAGCCGTTGCGCTCGGCGTACTCCAGGTATACGTCGACGTCGCGCTGCGGATCGATCACGGCGATCTCGCCGCTGCCCTGACAGCCGACCACGAAGGAATGCTGGGACAGGCCGGGATCGACAAAGCGTTCAAATATCATGCGGACCTCCTCGCGTTGGCTTTTGCATGAATGTCCGACTATTTTGGTCAGGTATTAGCGCAAAAGTTCCTGGCCACGCGAGTCTGCGCAACGGGTGCCTCGTCCACCCGCCGGCCGAATCCACCACGAAGCCACGACATAGGGCAAGGTCAAAGGCGCTTCACAGGAAGACAGGAAGGTCCGAAGGAATCAATGCAGCCCAAAAAACACTGAGGGCGGACCGTAGCCAGGGAGGGTCCAGCCAATCCCATCAACAGCCTTCTAACCTTCCACCCTTCCTGTCGATTGCTTTTGCCCTTGGTTTTTTCGTGTCTTGGTGGTGACTCTTGTCGGACGGCAGGAGACGATCGGCGCGGAGGGCCGCGACTCGGTTACGCGGGTGTATCGGACTCCCAGGGTTCCAGGCGGGTCGTCTCCGGGTCCAGGCCCGCGGCGCGGAAGAGCTGTTCGAAGCGGCGTTGCGGCAGGTGCAGGCGGAGCTGGATCGATCCGTCCGGCGTGGTCTGTTCGGCCTCCACGGCCTTTTCCTCGTAGAGCTGGGCACGCAGCCGACCGGCCGCGGCCGGCAACTCGAACCAGCCCTGGGTCATGGACTCGGTGAAGGTCTCGGCCAGGCGCTGTTCCAGGCGCGCCACGCCCTCGCCGGTACGGGCCGACAGCCAGAAGGCGTCATCCGCCAGGCCGAAGCGCTCGTCCGGATCCTCGGCCGGGTTCTCCAGCTGGTCGATCTTGTTGTAGACCCGCCAGCAGGGCACGTCCTCGGCACCGATCTCCGCGAGGACCTCCTCGACCTGGCGGATGCGCGCAGCGCGCTCCGGGTCGGCGGCGTCGATCACGTGCAGCAGCAGGGCCGCCTCGCGGGTCTCGGTCAGGGTCGCCTTGAAGGCAGCGACCAGCTCGTGCGGCAGGTCGCGCACGAAGCCCACGGTGTCGGCCAGGATCAGTGACTGGTGCGGCGCCAGGTCCAGGCGCCGCAGGGTCGGGTCCAGGGTCGCGAACAGCTGGTCCGCCTGATAGACGTCGGAATGCGTCAGGCGATTGAACAGGGTGGACTTGCCGGCGTTGGTGTAGCCCACCAGCGAGACCGTGGGGATCTCGTTGCGCAGGCGCGCCTGACGGCCCTGTTCACGGGTGCGCTCCACTTTCTCCAGGCGCCGCTCGATATGCTTGATGCGCCCGGCCAGCAGACGCCGGTCAGTCTCCAGCTGGGTCTCCCCCGGGCCACGCAGGCCGATCCCGCCCTTTTGCCGCTCCAGGTGGGTCCAGCCGCGCACCAGGCGCGTGGACATGTGGCGCAGCTGCGCCAGCTCCACCTGGAGCTTGCCCTCGTGGGAACGGGCGCGCTGGGCGAAGATGTCGAGGATCAGCCCCGAGCGGTCCAGCACCCGGCACTTCAGGTGGGCCTCGAGGTTGCGTTCCTGGCTGGGCGACAGGGCGTGGTTGAAGATCACCACGTCGGCGCCGGTGGCCTCCACCGCCTCGCGGATCTCGTCGGCCTTGCCGGCCCCGACAAACAGTTTCGGGTGCGGCCGGTCGCGGGAACCCCGCACCACCGCCTGGATCTCGGCCCCGGCGGAACGCACGAGCTCGTCGAACTCCTGGACCTGGGCCTCGATATCGGGGTTGTCCCCGATGTTCAGCGCGACCAGGACGGCCGCGTTGCCAACAGCGGCCTCGCCGCCGCTCTCCGGACGCTCAAACAAGCCGGGGACCCGTCCTCATCAGGACTCGGCCTCCGCGGAGGCGGCCGCCTCGCCCTCGAGATTCATGTTCACCTGCCGGGCCGGGACGATCGTGGAGATGGCGTGCTTGTACACCATCTGCGAGACCGTACTGCGCAGCAACACCACGAACTGGTCGAAGGATTCGATCTGCCCCTGCAGCTTGATCCCGTTCACCAGGTAGATGGAGACCGGGATGCGGTCCCGGCGCAGCGCATTCAGGAAGGGTTCCTGCAACATTTGCCCTTTGGCCATCGGTGCGTTCCTTGATCGTTATTATTGGTTCGCGAGCCGCGCGAACGACTCTTTGCCGGCCCGCCGGTCGGCCTACCTGAAGCGTAGCATACCGGCTGCGGGCCGCCGTTAAACGCCCGCTCCGGCGTTATCCGGACGTCACCGCCGTCGCCGGCGTAGTGCGTGCCGCGCCGAACGCCTCCAGGGCCTGCGACAGATCTGCGTGCTCGGCGTTCAGCCGCGCATGCAGCGGGAAGCGCCGCAAACCGGTGAGCTGGCGCTTGGCCAGTTGCCGGGTCGCGGCGATGGCGCGCTCGCGAAAGGTCGCAAAGTCGTACTCCCCCGCCAGCCACTGCCAGCCCTGGCGATAGCCCACGGCCCGCTGCGACGGGTGCTCTGCGGTCAGCCCGGGCCGCCGGGTCAGGGCCATCAGCTCGTCGACGAATCCCGCCTCCAGCATCGCGTCGAAGCGCTCGGCGATCCGTGCCCGCAGGCGTTCCCGGTCCTCCGGCCACAGGGCCAGGGACACCCAGCCGGCCGGGACCTGCGCGGCCGCCCCCTGCTGGAAGCTCGACAGCGGCCGCCCGGTCGCCGCGTAGACCTCCAGCGCGCGCAGGATGCGTTGCGGATCGTTCGGATGGATGCGCGCGGCCGCAGCCGGGTCCACATGGGCCAGTTCGGCATGCAGGGCCGCGGCACCCTCGTGCGCCAGGCGGGCGCGCACGGACGCGCGCACCGTGTCCGGCACCGGCGGGATCGGGTCGAAGCCGTCCAGCAACGCGCGCAGGTACAGCAGCGTCCCGCCCGCCAGCAGCGCGACCCGGCCGCGCGCATGGATGGCGTCGATCGCCGCGCGGGCATCGCGGGCGAAATCGGAGGCGTTGTAGGTGTCCTCCGGGTCGCGGATATCCAGCAGGTGGTGCGGGACCCGGGCCCGCTCGGCCGCGTCGGGCTTCGCCGTGCCGATATCCATGCCGCGGTAGACCAGCGCGGAATCCACGCTGACGATCTCCGCGTCCAGGGCCTCGGCCAGCGCCAGCGACAGCGCGGTCTTGCCGCTCGCGGTGGGGCCGGCCAGCAGCACGACTGGCGGCCGGCCCGCTTCCAGTTCGGCCATCAGCGCCCTCGCAGGAACAGGCGATCCAGCGCCGAGTGGTCCAGCTCCACCCAGGTCGGGCGACCGTGATTGCACTGGCCGGAGCGCTCGGTGGCCTCCATGTCGCGCAGCAGCTGGTTCATCTCGGGCAGGGTCAGGCGCCGTCCCGAGCGCACGGAACCGTGGCAGGCAATGGTGCCCAGCACCGCTTTCATCGCGCCCTCGGCCCGATGGCTGTAGCCCACCGCGGCCAGGTCGGCCAGCACGTCGCGCACCAGCTGGGCGGTGTCCTGTCCGCGTAGCAGGGCCGGCGCCGCACGCAGGGTCAGGGCCTCCGGGCCGGTCCGGTCCAGCTCGAAGCCAAGCCCGGCCAGGAGGTCGGCGCGTTCCTCCGCCAGCTCCGCCTCGGCCGGGGTGACCTCCAGGGTCTCCGGTACCAGCAGCGGCTGCGAGGTGACCCGCGCCCCCTCCCACTCGCGCTTGAGGCGCTCGTAGGTGATGCGCTCGTGGGCCGCGTGCATATCCACCACGATCAGGCCACGGGCGCTCTCGGCCAGGATGAAGGTCTCGGCCACCTGGCCCAGTGCGAACCCGAGCGGCGGCATGGAGTCGGCATCCGGGTCCGTCGCGGTTGCCGTCGGCGCGGCGGCCGACGGCTGTTCGTAGGCGGCTGGTCGGGCCTCGGCCACCGCCGACGCCCCGCGGAACTCGGCCCAGGCCGCACCGAAGCCCGGATCGCGCCCGTATGGCTCCGGTCGCGGTTCGCGGGGTGGCGCGTACCCGCCATACCCGCCACCGGCGCCCGGCACGCCGAGCCCGGACAACGGGCGGTCCGTCGGTACCGGGCGGGACGCCTCCTGGCCTGCGAAGGCCGGCGCACCACGCGACTCGGGCACCGCGGCAGCATGCCCGGCGTCCCCCGGGCGCAGGGCCGCCAGCGCCTTGTGCAGGCTGTGGAAGATGAAGTCGTGGACCATGCGCGATTCGCGAAAGCGCACCTCCTGCTTGGTCGGGTGCGCGTTCACGTCCACCTGGGTCGGATCCAGCTCCAGGTCCAGTACGAACATCGGATGGCGCCCATGGTAGAGCACGTCCTGATAGGCCTTGCGCACGGCCGCAGCCAGCACGCGATCGCGGATCGCGCGGCCGTTGACGAAGAAGAACTGCTGGTCGGGCTGGGCCCGGGACTGGGTCGGCGAACCGAGCCAGCCGGACAGCGCCAGCCCGGCGCGCTGCTCGTCCACCGGCGTCGCATGTTCGAGAAAGGCATCGCCCAGCAGGGCGCGCACCCGTTCGGCGGGCTCTTCGGTGGCCGGCAGGTCCAGGGTCACGCGATCATTGTGGCGCAGACTGAAGGCCACCTCGGGGCAGGCGACCGCCTGGGTCCGGATCACGTTCTCGCAGTGGTTGTATTCGGTGCGCTCGGTGCGCACGAACTTGCGCCGCGCGGGGACGTTGAAGAACAGATCGCGCACCTCGACCGTCGTGCCCACCGGGTGCGACGCCGGGGCGGCCTCGCGGAAGACATCGGAGCCGTCCCCGGTCAGGCGCCAGCCGTTGCGCTCGCCGTCGACCATGGAGGTCAGCGAGAGCCGCGAGACCGAGGCGATGGACGGCAGGGCCTCGCCACGAAAGCCCAGGGTATGCAAGGCCTCGAGGTCGTCCATGCAGGCAATCTTGCTGGTGGCGTGGCGCGAAAGGGCCAGCGGCATCTCGTCGCGATAGACCCCGCTGCCGTTGTCGCTGATCTGGATCAGCCGGACACCGCCCTGCTCCAGACGCACGTCCACCCGCGTCGCGCCGGCGTCCAGGGCATTCTCGAGCAGTTCCTTGACCACCGAGGCCGGGCGCTCGATCACCTCGCCGGCCGCGATCTGGTTGATCAGTTGTTCGGAAAGCTTTGCGATCGCCACGGGCGACACCTGGGGACAGAAAACCGGGTGCCTAGCCTAACCGGGGCGGCGCCGGAGTGCCTAGGGAGACGCTGATTGAATCGCACGTCCGCGTTGGTGCCCCCTGTTTTCCGAGACAAGGCGCGTCGTGCAGCGGGTAGTGGTTCTACCCGCAAGCGGCGCAACGCAGGATCGGGGAACAGGGGGCACCAACCCCACAAGCCATTGAAAGCAGGGGCTCGGCCGCTTTCGCGTGCGCACGGCGTTGCGGCTCCCTTGTGCAGAATGACTGCACGGCAGTCACCGCGCCTTGTTCGCACGCAAAAGCGACTCGAGCGCGGACGTGCGATTCAATCAGCGTCTCTCTAGCCGGCGACTGGCCGATACCCGCAAGACGTGACAGGTTGCCCGGCGAAGGGGCTTACGAGTCGCGCGGGATCTGCAGGATCTGCCCGGCGTAGATGCGGTCGTCGCTCACGTTGTTGGCGGAGCGCAGATCCGCCAGCGACAGGCTGTAGCGATCCGCGATCCCCGAGAGCGTCTCGCCCGGGCGGATGATGTGCTGGTCCGGCTGGCCGTCGGCGATCAGGGTGCCCGGGCGGGCATGGGTGGAGAAGTACGAACGCAGGCCGGTCAGCAGGGCATCCGCCAGCGAGTTCTGGAAGCTGGCGCTGCGCAGCTTGCGCTCCTCGGAGGGGTTGGAGATGAATGCCGCCTCGACCAGGATCGACGGCACATCCGGCGAGCGCAGCACCGCGAAGTTGGCGCGTTCCACTTCCGGCTTGCGCACCTTGCCCACGCGATGCAGCTCCGCAATCATCCGCTCGGCCAGGGTGTTGCTGGCCTCCAGGCTGCCGCTCTGGGCCAGGTCCAGCAGGACATTGGCCAGGGAATCGTCCTTGCCGTTGATCGGCACGCCGCCCAGGCTCAGGTCCGCCTGGTTCTCGCGCTGGGCGAGGAAGCGCGCCGCCTCGCTGGAGGCCCCGCGCTCGGACAGCATGTACACCGAGGAACCCTGCACGCTGCGATTGGCGATGGCATCGGCGTGGATGGAGACGAAGACGTCCGCGTCTGCCTTGCGCGCCCGCTCGATGCGTTCGCGCAGGGGCAGGAAGTAGTCACCGCTGCGGATCATCACCGCCTGCATGCCGCGCTCGTTGTCCACGCGCTCGGCAAGGCGCTTGGAGATCTGCAGCACCACATCCTTCTCGCGGGTGCCGGCCGGGCCGATCGCGCCCGGGTCGTGCCCGCCATGGCCGGCGTCGATCGCCACCACGACATCGCGCAGGTTCTCCTGTGAGCGCCCGCGGCGGGAGGACCCGTTGTTCTCGGCCGCACGCGGGGCCGCGGGGGCATCCCCGGCCGTCAGGTCCAGCACCAGGCGGTGCGGGGCCCCCTGCGCCGGCATCAGCACGAAGCTGCGCGGCTCAACCGGCTTGCGCAGGTCGAAGACCACGCGCAGGTCGGAGCCGTTGCGCGCGGCATGGCGTACCGCCTTGATCGCCGAGCGCGGGTTGTCGCTGACCGCCAGATCCTCCACCGCCCGCGCGTTTTCGAGGTCCACCACCAGGCGGTCGGGGGACTGCAGGCGGAACATGGAGTACTCGGCCTCGCCATCCATGTCGAACACCAGGCGCGTGGTGTCGCCATCCACCGACATGCGGACCCGCTGCACGCCGGTACGGGCCAGGGCAGGCAACGGCATCCCGACCAGCCCCAGGGCAGTCATGGCGCGCAGCAGCTGGCGGCGGCGCAGATCCGGCAATGTTGGTTGGCCCACGGCGATTCCCTTTGTAATCAGGGGTTCTGACTACATTGTGGACGCTTTTTCTGGAAAAGCAATAGCGATTTTCGTTCTTTATGAGCGAGATATCGCGCATTTTGCGCGTGGCGGACCAACTCTGGAGCCCGCTCCCCCTGGGTGCGATCTCTCAACAGGCGGTTTACGAGGCAACGCCCTGGTCGCGCAGGGCCTGGCGATAGGCCTCGGCGAGCGGGCCCTCCAGGCGGAGCTCGCGCCCTTCCTCCCCGGTCGCGCGATGCGCCAGACGCACGACCAGATCCGGCGCCGGCAGCCAGCCGGCACCGCGTTCCGGCCACTCGACCAGCCACAGGCCCTCGCCCCCGAAGGCCTCGCGCACGCCCAGGTATTCCAGTTCCTCGGGGTCGCCCAGGCGGTAGAGATCGAAGTGCAGGACCTCGCGATCCGCCAGCCGGTACGGCTCCACCAGGGTGTAGGTAGGGCTGCGCACAGCACCCGCATGCCCCAGCCGGTGCAGCAGTCCGCGTACCCAGGTGGTCTTGCCCGCGCCAAGATCCCCCTCGAGAAACACGATGTTCGGGTGATCCAGCGCCGCCAGGGCCGCCCCGGCCGCCTCGGTGGCCTCCAGGTGCGGCAGTACCAGCGGGTCGGATGCCGCGCTCATTGCCCACCCCCGGCGGCGGCCGGCAGGGCATCGGCCAGGTCCCCGGCCAGCATGCCGCGGGCCCCGCCCAGACGATCGCGCGCCACCCGGGCGGTGGCACAGTGCCAGGCCGCCCCGGTCTCGGCCGCGCCGCGCGCATCCGCGCCCTGCGCCCGCAGCGCCGCGATGATGCCGGTCAGGACATCGCCGCTACCGGCGGTGGCCATGCCCGGATGCCCCCCGGTCACGCAGGCCAGCGGCCCGGCATCCGAGGCGGCCGCCACCAGCGTGCCGGCCCCTTTCAGCAGCACCACGCCGCCCAGGCGTTCGGCCAGGGCCCGGACCTGCCCCGGCCGATCGGCCTCGATCGCCGCGCGGTCCGTCCCCTGCAGGCGGGCCGCCTCGCCCGGGTGCGGCGTCAGCACCCAGTCCGCGGCCCGACGCGGCGCCTCGGCCAGGAGGTTCAGGGCATCGGCATCCACCACCCGGGGCATCTCGGCATCGGCCACGGCCAGCCACAGGCCCCGGCCCCAGGCGTCCAGCCCCAGCCCCGGACCCACGGCGACCACATCGACCCGGCGCATCAGCGCCTGCAGTTCGCCCGCATCGCGGACGCCCTGCACCATCAGTTCGGGGCGCTCCAGATTGGCCCAGGCCGCGTGTTCCGGGTGAGTGGCCAGGGTCACTCGCCCGGCGCCGGCGCGCAATGCCGCGGTCGCGGTCAGCCGGGCCGCGCCGGAATACCCCGGCGCGCCGCCCACGACCAGCACATGCCCACAATCCCCCTTGTGCGCCCCCGGGCGTCGGGGTGGCAGCCCCCGGGACCAGTCCGAGGGGCCGACACGGCGCGCCACCGGGGCCACGCCGTCGAAGATCGCAGGGGGCAGGTCCAGCGGCGCAACCTCCACGGCGCCGACCACGTCCACCGCGGGGCCCGTATGCAGCCCCAGCTTGTCCGCGATCATGGTGAGGGTGCGCTCGGCCCGCACCGCGCGTCCCAGAACCCGGCCGCTGTCGATGTCCACGCCCGAGGGCACATCGGCCGCCAGGACCGGGGCGCCGCTCGTGTTCAGCCGCTCGATCAGCGCGCCGTAGGCATCCGTCAGCGGGCGCTCCAGGCCGATCCCGAACAGGCAGTCCACCCAGACCTCCGCGGCCGCCGGGTCGAACGATTCCAGCGTGTGGACTTCGCCCCCGCCATCACGCCAGCGGGCGTGGGCACGGCGGCCATCGGAATCGGGGCGGGCCCGCGACGGCCCGCCATGGACCCGGACCTCCAGCCCCACCTCGGCCGCCAGCCGGGCCAGGACGTAGCCATCGCCCCCGTTGTTGCCGGGCCCGCAGACAATGCCGATACGACGGGCCTGCGGCCAGTGACGGCGCAGGGTGTCCAGGAGGGCCTGGCCGGCCCGCTCCATCAGCTCGCCCGGCGCCATCCCGGGCAGGGCCAAACCGGCGGCATCCAGGGCGCGCATGCCCGCGTTGTCGAACAGTGCGCTGGTCAATGCTTGTGGGTCGGGTTCATGATTCACGCCATTACCTCCGTCGCGGAAGCCAAATCGTGCCTCAGCGCCTCGATCCACGCCAATGCACCGAACTGGCCGAACGTATCCGTACGTGGGGCGGCGAGTTGGGCTTTCAGGCCGTGCGCATCGCCCCCGCCGAGGTCCCCGCGGAGGATCGCCGGCACCTGGATGAATGGCTCGCGCAGGGTTCGCACGGCGAGATGGGCTGGATGGCCGAGCGGGCGGCCCTGCGCCACGCCCCGGATGCCCTGGTCCCGGGCGTACAGCGCATCATCAGTGTCCGCATGGACTACTTCCCGCCGGCCAGCCGGCGTCCGGCCATCCAGCTGGCCGGGCAGGACCGCGCCTATATCTCCCGCTACGCCCTGGGACGCGACTATCACAAGCTGCTGCGCAAGCGCCTGACCACTCTCGCACACCGCATCGAGGCCGAGGCGGGCCCGTTTGGCTATCGCGCCTTCACCGACAGTGCCCCGATCCTCGAGAAGGCCCTGGCCGCCCGGGCCGGGCTCGGCTGGATCGGCAAGAACACCAATCTGCTCGCGCGCGAGAGCGGTTCCTGGTTCTTTCTCGGGGAGCTGTTCACCGACCTGCCGCTGCCGGTGGACGAGCCGGCGGGCGAGCACTGCGGCCAGTGCACCGCCTGCCTGGAGGTCTGTCCCACGCAGGCCTTCCGCGGCCCGTATGACCTGGACGCCCGGCGCTGCATCTCCTACCTGACCATCGAGCTGAAGGGTTCCATCCCCGAGGATCTGCGCCCGCTGATCGGCAACCGCATCTACGGCTGCGACGACTGCCAGCTGGTCTGTCCGTGGAACCGCTTTGCCGAGGTCTCGGCGGAACCCGACTTCATCGCCCGCCACGGCCTCGACAGCGCCAGCCTGGTCGAACTGTTCGCCTGGGACGAGGCCACCTTTCTCGCCCGCACCGAGGGCATGGCGGTCCGCCGCATCGGCCACCCGCAGTGGCTGCGCAATCTCGCGGTGGCCCTGGGCAACGGCCCGGCAACCCCGGAGGCGGAGGCCGCCCTCGCCGCCCGTGCGGACCACCCGTCGGAACTCGTGCGCGAACACGTGGCCTGGGCCCGGGAACAGCTGCGCGCGCGCCGCGGCGCGGTGCCCCCGTCGCCGGAGACCCTGTCCCGGCTGACCCGCGCACCCCGGTAGCCGAGTACTCCGGTAGTCCGCTCGGCGCAGGTTGCCAGCATCGGCGCGACCGGCGACACTCGGGGGCCAAACGCAGCGTCCCCCCGGGCCCCGCCCACCACGAAAGGCTCCGTTCCTCGCCATGCCCGACCACCCGGACACCACGCGCTACCAGCGGATCTTCGAACAGGCGCCCGAGGCCCATCTGGTCCTGGACCGGCGCGGCGGGATCGTCGCGGGCAACCAGGCCGCCTGCGAGCTGCTGGGCTACACCCGGGCCGAACTGACCGGCGGCGTGCACATCACCGACCTGGACCTGCAGGCCACCCAGGACGATGTGGACGCCGCCCATTCGGACCCGGACAACCGCCTTCCCGCCCACTTCGAGAGCCGCTACCGGCGGCGCGACGGCAGCGAGTTCCCGGCCGAGGTCCACATCAATGCGATCCGCACCGACGGCGAGATCGAGGTCTTCACGACCTTCCGCGACATCACTCGCGAACGTCAGTCGGAACAGAACCTCCGGCGCCTCGAGACCCAGCTCGGGGCCACCGTGCGGCATGCCCCGCTGATCCTGTTCGCGCTGGACGCCGACGGCCGATTCACCCTCTCGGAGGGGGCCGGCCTGCACGCCCTGGGCCTGAGCCCCGGCGAGGTCGTCGGTCGCGACTTCCGCGAGGTCTATGCCGATCACCCCGACACCCTCGCGGCCGCCGAGCGGGCCCTGGCGGGCGAGGCCTTCCAGTTCGAGGACTCGGTCAACGGGACCCACCTGAGCGTTTCCTGGATCCCGCTGAAAGACAGCGACGGCGTACTCGGCGTCGCCTGGGACATCACCTCGCTGCGCGCCGCCGAGGCGGCTACCGGGGCCGAGCGCGACCGCCTGCTGACCACCCTGCAGTCAATCAGCGACGGCGTCATCACCACCGATACCGCCGGACGCCTGACCTACCTCAATCCCGCGGCCCAGGCCCTGCTGGGGGTCGACGCGACCGCCGCCCAGGGCCAGCGCGTGGACGAACTCCTGGATCTCGAGGACACCCGTACCGGGGCGAGCGTGCACCACCCGGTGGAACAGTGCCTGAAGCTCGGCGCAAGCACGGAGTCACCCGAGCGCATCCTGCACCGGGCCGACGGCGCGATCCGCGTGGTGCGCATGCTGGCCTCGCCGCTGCAGCGACCGGACCGGGCCTCCCAGGGCGTCGTGATCGTGCTCCACGACCACACCGAACTGTGGCAGATGACCCAGCAGCTCAATCATCAGGCGAGCCACGACGACCTGACCGGCCTGTGCAACCGGCGCGAATTCGAGCGACGTCTGGAGGAGGCCCTGCGCACCCTGCAGGGGGACCAGACCCCGCACGTGGTGTTCTACATGGACCTCGACCAGTTCAAGATCATCAACGACACCTGCGGGCACCAGGCCGGCGACGAGCTTCTGCGCGAGCTGTCCGAACGCCTGCTGCACCTGATCCGCGAGAACGACACCCTGGCCCGCCTCGGCGGCGACGAATTCGGCCTGCTGCTGTGTCACTGTCCGCTGGAGCGCGCGGAGGCGATCGCCCAGCGAATACTGGAGACCGTCCAGGCCCTGCGCTTCCAGTGGGAGGACCGGCGCTTCGATGTCGGGGTCAGCATCGGCCTCGTCCCGGTCGGCGGCCCGGAACAGACCCTGCCCGAGATCCTCAGCCAGGCGGATTCCGCCTGCTATGCCGCCAAGGAGAATGGCCGCAACCGGATCTACGTCTGGCAGCCCACCGACCAGGCCCTGCGCCGGCGGCGCGGGGAGATGGAATGGGTTGGCCGCATCCGCGCGGCGCTGGACGAAGGGCGCTTCGAGCTGTTCGGCCAGGCGGTGCATCCGCTGGGGCCCACCGATCCGGACCTGGCCCATGTCGAGGTGCTGATGCGCCTGCGCGACGAGGAGGACCGGTTAATCCCGCCGGGCACCTTCATCCCCGCCGCCGAGCGCTATCACCTGATGCCGGACATCGACCGCTACGTAATCGACAGCGCCTTCGCGATGCTGTCGCGGCATCGCGCGGCGCACGCTGACGGCCCCCGCTGCGACCCGACCGTCGCGATCAACCTCTCGGGCCAGTCGCTGGCCCAGGAGAGCATGCTCGAGTTCGTCACGGAGCGCCTGCAGCACTACGCGATCCCGCCTCAGTGCATCATCTTCGAGATCACCGAGACCGCGGCGATCAGCCACCACGAGCGGGCCCAGAGCCTGATCCGCACCCTGCGCTACATGGGCTGCCGCTTCTCCCTGGACGACTTCGGCAGCGGGCTGTCGTCCTTCGGCTACCTGAAAAACCTGCCGGTGGACTTCATCAAGATCGACGGCAGCTTCGTGCGCGACATCGCCCACAACGCGGTGGACTCGGCCATGGTCACGGCCATCCACCGTGTCGGCCACGTCCTCGGTCTGCGCACCATCGCCGAATGCGTGGAGTCCGAGGCCACCATGGAACGCCTGCGCGAGATCGGCCTGGACTTCGTGCAGGGCTTCTACCTGTCGCAACCCACGCCCCTGGAGCAGCACCTGGAACCCGCGGACAACGCCAGCCACTGACCCCTTATTTCTGAGTGTTTTCCTTGGTTTTTGCCGGCGCTTTCGCGGCCGCGGCCGCGACTTGCTAGCGTATCGACAAACCAGAAACGGAAAGCCACGCACCCATGCCGTACTCGGAAGAACGCATTACCTCCACGCACCGCTGGTCGGACAAGACCTTCAGCTTCACCACCACGCGACCGGAGGGGCTGGAGTTCAAGAACGGGCAGTTCGTGACCCTGGGCCTGCGCCCCGAGGGCAAGTTGATCCCGCGTGCCTACTCGATCGTCTCCGAGCCCGAGGCCGAGGAACTGGAGTTCCTGAGCATCCATGTGCCGGATGGCGCGCTGACCAGTCGCCTGGCCGAGGCCGGCCCGGGCGACTCGATCTGGATCAACACCAAGGTCACCGGCTCGCTCACCTTCGACTACGTGCAGCCAGGCCGCACCCTGTACATGCTGGCCACCGGCACCGGTCTGGCCCCGTTCATCTCGCTGATCCGCAGCCCGGAGCTGTTCGAACACTTCGAGAACGCGGTGCTGGTGCACAGCGTGCGCACGGTGGAAGAACTGGCCTACCGCCAGGAGATCGAGTCGCGCATCAGCGACCGCCTGCGCTACGTGCCCACCGTGACCCGCGAAAACCACGACTTCGCCTGCCCGATCGCGCAGCAGCCGTACGACAACAACCAGCGCGGGGCCGACATGTTCCGCTCCGGCGAACTGAGCCGCATCCTCGACCTGCCCCCGGCCGATCCGGAGCAGGACCGCGTGATGCTGTGCGGCAACCCGGCCATGAACCGCGAGATGAGCGAATGGCTCACCGAACACGGCTGGACCCAGACCAACTACAAGGGCGTCGGGACCTTCACCGTCGAGCAGGCCTTCGTGACCACCATGTCCGACTCGGACGACTGAGTCCGCGACGGGCGGCGCTCAGGCCCCCGCCAGCAGGATCCAGCGCGCCTCGTTGATCCGCTGCAGGGTTGCCGTGTCGCCCCCGCGATCCGGGTGGTGGCGCTGCGCCATCCGGCGGTACTGATGGCGGACCGTGTCGGCGTCCACGGGGTCGGCCAGCTCCAGCACCGCCAGCGCCTGGTCGCGCCGCTCATCCCGCCCCATGCGGGCCCAGAACTCGCCCAGCAGCGCCTCCACCGCGGCCGCATCCATCCGCTCCAGCTGGGTCAGGTCCAGATAGTAGGCCCGCAGCGGATCGCGGAGCACCGGCAGGCCCTCCGCCCTCGGTCGCGACCCGCCCCTCGCCGGTTCGATCCCGATATCCAGACAGTGGATGCGCACCCACTCGCCTTGCGGCCACAGCCGCTCGCGCAGCCGGTACAGGCAATGAAACAGCAGGAAGTGGGTCTGGAACAGGCTCAACGGCTCGCGCAGCCGCGCGCCGGCAAACGGTTCCACGCCCTGATCGCGCAACTGCGCGATCAGGGCGTGCTCGGTCAGCCCGGACGGCCGCGCCCGCAGGCACTCCAGTACCGGTTCCAGCAGCGCCGCCGCCACCGGCGCCCCGGTCGTCTCATCCGCCTCGATCATGCGCCCGGAAACTCGCCGTCGACATACACCCAGCGCCCATCCTCGCGGCGAAAGCGGCTGCGTTCGTGCAGGCGCACCCCCTGGCCACGCACCCGCGAGCGGGCAACGAACTCGACCCAGCCCTCCCGGTCCTCCGGCCCCCCGGCCCCGGTCGCGCGGATCGTCAGCCCCAGCCAGCGCTGGTCCGGCTCCAGCATCAGGGATTCCGGTCGCGTCTCCGGGGCCCAGGTGGCCAGAAGATAGTCCTCGCGCCCCTCCACGAAGGCGGCATAGCGCGAACGCATCAGCGCCTCCGCCGTTGGGGCCGCGGCCGCACCGTCCAGAAACGCCCCGCAGCAGGCCGGCCGGTCCCGCCCGGACCCACAGGCGCATGTACCCCCCTTCCTGCGGCTGGCCTTGCCCAAGCGATACCCCCCTCATCGAAGTCCCCGCCAGCATGCCCGAGCCATCGCCCGGGGTCGAACCCTCACATTGGGGCTGGTCTTTCACCTGTGGAAACGTTAGGTTGCGAAAGCACCCAAGGGAACGCTGATTCATGGCCAACATCCTGATCATGGGCTGCGGCGATCTCGGCTGCGGCGTCGGAGAACAGCTCGCCGCGGCCGGCCACACGGTCTGGGGCCTGCGCCGCCAGCCGGGGCGCATCCCGAAACCGATCCAGCCGCTGGCCGGCGACTTCGCCCGCGCGGACGCGCTGCCGCCGCTGCCCCCGGCGCTGGATACCGTCTATTTCATCGCCACCCCGGGCGAGTTCACCGAGGCCGCGTACCGCCGCGCCTATGTCGACGGCCTGCGCAACACCCTGGCCGCGCTGGAGCAGGCCCGCCAGCATCCGCGCCGCATCGTGTTCGTCTCCAGCACCTCGGTCTTTGGCGCCGACGACGGGCGCTGGGTGGACGAGACCACCCCGGCCGAGCCCACCCGCTTCTCCGGGCGCTGCCTGCTGGAGGCCGAGCAATTGCTGGCCGACAGTCCGTTGGCCGGTGTGGTCGTGCGCTTTGGCGGCATCTACGGGCCGGGGCGCGAATATCACCTGCGCAAAGTGCGCGAGGGCATTCGCGGCCAGCACGAGGCGCCGGTCTGGACCAACCGCATCCACCGTGAGGACTGCGTGGGGCTGCTGACCCATCTTTTCCATCTGGACAACCCCGAGCCGCTTTATCTGGGCGTCGATGACGAACCGGCCCTTCGCCACGAGCTGCTCGGCTGGCTGGCGCAGGCGATGGAGATCGATCCGCCCGGGCCGCCGCCGATGCCCGACGGTGCGGTCTCCGGCAAGCGCTGTCGCAACGCGCGGCTGCATGCCAGTGGCTATCGCCTGCGCTATCCCGACTACCGCACCGGCTATCGCGCCCTGCTCGACCAGATCGCCACCACCTGACCCAAGCCCTCACGCCTTGCAGGCTGAGCCCCGTCGGCCCTTGATGTTTCGTGCTTCGTCTGGCCGCCTGCCCTGTGGTGGCTGGTCCTAGTTCTGCATCCGGTGTTTACGTGCCTTCGGTCCGCCGCCTGCCCGGCGCTGACTCGCCAGCGCGCCCCGAGTGACTTCTTTGCTCGTGCAAAGAAGTCACCAAGAAACACGCCCGACTGCCGCGACCCCGGCCCGCTGTGCGGGCCGGGGTTTCCCTCGCTCCGAGGCTTTTCGCGGGCGGCGCTGAACTCGCTACGCTGCGCTTCGCTCAGACATCCAGCGCCTCTGATCCCGCGAAAACCCTCTCCACTCGGCGCGACGACAACGGGGAGGCAGGTCAAAACAACGGCGGTCCCGACGGTCTAGCCAGTGGATGAAGGCTAGGTCTTCGCACATCTTGGGCGCGCTCGGCCGTTGGCCGTTGCGTGCCGCGCCCGCGAGCGGGCGCCGGGGGCTGTCGGTCGGCAAGGCCGTTGTTGTGTCGTGGGGTCGGAATACCTTCTGTCTTGACCTTCCTCCCCCGTATGGAGCCCCTTGCGGAAGGGTGCTCGGGCCGGGAGAAGGCGCTGGATGTCTGAGCGAAGCGCAGCGTAGCGAGTTCAGCGCCGCCGGCCCGAGAGCCCTGGAGCAAGGTTCCCGGGCGAAATCCGGGTGCCCTTCTTTGGGTCCTTTCTTGGGCAAGCAAGAAAGGACCTCGCGGCGCGCTGGCGAGTCAGCGCCGGGCAGTATGTGGACCGGAGCCACCGTAAACACCAGAGGACGAACCAGGGCCAGCCACTACTAGGCAGGCGGCCAGACATAACCAACGTAAACACGAGAGCCGGCGGCGGGCGGCGCGCGCGCGGCGCCGTTATAATGCGCGGCTTTCCCCACATTCCGACCCGAGCGCGCCCGCGATCATGGACAAAAGCTTCGACCCCAAGAGCATCGAGCAGACCCAGTACGAACGCTGGGAGGCCGCGAACATCTTCGCGCCGCCGGAGTCGGGCGAGGCCAACTACTGCATCCTGCTGCCGCCGCCGAACGTGACCGGCACGCTGCACATGGGGCATGCCTTCCAGCACACCCTGATGGACACCCTGATCCGCTACCGCCGCATGCACGGCGACCGCACCCTGTGGCAGGGCGGCACCGACCACGCCGGGATCGCCACCCAGATGGTGGTCGAGCGCCAGCTGGCCGCCGACGGCAAGAGCCGCCACGACCTCGGGCGCGAGCAGTTCCTCGAGGCCGTCTGGGACTGGAAGGGCCAGTCCGGCGGCACCATCACCCGCCAGATGCGCCGGCTGGGCGATTCGGTGGACTGGTCGCGCGAGCGCTTCACCATGGACGACGGGCTCTCCGAGGCGGTGCGCGAGGTCTTCGTGCGCCTGCATGAGGAGGGCCTGATCTACCGCGGCAAGCGCCTGGTCAACTGGGACCCGGTGCTGCACACCGCGCTGTCCGACCTGGAGGTGCTGTCGGAGGAGGAAAACGGCCACCTGTGGCACTTCCGCTATCCGCTGGCCGACGGCTCAGGCCACCTGACCGTGGCCACCACTCGCCCCGAGACCATGCTGGGCGATACCGCCGTCGCGGTGCACCCGGAGGACGAGCGCTACCGCCACCTGATCGGCCAGATGATCCGCCTGCCGCTGGTCGGGCGCGAGATCCCGATCATCGCCGACGACTACGTCGAGGCCGAGTTCGGATCCGGCTGCGTGAAGATCACCCCGGCGCACGACTTCAACGACTACGCGATGGGCCAGCGCCACGACCTGCCGGTGATCAACATCTTCAATGTAGATGCACGGATCATCGGACCAGGTGACGAAGCCACCCTTGGACTCAGGAACAGGGCCGAAATGCCGAGCGGCGGCAAAATGTTCGTTGACGATGCGCCGGATGGCCAATTCCCTGAAGAGTACATTCCTAAGAAGTATCAGGGTCTGGATCGGTATGAGGCGCGCCAACAAATCGTGGCCGACATGGATGCCGCAGGGTTACTGGAGAAGACTGAAGACCACAAGCTGATGGTCCCGCGCGGCGACCGCTCCGGCACCGTGGTCGAGCCCTACCTGACCGACCAGTGGTACGTGAAGGCCGGCCCGCTGGCCGAGCCGGCGATCAAGGCGGTGGAGGACGGCCGCATCCGCTTCGTGCCGGAGAACTGGTCGAAGACCTACTTCGAGTGGATGCGCAACATCGAGGACTGGTGCATCTCGCGCCAGATCTGGTGGGGCCACCGGATCCCGGCTTGGTACGACCGCGATGGCAACGTGTATGTGGGGCGTTCCGAGGACGAGGTGCGCGAGAAGCACGGCCTGGGCGCCGAGGTGGCGCTGGAACAGGACGAGGACGTGCTCGACACCTGGTTCTCGTCCGCGCTGTGGCCGTTCTCCACCCTCGGCTGGCCGCAGGAGACGCCGGAGCTCAGGGACTTCTACCCGACCAGCGTGCTGGTCACCGGCTTCGACATCATCTTCTTCTGGGTCGCCCGCATGATCATGATGGGCGAGCACTTCATGGGCGACGTGCCCTTCCGCGAGGTCTATGTCACCGGCCTGATCCGCGACTCGGAAGGCCAGAAGATGTCCAAGTCCAAGGGCAACGTGATCGACCCGATCGACCTGATCGACGGCATCAGCGCCGACGACCTGGTGGCCAAGCGCACCCAGGGCCTGATGCAGCCGCAGATGGCGAAGAAGATCGAGAAGACCACGCGCAAGGCCTTCCCCGACGGCTTCCCCGCGTTCGGAACCGATGCTCTGCGCTTCACCCTGGCGGCACTGGCCACCACCGGACGCGACATCAAGTTCGACCTCGGTCGCATCGAGGGCTACCGCAACTTCTGCAACAAGCTGTGGAACGCCTCGCGCTTCGTATTAATGAACGTCGAGGGCCACGACTGCTCGGCCGCGGACGACACGGCGGAGCACCGCACCCTGGCCGATCGCTGGATCCTCGACCGCCTGGCGGCCACCGCCGAGACCGCCACGCAGCAGCTCGATGCCTACCGCTTCGACCTCGCCGCGCAGACGCTCTACGAATTCACCTGGCACGACTACTGCGACTGGTACCTGGAGCTGACCAAGCCGGTCCTGAACGACGAGGCCACCCCGGACGCGGTCAAGCGCGCCACGCGCAATACGCTGGTCACCGTGCTCGAGGCCCTGCTGCGCCTGCTGCACCCGGTGATGCCGTTCATCACCGAGGCGATCTGGACCAGTGTGAAGCCACACGCCGGGATCGGCGACGACGTCGAGTTCCTGGTGCAGTGCCGCTGGCCGGCGCAGGACGGCTTCCCGCGTGATGCCACCGCCACCGCCGAGCTCGACTGGGTCAAGGACTTCATCACCGGGCTGCGCCGCATCCGTGCGGAAATGGACATCGCCCCGGGCAAGCCGCTGCCGGTACTGGTGAAGAACTGGACCGACGCCGACCAGGAACGCTACACCCGCCACCGCGGCCTTCTGGAATTCCTGGCCAAGC
Organism: Thioalkalivibrio sp. ALE9; assembly: GCF_000377445.1. Lineage (NCBI taxonomy): Bacteria > Pseudomonadati > Pseudomonadota > Gammaproteobacteria > Chromatiales > Ectothiorhodospiraceae > Thioalkalivibrio > Thioalkalivibrio sp. ALE9. The sequence continues at coordinate 29,104 of NZ_KB898128.1, forward strand.
CGGAAAGCGTCACCTGGCTGGACGCCGCCGACGAGGCGCCGGAATCGGCGATGGCCCTGGTCGACGACATGCAGCTGCTGATTCCGCTGGCCGGCCTGATCGACAAGGACGCCGAGCTGGCCCGCCTGGACAAGGAGATCGGCAAGCTCGACAAGAACCTCGAGCAGAGCGAAAAGCGCCTTGCCAACGCAAGCTTCGTCGACCGCGCCCCGGCCGACGTGGTGCAAAAGGAACGCGACCGCGTCGCCGAGATGCACGCCACCCGCGACCAGCTCGCCGCCCAGCGCGAACGCATCCGCGCGATGTAAGGGCCTGTATTCACCACGAAGCACACGAAGACACGAAGAAGGTCAAGGGCGAAGGGCGTTTAACAGGAAGTCGGGAAGACCGGAAGAACGAACAGGGACTAAAGGCGCTGTCCAGATGCCACCGCCTTGGGCGCAGCCCGCTGCACAGCTAGGCCAACCACCGTAAACCCTTCCCGTCTTCCCATCTTCCTGTAGATGTTTTTCCGGTTTTCTTCGTGCCTTCGTGCGCTTCGTGGTGAACAACTCAGCTAATGCGTTCGAGCATGCCGCGGTGGCGGATGAGGCGGGCAAAGCCGCGGCCCACATGGTACCAGTGCAGCATCCAGGCCTCCCGTGCCAGTCGGGCCGCGGACACCCGCGAGCCCAGCTCGGCCGGACAGGGGCAGACGCGCAATCCCATGCCACGCGCCATCGCCGCCGACCGGGCGAGATGGAAGCGGCTGGTAATCAGCACCAGCGGCGCGCCGTCATGCGGCTCCCGCGCCAGCAGGTCACGGGCATTGCGCAGGTTCTCCAGGGTGTGCCGGGAGGCATCCTCCGTCTGGATACGCTCGGCCGCAATGCCGTGGCGGCGCAGAAATGCGGCGCCCGCGGCGGCCTCGGTCGGGCCCTGCGGGGACGTCTGCCCGCCCAGCACGAGGATCCGGGCCTCGGGGTTGCGCCGCGCCAGCCGCACCGCGCGCAACAGGCGCAGACGGTACCCCGGACCTGGCGCCCCGGCCTCCAGTTGCTGCCCCAGCACGAGGATGCACCGGCCCCTTCCGGGGCAGCGAAGCTGTCGTGACCAGCGCAGGGCATGGGTCCACAGCAGCAGCCAGGAGAGGCCGCCGGTTGCCAGGATGATCAGGTTCGACAGCGCGAAGGTCGCCAGGCCATCCGCGCCGATGCGCCGCAGTCCGACCCGTGCCGCACCCACGCGAGTCCGCTCAGGCCTCGTCTTCGGGGGTCGTGCCGCCGGTGAAACGCAGCCGCGCGTTGCGCCGGCGCCGCGCCCAGAAGTGCAGGGCCCGTGGCAGATTCAGCGCCATCTGGGTGTAGTACACGGCCTTGAAGGCGCGCAGCGACCACTGCACGCGGGTGTTGCGGTAGACATCGCCGGCCAGCAGGGAGATCACCGCCTGCTCCATGCCCAGGGTGTTGCGCGGCCCCATGAACAGCTTGCGCATCACCGGGCTGTTGAAGCGGTAGATCAGCCAGGAGAAGCGGCGTACGCCCCGGCGAACGTCGCGCTCGAACGCCCGCAGGTAGCGCCCGGCGCGCGCCGGACGCGCGAGGCAGCGGTCCACCGCTTCCGCGGCGCGGAAGCCCCCCGACATCGCGATATAGACTCCGCTGGAGAACACCGGGTCGACAAAGGTAAAGGCATCGCCCACCAGCAGGTAACCCGGCCCGTGGGCCTGACGCGAGCGGTAGGAGAAATTGCCGGTGGCATTCACCGGACCGGCCAGTTCCGCGCCCTGCATGCGATCGAACGCCGGGGGACACAGCTTCAGCGTCTCCCACAGGAACGCCTCCGGCTTGGTCCTGCGCGTCTTCAGGTATTCCGGAAAGCACACCGCGCCCACGCTCATCGCACCGTCACGCAGCGGGATCATCCAGATCCAGCCATGCTGGAACCAGTAGATACTGATGTTGCCGGCATCTCTTCCGGGACGCCGCGGCACATTATTGAAGTGGCCGAAGATGGCCGCGCTGTTGTGCTCCGCGTTGCGCGTCTTCAGATCGAGGCGGCGCGCCAGGAAGGTATCGCGCCCGGAGGCATCGACCACGAAGTCGGCCTCGAACTCCAGCGTGTTCCCGGCCGCGTCGCGCGCGGTCACCTGCTGGGTCCCGCCGTTCGCCGGGTCGGCCAGGGCCACATCCGAGACCGTCACCTCCTCCAGCACCCGGACCCCCAGGCGCGCGCTGTTCTCCAACAGCAGGTGATCGAACTCCGAACGCCGCACCTCGTAAGCCGAAGCGGGGGTATCGTCGTTCAGGGCACGTTCGAAGTAGTAGGTGCGCGGCGCATCGGGCGCCTCGGGGATGGTGAACTCGGCCCCATGCTTGGGGATGCCGAGGGTCGCGACCGCGTCGGCAATCCCCAGCTCCTCGAACAGCGGCATGTTCATCGGCAGCAGGGATTCGCCGATGTGGAAACGCGGATGCCGGGCCTTCTCCAGCAGCACCACGTCGCGACCCTTCTGCGCCAGCCGGGAGGCAACGGTGGAACCGGCCGGACCGCCGCCAATGACCAGTACCTGACAGCGACCGTCCGTTCCCGCGTTCTCTACCGCTTGTTTCAAATGCTGTCTCCACTGGCCATCCGGGCGCCCAAAACGGCGACCCGAACCGGTCGCGAGGGTACCACGACCCCCAAGGTGTGGGTATCATCGGCGCCCAGCAGGGTGACCGCCACGCGAAGTGGAAGTTCGCGGGCGGTCACAAAACCGCACATCACGACACCCCGGGGGAACACGTGGCATCGCAAACAGCGTTCGAACAGGAAGTCGCCCAACTGATCGTCGACAGTCTCAATCTGGAGGACGTGACGGCGGGGGAGATCGAGCCGGAAGACGCCCTGTTCCGCGACGGGCTGGGTCTGGACTCCATCGACGCCCTGGAACTGGCCCTGGCGATCTCGCGCGCCTACGGCGTCCAGATCCGTTCCGACGACGAGAACAACCGCCAGATCTTTGCATCCCTGCGCGCCCTGAGCGCCCACATCGAGGCGAACCGAGCCGCGTCGTGAACACCCCCCTCGCCGCCAGCGTGGCCCTGTGCTATCCGGTCGCGGTCGTGCTCGGCGTGGCCTTCGAGGTCCCCTTGCTGCCGCTGGCGATCCTGGCCGTGCTGATCCTGGTGGCGAGCTGGGGGGCCCTGGGGCCCGCCGGGCGGGCCGCGCTGGTCCTGGCGCAGGCCGCCACCGTCGCCCTGTTACTGACCCTTGGCGCCGGAACCTGGCTGCTGTACACCATCCCGGTCCTGATCATGGGGCTGCTGGCGTGGCTGTTCGCGCGCTCGCTGCGCCCCGGCTCCACGCCGCTGATCACCCGCTACGCCCTGGCCATGGGCGCCTCCGACACCCCCGCGGTGCATCGCTACACGCGCAATCTGACCATCGCCTGGGCGCTGCTGTGCGGTGTCCTCGCCCTGGTCTCCGCCTGGCTGGCGCTGTTCGCCTCCGCAACGACCTGGGCGCTGTTCGCCAACGGAATCAACTACCTGCTGCTGGCCAGCCTGTTCCTGCTGGAGTACCCGCTGCGCCTCTGGCTGCTGCGCGACGAGCCGCGCAGCGGTTTCCTGGCCTACCTGATCGAGCTCGCGCGGGTCGATCACCACCGGATGCTGAGGCACCCGTGACGGACCCGACAACGGACATGCGGCCGCTGATCGCCGAAGCCCCGGAACCGCTGGCCCGGATCGGGGATCGCCGGGTCTCGCGCGCGGCGTTCCTCGCCGACGTGCAGGCACTGGCCGCGCAACTGCCGCCGGCCCGCGCGGCCTTCAATCTGTGCCAGGACCGCTACCACTTCGCGGTCGCCTTTGCCGCGATCCTGCTGCGGGGTCAGACCAACCTGCTGCCGCCCAACCGCGGCCGCACGACCCTGGCCGAGATCGCCGGCCAGTATCCGGATGCCATCGCCCTGGTGGACGGCCCGGACGCCGAGATCGCCATCCCGGTCCTGCGCGTCGCCGCCCGCGGCGAGGCGGGCGAGGCCATGGGCCCCGTGCCCGCGATCCCTGGCGAGCAGACCGCCGTCCTGGCGTTCTCCTCCGGCAGTACTGGCACGCCCACGGCGCACGCTCGCAGCTGGACGGCCCTGCATGCGGTCACCGCCCAGGCCCTGGAGGCCCTCGACCTGGCGGGCCACCCCGGCCCCACCCTGGTCGGCACGGTGCCGCCACAGCATATGTACGGCCTGGAATCGACCGTGCTGTATGCCCTGCTGGGGCACACCACGCTGCTGGCCGGGCGCCCGTTCTACCCCGAGGACGTGCGCACGGCGCTGGCCGACAGCGCCCCGGCGGTGCTGGTGACCACGCCCTTCCACCTGAAGGCCTGCCTGCGCGCCGGCCTCGAGTGGCCGTCACCGACCCGCATCCTCTGCGCCACTGCGCCGCTGTCCCCGGATACCGCCGCCCGGGCCGAGCGGGTCTTCGGCTGCCCCCTCGACGAGATCTACGGCTGCACCGAGGCGGGGGCCATCGCCACGCGCCGCACGACCCGCGAGTCCGCCTGGACCACCTATCCCGGGGTGGAGATCCATCCCGGAGAGACCGGGCGCGCGTGGGTCCGGGGCCCGCAACACCCCGCGCCGGTGCCGCTTCCGGACCATATCGAGGTGCAGGACACGCGCCTTTTCCGCATGGAAGGCCGTCTCGCCGATCAACTGAATATCGCCGGCAAGCGCGCCTCGCTGGCCGATTTGAACCGGCGCCTGAATGCCATCCCCGGGGTGCTCGACGGCGTCTTCATCCCGCCGGATCCCGAATCGGACACGCACGGCGTCACCCGCCTGGCGGCCCTGGTGGTCGCCCCGAAACGCAGCGAAGCCGAAATCCAGGCGGCACTGGCCGACTGCATGGACCCGCTGTTCCTGCCGCGCCCACTGGTGCGGGTCGACCACCTGCCGCGCTCGGCCACCGGCAAGCTGCCGCGTCAGGTCCTGCTGGACCTGCTCGCCCACCACGGCCAGTGCGCCTGACGGCGCGCCGCCCCATGCAACCGACGGCCGTCCAGTCCACCATCCGCCGCATCGGGGCCGAGCACCCGTCCCTGCCCGGGCATTTCCCCGGCCACCCGGTGGTCCCCGGCGTGGTAATCCTCGATCAGGTGGCAGCGGTCGCGCGGGCCCACGGTCTCGGACCGGTCGCGGCCCTCCCGCAGGTCAAGTTCCTCGCGCCGCTGACACCGGAGGCCGCGTTTCGCATCGAGATCGACCCGCCCGGTCGTGGCGGGCGACAGGGGTTTCGCGTCGTGGCCGCCGAGAGCGAGCCACCGGTCACCTTCTGTTCCGGCCAGCTGGTCACGCTCCACGACACCCCGGACCGATGAGCCGCGCCTGGTTCCAGCAGGCGGAACGGGGCTCGCCGCTGGCCCTGCGCATCATCCTGTGGGTGGCCCTCAATCTCGGGCGCCGGGCCAGCCGCGCGTTGCTGTACCCGATCACCGCGTATTTCCTGCTGTTCGCGCCGCAGTCGCGGCGGCACAGTCGCAATTACCTGCGCCGGGCGCTGCAGCGCGAGCCGCGGCTGGCGGACCTGGCGCGCCACCTGCACAGCTTCGCCGCGGTGATCCTCGACCGGGTCTTCCTGCTCGCCGGGCAGGATGCCTGCCTCGATATCCGGGTCCACAACCGCGAGACCTTCCTCGAACACGTGGACAGCGGCCGCGGCGCGATCCTGCTGGGCGCGCACCTCGGCAGCTTCGAGGCCCTGCGCGCCCTGGCGGTGGGCAAGTACGACTTCCCGGTGCGGGTCCTGATGTACAGCGACCACAACCAGAGCATCACCCAGGTCCTGGAGGCGCTGAATCCCGAGGTGGCCGCATCGGTAATACCGCTGGGCCGCACCGAGACCCTGATCCAGGCCCGCGAGTGCCTGGACCGCGGAGAGCTGATCGCCACTCTGGGCGACCGCGTCGCCGAGAGCGACAAGATGGTCGCCTGCGACTTCCTCGGCGACACCGCGCTGTTCCCCCAGGGGCCGTTGCTGCTGGCCGCGGTACTCAAGGTCCCGGTGATCCTGTGCTTCGGGCTCTATCGCGGCGGCAACCGCTACGATATCGTCTTCGAACCCTTCGCCGAGACCCTCGACGCCCCGCGCGGGCAGCGTGACGAGATCCTGGCCCAGTGGGTACAGCGCTATGCCGACCGCCTCGCGGCGCGGGTACGCGAGGCCCCCTACAACTGGTTCAATTTCTATGACTTCTGGGACGATGCATCCAAATAGGCGAGGCCACGGCCTTGGCCCGCGTATCCGCCAGTCCGGCATCACGCTGATCCTGGCCTTGGGTCTTCTCGCCCCTGTATCGGCCTTGGCCAACGACACCCTCGGCGCATTGCTGGAAGCCCTGACCACCGAGCGGGAAGCGACCCTCGCGTTCGAGGAGCGCCGCGACGATCCGATGCTGGAATTCCCGGAGACACGTTCGGGCTCGCTTGCCTTCGAGCCCCCCGATACCCTTACCCGCCAGGTCGACGGCCCGCGTGGCGAGACCGTGCACATCGAGGGCGACACACTCACCCTGGAACGGCGTGGCTCCAGCCGCGAGATCGACCTGAACGAACAGCCCGCCCTGGCCACCCTGACCGGCCTGTTCCGCGCCCTGCTGAACGGCGACCGCGAGCAACTGGAGGCCGATTTCGAGATCGAGCTGACGGGCGACATGGAGGCCTGGACCCTGGAGCTCGTCCCACGGGACCGCGCCCTGCGCCGCATGGTCCCCGAACTGACCCTGACCGGCGCCGGCGACGAACTACGCGAACTGATCACGGTCGAGTCCGGCGGACACCAAAGCCACATGCGCTTCGAGCCGCCACAGTACGCGGACTAGGGAAACACTGATTGATGTGCCCGTCCCGCATCGCCCTGGGCCTGTGGCTGGCCGCGCTCACGCTGGCCACGCTCACGCTGGCCCTGCGCGGCGAACTGGTTACCGACCTGCAGGGCTTTGCCCCGGACCCGGTCAGCGCCGACGGCATCGTGCTGGATCCCGGGGCCGGCCCGGCCGGACGTATGTTGCTGCTGGCGATCGCCGGGGGCGAGGCACGCGATCGGGCCGCGGCCAGCGATGCCCTGGTCGCCGCTCTGGAGGATGTCCCGGACGTGGCGGGCGTCCACAACGGCCGCCTGGACCCCGACGACCCGGCCCTGGAATTCCTGATCGAACATCGCTACCTGCTGAGCCCGCGAATCCATGCCGATGCCTTCAGCCAGGATGCCCTGCGCGAACACCTGCAGGCGCGCCGCGATGACCTCTCCAGCGCCGTCCCGGAGCTGCCCCGGGAACTGATCCCGCGCGACCCCACCGCCGAGACCCGGGTCGTTCTGGAGCAGCTCGCCACCACCGGCGGCCGTGCAACGACCGGGCCGGACGGGGTCTGGGTGACCCCCGATCGTGAACGGGCGCTGCTGGTGCTGCGCAGCACCGCCGACGGCATGGACCTGGACGCCCAGGCGGCCCTGATCGAACGCACGCGCACCGCCTTCGCCGACCTCGACCCGCCGGAGCTGCGCCTGCAGATCGCCGGCCCGGCGGTCATCGCGGTGGAATCGCGGGCCACCATCCGAGGCGAGGTCACCTGGATCACCACCGGCGCCAGTATCGCCCTGGCCCTCCTGCTGCTGGCGGTGTTCCGCCACCCGCATCCGGTCTGGCTGGCGGCCGTACCGCTGGCGAGCGGCATCCTGATCGCGGCGGCGGTGGTCACTACGGTCTTCGGGCACCTGCACGGGATCGCGCTGGCCTTCGGCATCACCGTGCTGGGGATCGCCCTGGACTACCCCTTGCACCTGTTCGCCCATGCGCAGCGGCGCGACAGCCCGCACCTCGGGGACGCACGCCTGGCGCAGGCCGCGCGCGAACTGGGGCCCGTGATCGCCCTGGGCGCTGGCAGCACCGTGCTGGTGTTTGCCCTGATGGCCCTCACCGGCTTCTCCGGCATGGCGCAGCTGGGACTCTTCGTGCTGACCGGAGTGGCCGTGGCCGCCGTGACCACCCGCTGGGTCCTGCCGGTCCTGGTACCCGCCCGGTTGCAGCGCGAGGGCCTGCCGGCTCCGAGGCTGCCGGTCCCGGTCGCGCTCGCGCACCCCCCGGCGCTGGCCCGCTGGGGCGTCGCCCTGCTGGCCCTGGCCGCGGTCGCCGTGGTGGCGAGCGCCGATCCCTTTCCGTGGGAAGACCGCCTGTCCGCGCTGCACCCGGTGCCGGAGGAGCAGGTCACGCTGGACCAGGAGCTGCGGGGCGCACTGGGGTTACCGGACGTCCGCCACGCCCTGCTGATCACTGCCGACTCCGCGGAACGAGCCCTGCGCGCCAGCGAGGCCCTGGTCCCGGAGCTGGAAGCCCTGCGCGCATCCGGGCTCGTGGACGGCTTCGGCCACCCCGCCGAGGTACTGCCAAGCCGGCAGCGCCAGCAACAACGCCAGGCCGCGCTGCCGCACCCCGATGACCTGCGCGAACGCCTGGCGGCGGCGAGCGCGGATCTCGGGTTCCGCGAGGGGGCCTTCGCACCCTTTGTGGAGGACATCTCGGCGGCCCGCGAGCAGGCTCTTCTGGCCCCGGAGACCCTGCCGGACGGCCCCCTGCGCAACGCGCTCGACCCCTTGCTTCAGCCACACGAGGACGGCCAGGGCTGGACCGCCTGGGTCCGCCTGCAAGGGGTCCGGGATGACGAGGCCCTGGCGCGCTGGGCCGCAGACATCCCGCGGGCCGACCTGTCGGAACGGGAGGGGACCGGCGCAGGCGTGCACCACATCGATTTCTTCCGGGCCTCCGAGGAACTGGTCATCGGCTTCCGCGACGAGGCCCTGCAGCGCCTGGCGCTGGGTCTTGTGGCCGTCGCGCTCCTGCTGCTGGTCGCCACTCGGGCCCCGGGGCGCAGCCTGCGCATCCTGACGGCCGTCGGCACCGGCTTGCTGCTGACCCTGGCCGCGCTGATCCTGCTGGGCGTCCGGCTGTCGCTGTTCCACCTGATCGCGCTGCTGCTGATCGCCGGGCTGTGTCTGGACTACGCGGTGTTCTTCAGCCGCACCCTGCGGGATGCCGCGGCGCGCCTGCGCAACCTGCGCTCGGTCGGCGTCTGCGCGCTGTCGACCCTGGTGGTATTCGGGCTGCTGGCCCTTTCCAGCCTTCCGGTCCTGCAGGCCCTGGGCCTCACCGTGGTGCTGGGCGTGGTATTTTCCTTCCTCGCGGCGGCCCTGCTGGCGCCCGAGGTCAACCCAGGAAAACACTGATCCAGGCGAGGCCGCCTGACACCCATCCACCCGGAATCGCCTCCGGCCACTATCCACAGAACACGCCCCATGGACCCACTGGTCATCACCGCCCACACCCTGACAAGCGCCGCCGGAACCGGGATCGCCGCCAACGCCGAGGCCCTGCGCAACGGGGTCAGCGGGCTGCGCCCCTGCGATCTGGAAAGCGTGAGTCTGGACACCCACATCGGCCGCGTGCCCGGCGTGGAGGCCATCACCCTGAAAGGCGAGCTCGCCCCGTTTCAGTGCCGCAACAACCAGCTCGCCGAACTGGGCCTGCGCCAGGATGGCTTCGCCGACGCGGTGGCGGCCGCCGTTGCGCGCTACGGCGCCGACCGGGTGGCCGTGCTGCTGGGCACCAGCACCTCGGGCATCGCCGCCACCGAGGCCGCCTACCACCGGCGCGACCCGCAGACCAGGGCCCTGCCCCCGGATTACGACTACCAGCACACCCAGAACATGTTCTCGCTGGCCGATTTCGTCGCCACCCGCTTCGGCCTGTCGGGGCCGGCCCTGGTGGTCTCCACCGCCTGCTCGTCCAGCGCCAAGGTCTTCGCCGATGCCCGTCGCTACATGGCCGCGGGGCTTTGCGACGCGGCCGTGGTCGGCGGTGTCGACAGCCTGTGCGGCATGACGCTGTATGGCTTCAATGCCCTGCAACTGGTGGCCGCGCAGCCCTGCACCCCGCTGGACCGCGACCGCGCCGGGATCTCGATTGGCGAGGCCGCCGGCTTCTTCCTGCTGGAACGCCCCTCGCCGGATACCACGGGACCACGGCTGACCGGTCACGGCGAATCCAGCGACGCCCACCACATGTCCGCCCCGCACCCCGAGGGCCTGGGGGCCGCGACCGCCTTGCAACAGGCGCTGGAGCGCGGCGGACGGCGGGGCGACGAGATCGACTACGTGCTGATGCATGCCACCGCAACCCCGGCCAACGACGGCGCCGAGGGCCGCGCCCGCGCGCCGTGGGCACCAAGGGTCTGACCGGACACACCCTGGGCGCCGCCGGCGCGGTGGGCGTGGCCCAGGCCCTGGCCAGTCTGGACGGCGGCTTTGTGCCACCCACGGCCGGCCTGAAGATGCTGGATCCGCAACTGGACCTCGAGGCCCGCGGCGAGGCGGAACCGCGCCCGGTACAACGGGTACTGGTGAATGCCTTCGGCTTTGGCGGCAACAACTGCAGCCTGCTGCTGGAGGCCGCGCCATGAAGGCCATTGGACTCCATGCCGTGGGGCTGCTGGGCCCGGGACTGGACGACTTCGACAGTGCCCGCCCCGTGCTGGCCGGCGAGACCCCGCTGGCGAGCCGCGAGGTCCACGTCCCTCCGCCCGGGCTGCTTCCGGCCAACGAGCGCCGACGCACCACCGCCACCATCCGCCTCGCCCTGAAGGTCGCGGAAGAGGCCACCGAAGGGGCCGATCGCAGCCGGCTGCGCAGCGTGTTCGCGTCATCCTCCGGCGACATGGACATCATCGACCGCATCTGCGATGCCCTGACCCAGCCGGAGCCGGTAGTGTCGCCGGTGCAGTTTCACAACTCGGTGCACAATGCCCCGGCCGGCAACTGGTCGATCGCGACCCGCAACCCGGCGCCGGCCACGGCGCTGTCCGGCTACAACGCCAGCCTGGCCGCGGGGCTGCTGGAGGCCGCGACACTGCAGCTGGACGAGGGCGGCGACGTCCTGCTGGCCTGCTACGACGTGCCGTCCATGGACAGCTTCATCCACGTGCGGCCCATCCATCACCCCTTTGCCGTGGCCCTGCGCCTGGGCCCGGTGGACGGCGCACCCTGGCAGCTGCAGCTCGACCTCGGAGGGCCGGCCGCGGCCGACCCCTGCCACAGTGATGACCTGGAGGCGCTGCGCGCGAGCAATCCGGCCGCGCGCGCCCTGCCCCTGCTGGAACGGCTGGTCCGGGGCACGCCCGGAAATGTTACGCTTGAGGCGCCGCTGGGCCGGTCCCTGAACATCCGGGTCGGGCCCTGAACCATCCGCCCGGATCAGGAAGATCCCGCGCATGTCATCCCGACCCGAGACCCTGGATCACGAGGCCATCTGCCGGCTGCTGCCGCATGCCGGCGCAATGTGTCTGCTGGATACGGTGGAGGCCTGGTCCGACACCACCATCCATTGCCGTGCCGAAAGCCACCGCGACCCGGCCAACCCGCTGCGCGGCGAGGCCGGGCTGCATGCCCTGGCGGCGCTGGAATACGGCGCCCAGGGCATGGCCGTGCACGGCGCCCTGCTGGCCGATGCCGGGCCGGCGCGCGCCGGCTATCTGGCGGCGGTGCGGGATCTGCAGCTGCAGACCCGTCGCCTCGACAGCCTGGGAGCGGCACTGGAGATCCACGCGGACTGCATCCTGTCGGACCGCAACAGCTCCATCTACGACCTGCGCGTAAGCGCGGGCGCACAGCCGGTGCTGAGCGCCCGCGCGACCGTCATCCTGCAACCCGCCGACGACGAGGACAGCCCGTGACTGCACGCGCCCTGATTACCGGCGGCAGTGGCGCCATCGGCGCCGCCATCGGCCACGCCCTGGCCATGGCCGGCCACGAGGTCATCCTGCATGCCCATCGCAACGCCGCCGCGGCCGAGGCGACCGCCGATGCCATCCGTGCCGATGGCGGCCAGTCCCAGGTGCTGGTGTTCGACATCACCGACGAGGGGGCCTGCCGCGAGACGCTGGAACCCCTCGCGGCCGAGCAGCCGGTACAGATCCTCGTCCACAACGCCGGCATCCACGACGACGCGCCACTGGCCGGGATGCGCCGCGAACAATGGGACCGCCCGATCGATGTCGGCCTCAACGGCTTCTACAACGTGACCCAGCCGCTGCTGCTGCCGATGATCACCACCCGCTGGGGCCGGGTGATCGCGATCTCCTCGGTAGCCGGGCAGATCGGCAATCGCGGCCAGACCAATTACGCGGCGGCCAAGGCCGGCCTGCACGGCGCCATCCGCTCGCTGGCCCAGGAGGTCGCCTCGCGCGGCATTACCGCCAACGCGGTCGCCCCCGGCATCATCGAGAGCCCCATGAGCGAGGGCAGCTTCGATGCCGAACATATCCGCAATCTGGTGCCGATGCGCCGCGCCGGCCGGCCCGAGGAAGTCGCGGGCGTGGTCGGCTTCCTGGCCAGCGACGCAGCCAGTTACGTCTCCGGCCAGGTGATCGGTGTCAACGGCGCCCTCGCCTGACGCCTCCATGAGCACGGTCGTCGCCCTGATCCCCGCCCACAACGAGGCGGCCACCGTCGAAGCGGTGGTGGCCGGCGCCCGCGCGCAGGTGGACCGGGTGATCGTGGTGGACGACGGATCCGAGGACGCCACCGCCCGCCTGATCGAGGATCAGGCCGAAGTCCTGCGCATGGACGAGAACAGTGGCAAGGCCAGCGCCCTGTGGGCCGGGATGCAGCATGCCCTGGCCACCGGCGCCGAGGCGGTGGTGACCCTGGATGCCGACGGCCAGCACGACACTACCGAGATCCCCGCGCTGGTCGCCGCGTGGCACGAGACGCCGAACCGGCTGGTCCTGGGCGCACGCCTCAAGGGCCGCGAGCACACCCCGCCGCTGCGCCTGTTCGGCAACCGCATGGCCGACTTCTGGATTGCCTGGGCCTCCGGGCAGCCCCTACGGGACTCCCAATCCGGCTTCCGCCTCTACCCGGCCGCCCTGCTGCGGCGCCTGGACCTGGCCCACCACCGGGCCCGCGGCTTCGTGTTCGAGAGCGAGGCCCTGATCGTCGCCGAACGCCTGGGATTCCCGGCACGGGTGGTCCCGGTACGCTGCATCTACCCGGAAAACCACCGCCCCAGCCACTACCGGCCGACCGCGGATACCCTGCGGATCATCGCCATGGTTGCCGGCCACCTGCTGCGCCGCGGAATGCGCCCGCTGGGGCTGCTGCGGTCGCTGGGCGTGATCCGCCGTTAGGGAGACGCTGATTGAATCGCACGTCCGCGTTGGTGCCCCCTGTTTTCCGAGACAAGGCGCGTCGTGCAGCGGGTAGTGGTTCTACCCGCAAGCGGCGCAACGCAGGATCGGGGAACAGGGGGCACCAACCCCACAAGCCATTGAAAGCAGGGGCTCGGCCGCTTTTGCACGCGAACGGCGTTGCGGCTCCCTTGTGCAGAATGACTGCACGGCAGTCACCGCGCCTTGTTCGCACGCAAAAGCGACTCGAGCGCGGACGTGCGATTCAATCAGCGTCTCCCTAGACGCACGCCCCGGTGCCCTTGGAAACGACGCTTCCGCAGGTCTACACTCCCCGCGCATCCATTAAGGGAAACACTATGAATACCAAGACGTTGCTGGTGATCATCTTCGCCGCCCTGATCGCGCTGGCGGGCTGCCGCGGCACGGTTCCCGTGCAGGACATCAGCGATACCACGGTCACGAATGTCGACGGCGACCGTCCGAGCGCCGAGCAGATGGAACGCGCGATCCGCACCGCCGGGGCTTCGCTCGGCTGGCGCATGGAAGAGGCCGAGCCCGGGCTGCTGGAAGGCCGGCTCAGCCTGCGCGACCACGTCGCCGTGGTGGAGATCCCGTTCGCTGCGGGCGAATACAGCATCCGCTACAAGGACAGCGCCAACCTGAACTACGAAGACGGCAACATCCACCCGAACTACAACAACTGGATCCAGAACCTGGACAACCAGATCCGCGCCCAGATCTCCGCCCTCTGATCCCGCCCCGCGTCGGGCACACCCCGGCGCGGAGGGCTCCAAGGGCAAGGGCCTTTGTTCACCACGAAGCCCACGAAGGCACGAAGAAAACCCGCTCTGAAGAACCGCTACAGGAAGGGGAGAAGGTCGGAAGGACTGCGAGGGCACGCAACCCATGTGTACGTTGCCTTGCGAGCCACCTTCCCGTCTTCGCGTCTTCCTGTGAGCGCTACTCGGCTTTTCTTCGGGCCTTCGTGGGCTTCGTGGTGATAACAGGTTTTTTCAGTAGCGGCGGTCAGTCGGGGCGCGGGCGGTCGTCCGGCTTGCGGGGCTCTTCCCCCGAACCCTTGGCGGCGGGCTCGTCGTCCTGGGCGTCCGATTCGTTGGCGCCGCCGGCGGCCTCGCCCGGGCCGGTCCCGTAATCGCGGCGTGTCATGTGCGACAGCAGCTGGCCGGCGCGGTCCTCGAGGCGGTCGCGGGTCGGTTTGTCCGCCAGCTCCTCGGCGCTCTGGGCCAGGTGGTGATAGAGGTCGCGGTAGGACCCGGCCATGGTCGCGAACAACGTGGCCGTGCGGTCGAAGTGGTCGTTGACCTGGCTGCGGTAGCGCGTCAGTTCCTGCATGCGCCGATCCAGTTCCTCTTCCAGCTCGCGGATCAGCTTGCGTTCGTCACTGGTCACGCGCCCCACCCAGAAACCCACCAGGGCGGCGATCACGATGGCCAGGATCCCGAGGGCCACCCACAGCCCCACTGCTGTCTGCTCTTCCACCACGACATCCTCTGCAAATGGAGGGGCCATTGTGCCGCAGGCCCCGGTCGAACGCACTTCCGGGCATGCTAACCTCGCCACACAGCCAGGAACCCGGAAGACCCGCATGATCGATCCACAACACGCGCAACAGATCCGCCAGGCCCAGGCCGGCCTGATCAACCTGGTGGTCCAGGCCACCCAGAACCCGGAAACCCGCCGCGAGCTGGAGCCGGTCCTGAACCAGGCCCACGAGGCTGGCTGGGGCGAACTGATCCAGCGCATTCGCCGGGTACTCGACGGCGAGCGCGACCCTTCCCTGCTGCAGGGTCTGGACGACGAGGACACGGTGATCCTGACGGCCATCCTGAACGGGCTGCAGGACCCCTCCACCCTGCCCGACCCGGAGCAAAGCGGCGACCCGGCCCAGGCGGCCCCGGGACTGGCGCAGATGATCCACGGAGCCGCCCGCGGCGATGCCCAGTCGCTGCACTGGCTCTCCCAGATGGCCGAGCAGATGAGCCGCGCCGGGGGCGACATGGCCCGCCTGGGCGGCATTACCAAGCGCCTGGTGGACGGCGAGCGCGACCCCGACGTGCTGTGTCGCGGCATGGGCTCGCAAGGCGAATCGCTGGTGCTGTCCATCTTGTCGGAACTGGGCAAGCTCGAACGCCACTGACCCGACATGCGCCGTCGCAGCGACAACGCGGCCCCGCTACGGCGCCGCTTCCGCCTCCCGCCCTGGCTCCTTGCGGTACTCAGTCTGTGGCTGCTGCAGGGCTGCGCGGCCGTGACGCTGCAACCACCGGACGACCCGGAAGGCCCGGTTACCGTGGCCCTGCTGGACCATGGACGACACTCCAGCCTGATCCTGCCAGCCGGGAAACCGGGGGCCTGGCTGCGCTACTCCTACGGCGACTGGGTTTTCTATGTCGAACGCCGGACCGGGCCGCTCCAGGGGATCTCCGGGTTGCTCGTACCGACCCGCGCCGCGCTCGGACGCCAGGTACTGACCGGCCACGAGCTCGGGCCATCCACGCTGGGGCAACTTCGGGTACCACTGGCGGACTTTTACCTGCTGACGGTTCCGGGGGCACGGGTCGAGGTCCTGCGCGACGAGCTGGAAGGCATCTGGCAAGCGGGATACGACGAACGCAAGACCTCGCCGGAATGGGACATGGCCTTCGTCGAGCATCCGGAGGCCTACACCCTGCGCAACAACTCCAATCGCATGGTCGCGCGCTGGCTGACGACGCTGGACGTCGAAGTCTCCCGCGCGCCGATCCTGTCCAACTGGCAGACCGAGTCCCCCTGAGTTCGCAAGGCACTTTTCACCACGAAGCACACGAAGGCACGAAGAAACCCGCAAGAGCATTTACAGGAAGATGCGAAGGTCAGAAGGGGGCGAGAGGGTGCGCAATCCTCGTGGCTTGTGCATCGTCTCAGGAATCTTCCGATCTTCGCGTCTTCCTGTTGGCGCTTTCTGGATTTTCTTCGTGCCTTCGTGTGCTTCGTGGTGAACAAACGGGGTGCACCCGTCAGAGGTCGTGGGCCCACTCGAGGACGGCGTCCTGCAGGTTGCGCCCCATGCCGCGGTGGGCGCGTGGATCGTTGACCAGCACCACCACCGCCAGGTCATCTCCACCCCGCGTCCGTACATAGCCGGCCACCGCGGACACCTCGTTGAGATGCCCGGTCTTCAGATGCATCCGCCCGCGCAGATCGCGCTGGCTGCCGTTACGGAAGCGGTTGCGCAGGGTCCCGTCCAGCCCGGCCAGGGCCAGCGAGGACTGGAACTCGGGCCGGTGCGGGTGCTGCCAGCCCGCCTCCAGGATGCGGCCCAGCTGGCGCGAGGTCATCCGCGAGTCGCGGCTCAGGCCCGAACCGTTGTCGACCACCATGCCCGCAACATCGACGTCCAGCCCGCGCAGGGACTCCAGCAGGGCCTGCTGCCCCTTTTCCAGCGTCGCCGGCGGGGTGAAGTGACGCGCCCCCAGGGTCAGCAGCAGATGCCGGGTCATCACGTTGGAGCTCCACTTGTTGGAGACCCGGATCAGATCCGACAACGGGCGCGAGGTGTGGCGCAGGATCGGTTCGTCGTACAGCACCGGCAGCACGCCGGGGCGGATGTCCCCGGTCAGCTCGCCGCCCCACTGCGACCAATGCAGGCGGAACATCTCGGCATGGTTGGCCTCCGGCGCGAGCACCGAGCGCAGCAGTTCATAGTCGCCACAATTCACCGGGTATTCGCCGGCCAGGGTCACGCGCTGCGCCTCGGGATCGGCATCGAAACGGATCCCGCGCTGCCAGGCGCCGCAGCTGCCCCGCGTCGGCTGCAGGCGATTGACGACATCCAGCCCCGGCAGGGGCGGGTCCACCGTCACGTCGATCCCGTTCCCGTGCCGCTCCGGTCGCACGCGAAAGCGCTGTGCGTTGGCGTTCACATGCAGGGCATAGGGCAGCTGGTTGTAGGCCCGCAGCGGCTGGTCATTGAAGGCGGCAGGGTCCCCGGATGGCAGTTCGAAATGCGAGGCGTCGAGGATCACGTTGCCCTCGATACGACGCAAGCCGGTCTGGCGCAGCTGCCCCAGCATGCGCCAGTGTTCCTCGCTGACCATGCCGGGATCGCCCGTACCGCGGATCACCAGGT
This sequence comes from Thioalkalivibrio sp. ALE9, assembly GCF_000377445.1. Lineage (NCBI taxonomy): Bacteria > Pseudomonadati > Pseudomonadota > Gammaproteobacteria > Chromatiales > Ectothiorhodospiraceae > Thioalkalivibrio > Thioalkalivibrio sp. ALE9. The sequence goes on from NZ_KB898128.1 coordinate 46,437, forward strand.
CCCCCGCCAGTACCCCGCCGCGCACCGGGCGCGTCGCCCAGACCTCGGTGGTCCAGGTGTAGTCCGGGCCCAGCTCGTTCAGGGCCGCCAGCGAGGTGGCCAGTTTCATGGTCGACGCCGGGTTGTACGGCTGATCGGCGTTCAGGCGCGCGAGCACCGCCCCGTCCGACATCCGCTGGACCCAGAGACCGACATTTTCCGGCGGCAGGCGCTGACTCTCGATCGCCCGCTGCAGCGGCTGCGGGAGGTGTTCGAACTGGGCCTGCGCCGTCAGCGGCGCAAGCCAGAGCGACAGCATCAGACAGAGGGCAATAGCCCACCCGGAACGAACCGGAAGGGGGCCTGGGCGGCGCGCAAAAAGGCGAGGGGGCATAGGGGTCCGACCATCCTGCAAACGTGCGGGGCAACAGTCCCTATAGTGTGCCGGCACCCCGGCCGGGACAAGCCCTTCGCGTCACGCTCTCGACCAGGGAAAATCGAGTACCTGATCGAGGCTGGAAACCCCCAGCAACCGCATCAGCAGCCGGTCCACGCCCAGGGCCACCCCGGCGCAGTCGGGCAGTCCGGCGTCCAGCGCCGCCTCCAGGTAGTCATCGGGGGGCGGCAGGGGCTGTCCGCGCGCACGCCGGATGGCGATGTCGCGTTCGCGGCGGCGGCGAAACAGCTCGGGATCGGTCAGTTCGTGATAGCCGTTGGCCAGCTCCAGGTCGCCCCAGTACAACTCGAAGCGCGCGGCGTACCCCGGGGATTCCGGACAGGGACGCGCCAGCACGGCCTGGCTCTCCGGATAGTCGACCACGACGGTCAGCCGGTCCGGCGGGAAGCCCGGGGCAATCACCAGGCTGATCAGCGCATCCAGCCAGCCATCCCGGTCAAGCTCGCCCGCCACCGCGAGCCCGCGGGCCGCCGCGGCCCGTTCCAGCTCCTTGGCCTCCGCGGCGGCCGGGTCCAGCCCGAGGGTCGACCGGAACAGCTCGGCATAGGGGATCACCACGCAGCCGCGGGGCGCGTGCCACTCGCGGGATTGCGCGGCCTGATCCGCGATCAGGGCAACCACCTCGCGCGCCAGGTCCCGATGGTCCAGCCGGTGGCGATACCACTCCAGCAGGGTAAATTCCGGGTTGTGGCGCGGCCCGGACTCGCCGCCCCGGAAGACCCGGGCGATCTGGTAGATATCCGGGGCCCCATCCGCGAGCAGGCGCTTCATCGGGTACTCCGGAGAGGTCTGCAGGTAGCCCTGCTCGCCGCCGGGGGCGCGTGCCTCCCAGCTTTCCAGCATCGGATCCTGCGGGGCGCCCCGGCCCAGGATCGGGGTCTCGACCTCGAGCACCCCGCGATCCGCGAAGAAGGCCCGCAGACCCGCCAGCAGACGGGCCCGCGCCGCCCGGGCCGGCGCCGCGCCCGGCCGCCAGTCACTCACCTCCGAACCCGGGGGCAGATGCGATCAGACGCGGGAGACGTATTCGCCGTTGCGGGTGTCGACCTTCACGGTCTCGCCTTCCTCGACGAACAGCGGGACCTTGACCACCGCACCGGTCTCCAGGGTCGCCGGCTTGGTACCGCCCTGAGCGGTATCGCCGCGCACGCCCGGATCGCACTGGGTAATCTTCAGCTCGGTGAAGGCCGGCGACACCACCGACAGCGGCTCGCCGTTCCACAGGGTCACGGTGCAGATATCCTGCTCCTTCAGCCACTGCCCGGAATCGCCCAGCGCGGCCTCGCTCACGGCATACTGCTCGAAGGTGTCCGGCACCATGAAGTGCCAGAACTCGCCATCGTTGTAGAGATACTGCATCTCGGTGTCCATCACGTCGGCCGCCTCCACCGACTCGCCGGACTTGAAGGTCTTCTCCAGCACCCGGCCCGTACGCAGATTGCGCAGCTTGACCCGGTTGAAGGCCTGGCCCTTGCCCGGCTTGACGAACTCGTTTTCCACGATGGCCTGCGGATCGCCGTCCAGCAGCAGCTTGAGACCGGCCTTGAATTCGTTGGTACTGTAGGTTGCCATTGCGTGCTGTTCCTCGATGATGCGTGGCACGGGCATACCGCCCCGTCCGGAAACGATTCATGCCCACAAAGCCCGTCATGATAACGCGCGAGCCGCGCGGAACCCAGCCACCCGCGCCGCGTGCCACGCCGGCCTGGCAGCAGGCGCTGGCGCGCGCGGTCGCCGATCCCGAGGCCCTCGCCGCACGCCTCGGGTTGCCGCTCGACGACCTGCCGGGCATGCAGACCGGGCACCGACTGTTTCGCACCCGCATCCCGGAGAGCTACCTGGCGCGCGTGCGCCCGGGGGACCCGCGCGACCCGCTGCTGCTGCAGGCCCTCCCGGATGCCCGCGAGGCCCTGGAGGCCCCGGGCTTCGTCAGCGACCCGGTCGGCGATCACGACGCCCTGGCCGCACCCGGCGTGGTGCACAAGTACCACGGCCGCGTGCTGCTGCTGACCACCGGGGCCTGCGCCATCCACTGCCGGTACTGCTTTCGCCGCGAATTCGACTATGCCGAGCACAATCCGGCCCGGGATGACTGGGCGCCCGCGCTGGAGTACATCGCGGCGCATCCGGACATCCGCGAGGTCATCCTCAGCGGCGGCGATCCGCTGAGCCTCTCCGATACCCGCCTGGCCCGACTGGCCCAGCGGCTGGGCGCCATCCCGCACCTGGAACGCCTGCGCATCCACTCGCGCCTGCCGGTCGTCCTGCCGGAGCGGGTCGACGACCGCCTGCTGGATTGGCTCGGTCAGGGGCGGCTGCAGCACATCCTGGTGCTGCACGCGAACCACCCGCGCGAATTCGCCGCCCCGGCCGACGCGGCACTCATCCGCCTGCGCGCCGCCGGCGTCACGCTGCTCAACCAGGCGGTCCTGCTGGCCGGGATCAACGACGATGCCGCCACCCTGATCGAACTGCAGGAGGCCGGCTTCCGCCTGGGCGTCCTGCCCTACTACCTGCACCAGCTCGACCGCACCCGCGGCACGGCCCATTTCGAGGTTTCGGATCGCCGCGCACAAGAACTCCACCGGGCCCTCCATGCGCGGCTGCCGGGCTACCTGGTTCCACGCCTGGCGCGCGAGATCCCGGGTGCATCCGGGAAGACCCTGCAAGCCCCGTAGGCCGGGCGTGAGCAAAGGCCGACGCCTCCCACACCAAAAACACGGTTTGCTGCTACAGTAGCGCCAGACCCGGGGCGTGAACGCGTTCTCCGGAGAGTCCCACGCAACCGGCCCAGCGACCACTGGACACGCCCATGCTGCACGCCCTGCCCGAGCTGCCCGCCCAACCGGCCGGCCCCGCCAGCTTCCCGCACCGGACGCCGCAGGCCCTGCGGGCCTGGTGCGCGGAACTGCCCGGCAGCGAGCCCGAGCTCGGCATGCAGCAACTCGGCGAGGCCCTCGAAGGGCTCAACCAGATCGCGCTGCAGCCCGGGGTTCGCGCCAGCCTGGTGCGCATACTGGAAGACCACCTCCTGCCCCTGTTCCCCGTGCTGGAGCGCCTGCTGCGCCAGCGCCCCCTGCCACTGGGGCGCCGCAGCCGCGATCGTGCCGAGGTCCTCGGCAGCGCCCTGCGCGCTCTGCTCCAGGCCGAACTGCTGGTGGTCCGGGAGCGCATCGACGCCGACGACACCCGGCACGCGGAACGCCTGACCGCGCCCCTGCAGGCCGCCGTCGCGCTGCTGGGCGCGCTCGCCGTGCACCACTGGCGGCTGTATCAGAACCTGCCCTCCGGTCACTGGCAGCAAGTCTACGACCTGCTGCGCCTGGCACGGACCCAGCACATCGCCGACCACGGCCCCGCCACCGACCAGCGCTTCGGGCCGCTGGATACGGACCGCATCGAGGCCATGAGCGCGCGCCTCATGGTGCTGGGAAGTACCGACCCGAACGCCCTGAAGATGGGCGAGATGGACTTGCTGGTTCGCTGGATCAACGCGATCGCGCTGACCTGCACCGCCGCTCCCGACCCGGACCCGCATCCCGACCTGCCGGTGCTGCGCTGCGAGCTCGAGCGCGACCATGCGCCGGGACTGGTCCTGCGCGACCAGCCCGCCGGCGACCTGGCCTGCTTCGTGGAGCTGGGCCCGGCCCTGGCCGCACTGCGCGACGCCCCGGAAAACCTCGAGCCGGTGCAAACCGGCAATGCACAGGCCCTGGCCGAGCATCTCCTGCGCCTGTGGTCGCACCTGCCCACCCGGCGGCACAGTCGCGAGCGAGCGGGCGACCTGCAGCAGGTCTGCGTCATGGGACTGGAACGCATCCATGACTTTCTGCTGGCGGAGATGGAGCGTCGCCGTGACGCCGGCGCCCGGGAACTCGACACGGACGAGAACGGCGAGGCCGGCCTGAAGTCCGTGCAGCAGCGTGATCGCGGCGTCAGCGTCTTCGAGATGTCGCCCGCGGCACTGCGGGGGTCGGATCTCGCTCTGGTCGACAGCCCGCCCGCCGCCGGTCGCGACAGCGATCTCCGGCCGCTCGCGGACGACACCCCCGGCCCCGCCGCGACCGCCTGGGAAGACGTCGGGCGCGGCCTCGAGATCGCCGGCCACGACGAACCGACAGGGCCCATCACCAAGCGCCACCCTCCGGAACACTGGCAGGTGGACGACATCGGCGCCGGGGGCGTCCGCCTGTGCCTGGACGCACCACAGCAGCCCTTGTTGATTGGCGACCTGGTCGGGCTGCGCGCCGTGGACGGCCACCGCTGGACGGTCGGGGTGCTGCGCTGGATTCGCTTCGACGATCAGGTCGGCGAACGCATCAGCATCGGCGTGGAGTTCCTTGCCAATCGCTGCCTCCCCATGCAGATCCAGGATTTTCGCAACGGGGTCGCCGCCGGGGTCCCGCAGCCGGGCCTGTTTGCGCCACAACGAACGGATGCCGACGGGGCCGCCCTGTTTCTGCCGGCCCAGGTCTTCGACCACGAAAAACGGGTGGTCTGCTGGCTGAACGACCGCGCCCGCGTTCTGGAACTGGACAGCGAGCGCACGGGGACTACCCTGTTCACCGAGGTGGGCTGCCGCATGACTGCGCTCGAGGTCGGCAGCCCGACCGCGGAATCCCCCGGCACGGAGGCGGACCCCGGCCTCGCGAATGACAACGGACTGTCCCTCACCACCCGCAACCGCGACGACCAGGCCCCATGAACGAGACCATTCGTACCCTCTTCGTTACCAGCAATCCGAACCGGGCGGAAGAGGTCATCAGCAGCATCCGAACCCGCGGCAGTGCGATCCGCCCGGAGCAGGTTTCGACCACCGACGCCCTCGCCGAGGCGCTGGAGAACCGGCGCTTCGACGTGATCGTACTGATCGAACCCGGCCTGAGCCTGGCCCGCGAGCACGTGGACGAGGCCCAGCATGCCTCCGGCCGGCGGATCCCGGTCGTGATCCTGACCGAACGCCCGGAAGCGGAACGCGTGGATGACTACGAGGCCGGTGCGTACGCGGTGGTGGATCACGAACTGCACGAACTGGCCAGCCTCCTCACCATTCGCGCCGCCGAACAGTTCCAGCTGCGCCAGCGACTGGGTCGCATGGACGCGTCGCTGCAGGAGTCCGAGCGCCGCTGCCAGCTGTTGCTGGACAACTCGCGCGACGCCATCGCCTACGTCCACGAGGGCATGCACATCTACGCCAACGCCTCCTGGCGCGAACGCTTCGGCATCGGCGACCCGGAGGACGTCGATGGCCTGCCGCTGATGGATCTGGTCGCGCCGGAGAGCCGCGACGAACTGAAGGGGCTGCTGCGACGCTTCCAGAACGGCGAGGAGGGCGACCAGACCCATCAGGCCTTCCAGCTGCAGGCCTTCGACGGCACCCCGTTCGAGGCCAACCTGCGCCTCTCCACCGCCAGCGTCGAGGGCGAGGCCTGTACCCAGGTCCTGCTGGATTCGGCCCAGGAGGACCCGGAACTGGCGGAGAAGATCGATTACCTGTCGCAGCGCGATCTGGTCACTGGCCTCTACAACCGCCAGCACTTCACCGGCATGATCGAGACCGCGCAGGGCCAGGCCGCGCAGTCGGAGAAGCCCTTCGCCCTGATCACGCTGGCGGTGGACCGCTTCGCGGAAATTCGCGCCAACGTCGGGATGTCCGCCAGCGACCTGCTGCTGGCCGACATCGGCAAGCTGATCGAGGACCAGTTCCCCGAGCCGGCCATCACCGCGCGCCTGGAGGCCGAGCACTTCGGCATCCTGGTGCCGGATACCCGCCGCAACGAGGTGGAGAGCCGCGTCCACGGTCTGATGGAGGCGGTCACCGGGCGCGTGTTCGAGCTCGGCAACGCCTCCACCAACTGCACCCTGTCCGCCGGCATCGTGATCGCCGACGAGACTGCGGTGGATACCGAGGAGCTACTGTCGCAGGCCGACCGCGCACTGCAGGAAGCGGTGGAAGCCGGCGGCGGGACCCACTGCTTCTTCCGCCCGGCCGAGGGCGAGATGACCCAGGCACAGGCCGACCAGCAATGGCGGCTACGCATCCAGGACGCCCTCGATCACGACCGTCTGGAGCTGCTGTACCAACCGATCGTGAACCTGCACGGGGCCGACCGGGCGCGCTATTCGGTGTTCGTGCGGCTGCGCGATGCCGAGGGTCATATCCACGAACCGGAGGCCTTCCTGCCCAGCGCCGAGCGCACGGAGATGGCCCAGCCCATCGACCGCTGGATCCTGAAGACCGCCCTGGGCGTCCTCGCGGAACAGCTGAAGAAGGACCCCGGTACCCAGTTCTTCCTCAAGCTGACCAATGGCTCGCTCGGCGATCCCTCGGTGGTCAGCTGGCTGCACGACGACCTGCACGCCCTGCGCATCCCCGCCGACAACGTAGTGGTGGAGCTGAAGGAACCCACCGTGGTAACCCACCTGAAGCCGGCGATCCACGTGGCCCGGGGCCTGCAGGAGATGCACGGCCACCTGTGCATCGACGACTTCGGCAACGGCCTGAACCCGTTCCAGTTGCTGCAGCACCTGGAGGCGGACCACATCAAGCTGGACCCGTCGTATGTGAAGAACCTGGCCGAGAGCGAGGAGAATCAGCAGCTGATCCGCGAGCATACCGAGGCCGCGCACGCCAAGGGCAAGCAGGTGATCGTGCCGTATGTCGAGGACGCCAGTGTGCTCGCCGTGCTCTACAGCCTGAACGTCAACCTCGTGCAGGGCTACTTCCTGCAGGCGCCGATGCCGGCCCCCACCTTCGACTTCGCCTCAACCTGAGCCCCGCGCGCCCTCACCCCATTTTTCACCACAGAGCGCACAGAGAACACGGAGAACGGCAAAGGACTGTTCACCACGAAGCACACGAAGGCACGAAGAACATCCTGTGCGGGTTCTTGAACATAGGGCGAGTCGTGGCGGTCAACGGTCCCGTATCCGACACGACACTGACCACGAGCACTCACCCACAATCCCTGCCTTTCTCCGTGAACCCTGTGGCCTGCGTGGTGACCCCGCCCTCAGTCTTTCCTTCGTGTCTTCGTGCGCTTCGTGGTCAGCCAACCGCCCTTGACCTGACACACCGGAACCGCCTGTCCCTGATGCACCCCCAACGCTCAGAAGGCCGCGTTGCCACGAGCACAGGTGCGGGAATCACCACGCGGCGAGAGGGAGCCCGCGAGTGAGCGGTCGGGGCTGGCCGTCGTTCTAACGCAACAGGCCGCGGTTTACGCCGGGGCCTGTGCGGAACAGCGAACGCGTTTCGGGAAAGGGCTATTTCGACCAGAAGTTCAGGTCCTCGAAGAAGCCCTTCACCCCGTCCACCCAGGACTGCGCCTGCGGACTGTGCTTGGTCCCACCGGCCTGGGTGGATTCCTCGAACTGGCGCAGGAGCTGCTTCTGCTCCTTGGTCAGGTTGATCGGCGTCTCCACCACCACGCGGCAGATCAGGTCGCCGACGGCACCGCCGTGCACCGACTTCACGCCCTTGCCGCTGACCCGGAACTGCTTGCCGGTCTGCGTCTCCGCGGGGACCTTCAGCTTGACCCGGCCGTCCAGCGACGGGACCTCCAGCTCGCCGCCAAGGGCGGCGGTCGCGAACGACACCGGCACCTCGCAGTGCAGGTCCGAGCCCTCGCGCCGGAACAGCTTGTGCGGCTTCACCCGCACCTGCACGTAGAGATCACCCGGCGGACCGCCATTCATGCCGGCCTCGCCCTGGCCGGCCAGACGGATGCGATCGCCCGAGTCCACACCGGCCGGGATCTTCACGTCCAGCGTGTTCTGCTCCTGCACCCGACCCTTGCCGTGGCAGGACTTGCAGGGGCTGGAGACGATCTTGCCGGAGCCCTCGCAGCGCGGGCAGGTCTGCTGCACCGAGAAGAAGCCCTGCTGGATGCGTACCTGCCCGACCCCGTTGCAGGTCGGGCAGGTCTCCGGCGAAGTCCCCGGTTCGGCGCCGGAGCCGTCGCAGGCCTCGCAGGACACCGTGGTCGGGATGCGAATCTTGACCTCGGTGCCGAACACGGCTTCCTCGAGCGTCAGGTCCAGGTTGTACTGCAGGTCGGAGCCCCGGTAGGCGCGCTGACCGCGGCCGCCTCCACCACCCCCGAAGATATCGCCAAAGATATCCTCGAAGATGTCGCTGAAGTTGGAGGCCCCGGCCCCGCCGCCGAAGCCGCCGGCCGAACCGTCCACGCCGGCATGGCCATAGCGGTCGTAGGCCGCACGCTTCTGATCGTCGCTGAGGACGTCGTAGGCGGCGCGCGCCTCCTTGAACTTGGCCTCGGCCTCCTCGTCCCCCGGGTTGCGGTCGGGGTGGTACTTCATTGCCAGGCGGCGAAAGGCCTTCTTGATATCGGCGGCCGAGGCGTCCTTGGCGACGCCCAGCACCTCGTAATAGTCGCGTTGTGACATGGTCATTTCCAGGTAGATCGTTCGCGCGAACGCGGAGTGCCTTCACGCAAACGCCCGGAGGTACCGTGTACCCCGGGCGTGGCGTGTGGTCGAAGTCCGGCGGCGCCAAGGCGCCGCCGGACGGGCATCAGCCCTGCTTCTTCTGGTCGTCGTCGACTTCCTCGAACTCGGCGTCCACGACATCGTCGCCCTGCTGGCCGCTGTCGGCCTGCTCGGCACCGGCCTCGCCCGCGGCGTCCGCGTTCTGGGCATAGGCCTTCTCGGCCAGCTTGCCGGAGGCCTCGGCCAGCTTCTGCGTGGCCTGTTCGATGGCGTCGGCGTCCTCCCCTTCCATCGCGGTCTTGACCTCGGCCACGGCCGACTCGATCGCGGAGCGCTCGTCGTCGGAGACCTGGTCGCCCAGATCCTTCAGCGACTTCTCGGCGGAGTGCACCAGGGCATCGGCCTGGTTGCGTGCCTGGACCAGCTGCTGGAACTTCTTGTCTTCCTCGGCATGCGCCTCGGCGTCCTTGACCATCTGTTCGACTTCCTCTTCGGACAGACCGGAGGAGGCCTTGATCACGATCTTGTTCTCCTTGCCGGTCGCCTTGTCCTTGGCCGAGACGTTCAGGATGCCGTTGGAGTCGATGTCGAAGGTGACCTCGATCTGCGGCACACCGCGCGGCGCGGCCGGGATGTCCTGCAGGTCGAAGCGACCCAGCGACTTGTTGGCGCTGGCCATGTCGCGCTCGCCCTGCAGCACGTGCACGGTCACCGCGGTCTGGTTGTCCTCGGCGGTGGAGAACACCTGGTTGGCCCGGGTCGGGATGGTGGTGTTCTTCTCGATCAGCTTGGTCATCACACCGCCCATCGTCTCGATGCCGAGCGACAGCGGGGTCACGTCCAGCAGCAGCACGTCCTTCACGTCGCCACCCAGCACGCCAGCCTGCACCGCGGCGCCGACGGCAACGGCCTCGTCCGGGTTCACGTCCTTGCGCGGCTCCTTGCCGAAGAACTCCTGCACCGCTTCCTGCACCTTGGGCATGCGGGTCTGGCCGCCGACCAGGATCACGTCGTCCACCTCGGAGGCGGACAGGCCGGCGTCCTTCAGCGCGACCTTGCACGGCTCGATGGAGCGCTTGACCAGGTCCTCGACCAGGCTCTCCAGCTTGGCGCGGGTGATCTTCAGCGCCAGGTGCTTCGGCCCGGTGTTGTCGGCCGTGATGTACGGCAGGTTGACCTCGGTCTGCTGGCTGGAGGACAGCTCGATCTTGGCCTTCTCGGCGGCCTCCTTCACGCGCTGCATCGCCAGCGGATCGCCCTTGATGTCGATGCCCTGGTCCTTCTTGAACTCGTCGACCAGGTAGTCGATCAGGCGATTGTCGAAGTCCTCGCCACCCAGGAAGGTGTCGCCGTTGGTCGCCAGCACCTCGAACTGGTGCTCGCCGTCCACCTCGGCGATCTCGATGATCGAGACGTCGAAGGTACCGCCACCCAGGTCATACACGGCGATCTTGCGATCCCCGCGCTGCTTGTCCATGCCGTAGGCCAGCGCGGCCGCGGTCGGCTCGTTGATGATGCGCTTGACCTCGAGCCCGGCGATCTTGCCGGCGTCCTTGGTCGCCTGACGCTGGGAGTCGTTGAAGTAGGCCGGGACGGTGATCACCGCTTCGGTGACCTCCTCCCCGAGGTAGTCCTCGGCGGTCTTCTTCATCTTCTGCAGCACGCGCGCGGAGATCTCCGGCGGGGCCATCTTCTTGCCCTGCACCTCGATCCACGCGTCGCCGTTGTCGGCCTTCACGATGCTGTAGGAGACCAGCTTGATGTCCTTCTGGACCTCGCCTTCGTCAAACTTGCGGCCGATCAGTCGCTTGGCCGCGAACACAGTGTTCTGCGGATTCGTGACCGCCTGGCGCTTCGCGGACTGGCCGACCAGCACCTCGCCGTCGTCACTGAACGCGACGATGGACGGGGTGGTTCGGGTGCCTTCCGCGTTCTCGATGACCTTGGCCTGGTCGCCTTCCATCACGGCGACGCAGGAGTTGGTGGTCCCGAGGTCGATACCGATGATCTTGCCCATGATTGAAATCTCCTGATGCGAAAAAGTGGCGCTGCAGAGCGTCGTTCTCTGCCAACTTGTACGGGAATCTGGGGGCCCGGGCCGGGTTTTCAAGGGGCGATATCCGAGCCGCCCCCTGATCCGCCCGGGTAGCCGAGTCAGGCGCTTTCGTCGATGTTCGGCGAGGTCGGTGCCTTGGAGACCACCACCATGGCCGGGCGCAGTACGCGGTCCTGCAGCATGTAGCCCTTCTGCATGGTCGCCACCACCGTGTTCGGCGGGTGCTCCGGGTCTTCCTGCATGGACATCGCCTGATGGCGCTCCGGGTCGAAGCGCTGGCCGGTCGGGTCCTCGGCCTGGATGCCGAACTTGTCGAAGACCTTGGTCAGGTTCTTCAGGGTCAGCTCGGCCCCCTCGATGATGCGCTCGACATCCTGGGTCTCGCGGGCCGCCTTCAGCCCCATCTCCAGCGAGTCGCCGACCTCCAGCATCTCGGAGGCGAACTTTTCCATCGCGTACTTGTGCGCGTTTTCCAGCTCGCGCTCGAAGCGCCGGCGCTGGTTCTCCAGTTCCGCCTGCGCGCGCAGGGCCTGGTCACGCCGTTCCTCGGCCAGGGCTTCGAGCTCCTGCAGACGTGCTTCGGTATCGCCCTCGCCGGGGTGGTCGCCATCGGCCTCGGGGGCCGCCTCGTTCCCGGTCTCGAGCTCTTCCGGTTGTTCCTGGGGTTCCCGCTGTTCCGACATGCTGGCCTCGCGAATCAATGAAAAGTGGAACCGCCCGCCGGGTCGCCAGCCGGCAGGCGGGGTATTCGGGTTGACTACGGGGACTGTGGGGGCATCCGTTCGGGTTTCAAGGGCGACCCGCTACTTCGGGTCGCCCGGCGGCTGATCGCCCAGGGCCGAGCCGAGCAGACGCGCGGTCACGTCCACGATCGGGATCACCCGGTCGTAGGACATGCGCGTGGGTCCGATGACCCCCAGCACGCCGACCACCTCGCCATCCACACTGTAGGGCGCAGTCACCACCGAGCAGTTCTCGAACCAGTCCAGTCCGGACTCGCGGCCGATGAAGATCTGCACGCGGTCGCTGCGAATGCACTGGTCGAGAATCCCGAGGATCTCCTGCTTTTCGTTGAAGGCCTCGAGCAGCTGCCGCAGGCGCTCCATGTCCGCCAGCTCCTCGTAGCCGAGCAGGTGAGTCTGGCCGGCCACGACCACGTCGTCCGGGTCCTCGTCACCGACCGCCTTCTCGCCCAGATCGATCGCCGCCAGCATCATCGCGTCCAGGTCGTCGCGCACGTCGCGCATCTCGCGCAGCAGCTCGGCTCGCACGGCGTGCAGGCTCTTGCCCGCCAGATGGGCGTTCAGGTAGTTGGCCATGCGCTGCAGCTCGTCCTGGCCGAAGTCGCGCTCCAGCTCCAGCACGCGGTTCTGCACCTCCTTGCCGTCGATGACCAGGATCGCGAGGATGCGTCCCTCGCCCAGGCGCAGAAACTCGATCTGGCTCAGCGCGACGTTGCGATGCCGCGGCAGGCGCACCATCCCGGCCATGCGCGTAACCCGCGACAGCAGATTGCTGGTGGTATCCATCAGATCCTGGGTACTGGCATTCGGGTCGAAGCCGGACTGGATCGCGCGCACCTCCTCCGGCGAGGGGTTGCGCACCTCCAGCAGGCTGTCCACGAACAGCCGGTAGCCGGCCGGCGTCGGGATGCGCCCGGCCGAGGTATGCGGCGAATGGATCAGGCCCATGTCCTCGAGATCCGCCATCACGTTGCGTACAGTGGCCGCGCTCACGCTGAGCCCGGAGGTGCGGGCCAGGGTACGCGAGCCGACGGGCTGGCCGTCCCGGATGTAGCTCTCGATCAGGGTCCGCAACAGGGTACGGGCCCTGGCGTCCAGATTGATGAAAGCGTTTTCCATGGGTCGTCAGCGCTCCACTCGGTCGAGTGCCAGAAGGTACCAGTCTTGGATGGTGCTGGAATCCGGTCAAGAAACCCCGGGTGCAGTCGCGGTCCCTTTTCCGGATAATGCCGGCATGATGCCAGACTTCAACAAGGTCGGACTGGTCGGCAAGACCAGCGACTCGCGCACCGCACCGCTGGTCGCCACGCTGGTCGGTCTGCTGCAGGAGCGCGGCCGCCAGGTCTTCATGGAACAGGAGATCGACGGCTTCGAGCGTCCGGAGCGGGTCGGGCTCCTGCCGCTGGAGGAGCTGGCCAGCGCGGTCGATCTGCTGATCGTCATCGGCGGCGACGGAACCCTGCTGGCCACCGCCCGCAAGGTCGCCGACGCCGACACGCCGCTGCTGGGGATCAACCTGGGTCGCCTGGGATTCCTCGTGGATGTCTCCCCGGACACCGCCCCGGAGGAACTGGGCGAGGTCCTGGACGGGGCCTTCGAGCGCGAGCCGCGGGCGATGCTGGAGGCCGAGCTGATCCGCGACGGGGTCACCATCCACCACGGGATCGCGCTGAACGACGTCGTGGTCCATGTACTGAGCGTGGTGCGCATCATCGAGTTCGACACCGCGATCGACGGCATGGACGTCGGCCGGCTGCGCGCCGATGGCCTGGTGGTGGCCACGCCCACGGGTTCCACCGCCTACGCCCTGTCCGCCGGCGGGCCGATCCTGACCCCGCAGCTGGACGCGATGGTCATGGTCCCGGTGTGCCCGCACAGCCTGAACCACCGCCCGCTGGTGGTCAGCGGCCGCTCCACGGTGGAGATCCGCCTGTCCAGTGGCAGCCGTTCCCCGGCCCAGGTCGCGCTGGATGGCCAGGAGAACGTGGACTTCGCCCCGGGCGACCTGCTGCGCATCCACCGTCGCGAACAGGCCCTGACCCTGATCCATCCCCGCGAACATCACTTCCTGCGCGTGCTGCGAACCAAGCTGCGCTGGGGCGAGCAGCCCTGATCCCATGCTGCGACTGATCAGCATCCGCGACTTCGCCATCATCGACCAGCTGGAACTGGAGCTGGACACGGGCCTGAGCGCCCTGACCGGCGAGACCGGGGCAGGCAAGTCCATCCTGATCGACGTGATCGGCCAGCTGCTGGGCGACCGCGCCGACGCCGGCATGGTGCGCGAGGGGGCCGAACAGGCCGACCTGTCCGCGGAGTTCGCCCTGACCGACACGAGCCCGGCTGGCACGTGGCTGGCGGAACAGGACCTCGCGGACCCCGACGACGACGCGGTGCTGCTGCGGCGGGTCCTGACCCGCCAGGGAAAGAGCCGTGCCTGGATCAACGGCCGACCGGTCGCGGTCGGCCAGCTGCGCACATTGGGCGAGTGGCTGGTGGACATCCACGGCCAGCACGCCCATCAGCAGCTATTGCAGCGCGACACCCAGCGCCTCTGGCTGGACGGCTTCCTCGAAGGCGACCGGGTCTCCCACGTGCGCGAGGCCCACACGGCCTGGCGCGAGGCCGCCCGCGCGCTGGAGCAGGCCCGCGAGAGCCAGGCCGACACCTCCGACCGCCTCGACCTGCTGCGTTTCCAGACCACCGAGTTGGCCGAACTGGCCCCGGTACAGGACGAATACCCGCAACTGCTGGCCGAGCAGAACCAGCTCGCCCACGGCACCGAGGTGCTGAGCGCGCTGCAGACCGCCAGCCAGCAGATCGAGGACGACGCCGGCGTCGATGCCCAGATCGGCCATGTGCTGCACGCGCTGCAGGATGCCGCGCAGCACGACGAACGGGTGAACCCGACGCTGGAGCTGCTGGAGTCCGCGCGCATCCAGATCACTGAGGCCGGCGACACCCTGCGCCGACTGGCCGACGGCATCGAACTGGACCCGGAACGCCTGGCCGAGCTGGACCAGCGCGTCGGCGAGTACCTGCGCCTGGCGCGCAAGCACCGCGTCGACCCCGAGGCCCTGCCGGGGCTGTTCGACGAACTGCAGACCGAGCGGGACGCCCTGGAAAACGGCGACCAGACGCTCGAGGCCCTGGAGGCGCGCGAACAGGAGACCCGCACGGCCTTCGACTCGGCTGCCAAGGCGCTGAGCAAGGCCCGCCAGCAGACCGCCAAGCGCATCGGCCAGGCGGTTACCGACACCATGCAGGAGCTGGGCATGGCCGGCGGCCACTTCGAGATCGCCATCGAGCCCGCCGACAAGCCACAGGCGCACGGTGTGGATCACATCGAGTTCCGCGTCGCCGCGAACCCCGGCTCCGCCCCGCAGCCGATGGCGAAGGTCGCCTCCGGCGGCGAGCTCTCGCGTATCGGGCTCGCGCTACAGGTGCTGGCCAGCCAGCAGCAGACCGTACCCACGCTGATCTTCGACGAGGTCGACAGCGGCATCAGCGGCGCGGTCGCCGAGGTCGTCGGGCGCAAGCTGCGCACCCTGGGCGAGCGCCATCAGGTCCTGTGCGTGACCCATCTGGCCCAGGTCGCCGCCCAGGCCCACCAGCAGCTGGAGGTGCAGAAATCGCACGGCAAGGACGGCACCCGCACTGCCATCCAGCCGCTGGACGACGAGCGCCGCGTCGAGGCCCTGGCCCGCCTGATCGGCGGCACCCAACTCACCGAGACCACCCGCACCCACGCCCGCGAACTCCTGTCCTCCGCCGGTTAGTCCACCACGAAGGCCACAAAGGACAACACGCAGGATGCGATGAGCGCAGCGGATCGTGGAGCGGCCGCTACAGGATCACCACCGCTGAACCATGCAGTTCAGGACCGCGCCGGCCAGATGCCGTCCGCCAGATGGCGCGCACCGGGTGGCAGACGCGGCATCCAGTAGACCCAGAGGGCCGTGGGACCATCCTCGGTCCAGGCGGGCACCAGGGCCCGGCGATACTCCCCGCGGCCGTCCGGGCGCACACCCTCCAGGGCGTCGACGCGCGGCAGGGCCCGCGGCGGGTCGGGCAGGCGAATCCACTCGCCGTGCACAAGCTCCTGCGCCGCATCCGGGGCTGATGGCGCGAGCCCCCGGAAGCGGCGCTGACGCCCCGCGTCACGGAGTGGGTCCTGCCCGGCTTTCAGCAGAATGCTGTCGGCGGCAATCTGCACGGCGGGGTAGCCCACGGGTAAGTCATATAGCGACCCGACAATGGTCGCGGTGCGAATCCGGAGGGCCCGAGCGCAGAACGCGCGGTGGTTGGCGAAGCCCTGTTTCAGCGTCCCGTACACGAACAGATCGACGTATCCCGACATCGCTACTCGCGCGGAAGCCTTACCACCGGGCGCCACAGACGCGCGGACTCCGGCACCTCACCGGGCCAGTCGACGACGTAGTCGATCAGGGGGAGGTCGGGGGCATCGCATTCGCGGATCACCCGCCCGGCCACCGACACCCGGGCGCGCCTCACGCTCTCCGGATCGCCCGTCAGCAGGGGGTGCCAGGTCGGCAGTGGGTGGCCCTCGAAACGCAGGCGATAGGCACAGGTGGGCGGCAACCAGTGATAGTGGGGCAGGTCCTTTCGGGTCAGCTGGATGCAGTCCGGCACGAAGTCCCGGCGGTTGGCGTAGTCCGAGCAGAAACCGGTCTCGCAGTCGAGCAGGTCGCAGGCCAGCCAGGTAAAGGCCAGCTCGCCCGAGTCCTCGTCTTCCAGCTTGTGCAGGCAGCAGCGCCCGCAGCCGTCGCACAGGGCCTCCCACTCTTCGTGGCTCAGGGTCTCGAGCGGGCGCTCCCAGAACGGGCGGGCATCCGGGGCGGCCGATTCACTCATGATCCCCGTAGTCCTCGCCCAGGCGGCGGCGCCCTTCGTCGCGCAGGCGTTCCACGGTCTGTCCCCAGCGCTCCTGGGTCACGTAGTGCATCAGCACACGCCCGCGGCGCGGGACCAGAATGGCCAGCCCGTCCTCGGGGTAGAGCCAGTAGCTGTGATCGGAGTCCATGCGCAGGCGCTCGCGCGGCTCGCCAAAACGCTGGGTAACCAGGTCCTCGGTCCAGTGGGCGCGCGGGATGTAGCTCATCTCGACGATCGGGACGTTGCCCAGCGATGTCAGGGCGTCGTCGCTCAGTCCGTAGCGCCGGGCCCCGCTGGGCATGGGCCGCTCGGACGTCGTCTCGGCCTCGATCCGGTCCAGCGCCGCCTCATCCAGATCCGGGCGCAGGATCAGGTTGGCCTCGAACGGGGGGATGCGCGCGTTCACGTAGTAGGCCTCCACCGAACGCGAACCGTCGGCATCCACGAACAGGCGGATGTCCGGCACCGGCAGGCGGCCCATCAGGTCGGCCATGGTGGTCTCGCCCAGCACGATGCCCAGCACCCGCGTGCGCTGGCGATCCCCTACCTCGATCTGCCACGGAAGGTCGGAGAACTGCTGACTGCGCATGCCACCCGGGTTGGAGTAGACCCACATGGCCAGCGCCAGGATGACTCCCATCGCCACCAGCCCGATGATCCAGCGTACATGCATCGCGCAATTCCCCTTGAAGACACAAAGCCCGGCCGTGGCGGGCGCGCCATGCCGCCTCGTATAATGCGACGCTCGCCCGACCACCGGATACCAGCCCGCCATGTTCGCACGTTTGTCTGCCTGGATCACCGCCCGCTCCGTCCCCGGCGACAGCGGCGGGCGCATCCTGATCCTCGCCCCGCGGGCCACCCTCGAGACGGCCGCCGACTGGCTCGCGGAGCTGGCCGACGCCGTCGGGCCGATCACGCTGGGGGTCACCGACTGCGGCCATGACCGCGAGGCGGCCGGCTTGATGGATGCCACCCCGGCGCTGGCGATGCGCCCGGACCTGGCGGCCCCGCGTCTGGCGCGGCTGCGGCCGCGCGCCGTCGTGGTCATCGGGCCCCTGCGGGCCGGCGAGCACGACCTGGGCCCCGCACTGGCCTCGCTCCATGCACCGCGCATCTGGGTGAATGCCGAGGGCGACACCGGGGGCGTCGAGTGGGATGCCGTGTTCGCGGCGCGCGAAGACGCCCCGGCCCCCGGGATCGCCGAAGTGATCGGCGACCCGATCGCCGGGGCGGTGGAACTGCCGGCCCCGCCGTCCGACTCCAGCGCATTCTGCGAACGCTTTCGCGAATACCACGAAAAGGGCCATCCGATCCTGCTGGCACCCAACACCGGCCCGGGCGAGGAGGCCTTCGCCTTTGCCGTGCTGTTCGCGGTGCTGCGCAAGAGCGCGGCCATCCTGCTGCTGGCGCCCGCGGACCCGGCGCGGCACGAGCCGGTCTATCGCGACGCCATCAAGTACTCGCTGCCGATCATCCGCCACAACCGCTTCATGACCTCCTTCGTGCCGCGCAAGAACCGGGTCTACTACATCGAGGATCCGGAGACGCTGCACGCCGCCTACACCTGCGCCCAGGTGACCCTGCCGGGCGGCACCCTGGCCGCCAGCGAGACCCCGCCCGACCTGGGCCTGCCGCTGGCCTGTGGCAGCGCGGTCATCTGCGGCCCGGCGGAGCATGAACGCCACCCGGATGCCGCCACGCGACTGCGTATCGCCGCCGAGCACACCGGCCTCGTCGCTCGCGGCGAGGACCCCGAGCGGGTGGCCGACGAGGTGCTCGCGCGCCTCGCGGAAGGGATCGACCCGGCGGCACGGCGCGCACGCCTCGCTGAATGGCAGTCCCGCCAGTCCGGCGCACGCGCCGCGGTGCACGCCCGCCTGCAGGCCCTGCTCGCCCCCGCCTGACCCGGCGCGGAGCCGCCGGGCGGTGAAATGCAACTAATTGATCTATAATCGGGTCAACGAGTTACAGGTTTGCCGGACAGGTTCACGCACATGATCGACGCCAGCCACTCCCTCGCGGGCATCCAGAAGGGCATGACCAGCATGCGCCAGCAGGCCCACACGGTGGCCACCGAGAACGCGGGCAGTCGCGAGAGTATGGGTGCCCAGGTGGGCATGATCGCCAGCCAGAATCAGGTCGAGGCCTCGGTGAAGACCCTGCAGGCCGAGGACCGGATGATTGGCTCGTTGCTGGACGTACGCGCCTGAATCCGGGCAACGCCTGAGAACACGACCTACCAGGAGGCTCGCCGAGTTACGCGATGGAAGTCCCGGTCACCAACCCGTCTGCTGCGGTACCGGTCGGCACACGCCCGACCGGCAGCGACCGGCTGGGCCTGGGGCAGCTCTCCACCCCGGCCGATTTCGATCGCCCGCTGAACGACCCCGAGGCCGGCGAGGCCCGCCGCCCGATCGAGGATCGCGCGGAACAGGACGAGAACCGCCGCGGCGATGCCGAACAGGACCAGGGCCTGGCCTTCCCCCCGCGCTCGGAACAGGAGATGGCCTCGCGGGCCCGGGTCGCGGCCCAGATCGAGGCCTTCCGCAGCAGCGGCAATGACGCCGAAGGGGCCGCGGCG
Source organism: Thioalkalivibrio sp. ALE9 (assembly GCF_000377445.1). Classification (NCBI taxonomy): domain Bacteria; kingdom Pseudomonadati; phylum Pseudomonadota; class Gammaproteobacteria; order Chromatiales; family Ectothiorhodospiraceae; genus Thioalkalivibrio; species Thioalkalivibrio sp. ALE9. Next base: position 65,603 of record NZ_KB898128.1, read on the forward strand.
CCGGATGGTGGCGTGCTGGGCGGCGTCGGTGTCGAGGCCCTGCGCCGCCGCGTGGAACTCGCGGTCAGCCTGGCCGGGCCGGCCGAGGAGCCACGCCGCGAACTGAACGTGGTGGTCTAGCCCTCCGCGGAGCGCACGAAGAAGGTCCACAGCGCTTCACAGGAAGGCCCGGAAGATCGGAAGAAGCGCGTTGGGGTCATGACGCAGTGCCCTCATTCCCTGCGTGACACGCCACCCCCACGCTCTCGTCATCCCGAACACCAACAGCACCGATCAGCCGTCATCGCGAGGCGCGCAGCGCCGTGGCGAGCGGCTCGCGAGATCCCGGCGCTTCCTTCAGGTTGCATCCCTGACAGGCGGCCGTGCCGGCTACTGCAGGCGCGGCGCTGCCTTGGCCTGTGCCTGGTTCTGCAGCCACTCCTGGGCGCGTTCGCCCGCGTGCAGGCGCTCGTCGGGACTCAGCTCGCGCGCCACACGCTCGCGGTAACGCGCCGCGCTCGCGATCCCCATCTCCGCCGCGATCGCATACCACTTGAATGCCGACACATCGGAGCGTTCCACGCCCTCGCCCATCGCGAACAGCCGCGCGAGATTGGCTGCACCGCGCCCCTCGCCGGCCTCGGCCGCCAGCAGATACCACTGGGCCGCCTGTTCCGCATCCTGCGGCAGGCCCCGGCCCTCGTCGAACTTAAGCCCCAGGTTGAACATCGCCTGGGCATTCCCGCGCTCCGCGGCAATATGGAACCAGCGGGCCGCCTCGTTGGGGTTCGCCTCCAGGCCGTCCCCCTGCTCGAACAGGACGGCCAGGTTGAAGGCGGCATCCGGGAACCCGGCCTCGGCCGAACGCTGATACCACTGCGCGGCCTCGAGGGGATCCCGCGGCAGGTGCTGCCCCTCATCCAGCAGGACCCCCAGGTTGAAGGCGCACTGCGGGTCCCCGGCCTCGGCCCCCTGCCGCCAGAGGGTCATCGCGACGGCGTGTTCGCCGCGGGCCCAGGCATTGCGAGCCTGCTCCAGGAGAGATTCTTGCGAAGAGGATTGCGCCATCACTGCCGTCCGGAATTGCCTTTGTCTCACTCTAGCGACCCCGAGAAGGGCCGTCGACAAACCGCACGAGGATGCGTGACAGAAACCACGCCCCCGGGCGAAACGCAAAGCTGTGATGAATTTCCCGAAACACCGGAGGGGGCTCAAGGGTCAAGAGGTGTGAACGCAGTTGCGCGTTTACATCCACCTCAATGGACAGGAGTTTCCATGAAGCATTCCACCAGGATCCTGGCCGCCGCGGCCATCGCACCCTTTGTACTTCTGATGGGCTGCTCCGACGGCGACATGGGCATGGACGAGTTCGAGGAACAACAGATGCAGGAACAGCCCGAGGGGGGTGAAGGCGGCATGCAGAGCGCCCCGCCACCCGAAGGGAGCATGCAGGAGCCGCCGCAAGAGGGCGAGATGCAGCAACCCCCGTCCGATGGCGGCATGGAACCGGAGGGTGACGGCAACTTCTGACCCCCGGACGCCCTGCAGGGGCGTCCAATCCGGATGAAGCAAAAAAGCCCCGGCACGCCGCGCGTGCCGGGGCTTCTTGTTTCGGCTCAGCCGGGATCAGTCGCTGAAGGTATCCTCCATCTCGTCCCCGGCATCCTCCATCGCGTCGCCAGCATCGTCCATGGCGTCATCGATGTTCTCACCGGCCTCTTCCGCCGGGCCCTGATTGTCACACCCCGCGAGGGTCGCGCTGCCCAGCGCCATCATCAGGGCAAGCAAGAAAATTGTCAGTCGAGACTTTTCGAACATCGGTTCACTCCTTTACGGCAAATTGGATCCTTTGCATAGACAGCCCGACCAGCGAACACGGTCAAAAACCATTGCCTGCTGGACTCGACGGGTGGGACCAGCCACAAACGCGAACGATCGCCGCAACTCATGGCCGGGCTCGGGTTTTGTGATGCGGTTCCAACTCGCCAGGGACCCGGGACGAAGGCGAGAGCTTCAGTGATATTTCAGCATTCGGACCAGCGGCGGAGGAGGTTGTTATAAAGCCCCGTCAGCCGCACCAAGTCCGTGTCCTCCTCGCCATGGCGCCCACGTAAACCCCGCAACGCCGTATCCATTTCGTACAGGTGCCGCCGCTGTTCCGTATCCTTCACCAGGCTTTGCATGAACATGTAACAGGCCAGGCGCTCGCCGCGGGTGACCGGTCGCACTTCGTGAATGGAGCCGGAGGGGTAGACGACCAGGCTACCAGCAGCCAGCTTGATCTGGTGAACGCCGTAGATGTCCTCGATCGTAAGCTCACCTCCTTCGTACTCGTCGGGATCCGACAGGAACAGCGTGGCCGAGATGTCGGTGCGCAGATAACTGCCATCCGGCAGCGGACGCAGCGTGCTGTCCGTGTGCAGGCCGTAACGGTTGGTCTCCCCCGAGTAACGATTGAAATTGGGCGGCAGGATCTTGAATGGAAGCGCAGCACTCAGCAGCGTTTCGCTCCGGTTCAGGGCACGCATCACCGTGGTCCGCATATCCTGCAAACGCGGGTCACCCTCGGGGATCTGCAAGTTTTTCTTCACCGTGCGTGCCTGGGGCCCGGCGCTGACCCCCGTGGCCCAGTCCGCCTGACGCAGGCCCTCGCGTAGCGCATCCAGTTCATCTTCCTGCAGCACGTTGTCGATGGTCACCAGCACATTAGTCCCTCCCCTCGAACGGCAAAAAACGCCGGCGCATTGATAGCGCCGGCATTTGCTGGCCGCTTCCGAATCGAGCGGCCTGATGACAATCCCGGAGCAGTGGCCATAGAGGGTAAACCCCAATCATGGCCACCCTGCCTCCAGCCCCTGCGCCACTAGAAGTCGTAGCGGAAGGTCGCGATGGCCTGGCGGCCGGCGCCGGGGATCCCCTGTGCACCACCCTCGGCCAGCTGCGAGATGTAGTCCTCGTCGGTCAGGTTGTACACGTTCATGCGGATCTGGGCGTTGTTGGTGATGCGATAGGACGCCGAGGCATTAAAGACGGTGTACGAATCGATCTCGACCTGGCGCCTGCGCGACCCCGGCTCGTTGGGCACATTGTTGACCTGACCGGAGACGTACTCCATCCCCCCGCCAACGGTCCAGCGGGGCGTAATGTCATAGGTCGTGTAGAACGCCAGCGAGTTCTTCGGCGTTCCGCCCAGACGTTCGCCCACTTCCCAGGGATTGTTGGAATTCAGCACCTTGGCTTCGCCCAGGTACGTATAGCTGCCGTACAGATTCCATTCCGGCGTGATCCGGCCCACCGCGTTGAGCTCGAACCCGCGGATCCGCTGCCGGCCTTCCAGAACATCCAGCAGATCCCCTCCGCCCTGGGCCGGAGTGCGGGCGTTGGTCTTTTCGGTCTGGAACACCGCCGCATTCACATTCAGGCCGTCCAGCACCTGCCACTTGGTCCCGACCTCGAACGCCCGGGTCTCTTCGGGATCGGTGTCGAAGGCATCGAGATCGACGATGTCCTCGCCGCGCGGCTGACCGGTGCCGCCCCCCGCCAGCTGGACCAGACCACGATCGAAGGTCCCGGTCACGTCGAACGAGTTGCCATAGGAGGCGTAGATCGAGCCCTCCGGAACCGGCTTGTAGACCACCCCGAGGTTGTAGCTCCATTCGCGATCCGTCCGCGAGATCGGACCAATCGGGTCATCCCAGCCGTAGTCGGTGGCCGTGGACTTTACGTGGTCGTAACGCAATCCACCGTGCAGGTCCCATTGCGGCGAAAGCGCAATGGTGTTGAGCGCATACACCGCCGCCTGCTCGGACTCCAGACGATGGCGCGTGCCGTCGTACGGCACCTCCGGACGCGTCCGCAAACTCGGGTTGTACAGATCTGTGCGCGGCCCGTTCACGTCCGGGCGGCGTCGGTTCTCGATATCGACGTAACCAAACTCGGTCCCCAGCACCAGATCATGTGTCAGCGGGCCCGTATCGAAATTCAGCAGCAGATCCGACTGTACAAAGATCGATTCATCCCGCTGGTCACGCGGTTTCAGATCACCCTGAACCTCGGCCGCGCCCCAGTCCCCACTGCCCCAGGCATCCTCCGGGATCTTGATACGCGGAGAGGACGTAACGGAATCGTTGGAGACCCGGCTGTAGCGGACATGGTTACGCCAGCTGACCTGGTCGCTGAAGATGTGATCGACCACGAGTCCCACCTGATCGACATCGATCTTCTGGTAGTCGTCGGTGTGGCCATAGTAGTTGGAGAAGTCCAGGCCGGGGGGCAGCTTGCCAGTGTAGTAGCCGTCACCCGCGCGCTGGCCGCCCGGCGTCCGCGAATTGTTGTTCTCCGTCAGCTCGGATGTATCACCCGTAAAGCCTTCGCGATCCAGCGGAATCCCCTGGTCCGGGGTGTTGTTCTGTCGCGTGTGCAGATAGTTGACCTCCACCATCGTGTCGCTCTGGAAGCCCCAGGTGTAGGCACCGAAGAACCCGTGGCGGCGCTGATCCACGACGTCTCGGCCCGGCACGTCCTGGGAGTGCGTCATCAGGTTGATGCGAAAGGCGCTGTTGTCGTCGATGACCTTGTTGAAATCGCCGGTGGAACGGAAGTAGGAATCCGTGCCCACCGAGGTTTCGATGCGATTTCGGTCCTCCAGCATCGGCTTCTTGGTGACGAAGTTAATCGTCCCACCTGCGGAGCCGCGCCCGGAGAAGGCCGAGTTCGGCCCCTTGATGACCTCGATCTGGTCGACATAGAACGGATCGCGGAAGTAGTTGCCCAGATCCCGGAACCCGTCGACGTTGATGTCGTCACGTGCATTGAAACCACGGATCTTCAACTGGTCGCCACCCGGCGGGTTCCCTTCCCCGGCCTGCAGACTGATCCCGGACACATTGCGCATGGCGTCACGCAGCTCGGTCACGTTCTGTTCTTCCAGCAGATCGCTGGAGAGAATCGTGATGATCCGGGGGGTGTCCTGCAGATCCCGGCTGTATTTCGGGCTGCTCATCCGCTCGCCACGAAAATCGATCAGCACCGGGTCCAGTTCCGCAGCGCCGGTCTCTTCCGGGTCATCGGCATGGGCAACGGATGCGCCCGCCATGCCCAGTATCGCCAGCACAATCGCACGTCTTTGCCATGGCCCCGTACTGCTTGCGTGCCCTTGAGAAACCGTGCCGTTGCATGTCCCAGTATTTTTGCCAGCCATTTCTTTCTCCCTTCAATGTGCACGACAAACACACCGCCACGACCGGTGAGATGCCGTAGTTCGATTGACAACAAAATGGCTGGCTGAGGGAGCAGGTCCCCTGGCTGGCGGGTGCCGTGAAGATACGCACGGCCTCTGTGATATTTGGTGTTACTTGGTCAGGATCAGCTTCTTGCTGGAGGTCACCCGAAGGGTGTAGCACTGCCCTTCATGGCGGATAAACAGGCGGTCGGCATCACGCAGCAACTCACTCGAGGCAACCTCCCGCGGCGTGCCCACAGGACAGTCATGCACTCCAGGGCGCGCCGGAGAAGACTCGGTAGATGCCGGGATGCGCCCGCCTTCGCTGGAATTCATGCTTGCCTCCCCGACCGCCCCGAAGGGCGGTCGCACTCGAAACGATTACGACGCGGAGCTCGCCTGGCTCTGCTCGTAGTTCTGCAAACCGATGCGATCGATGAGCTGCAGCTGGGTCTCCAACCAGTCGATGTGGCTCTCCTCGCTGTCCAGGATCTTCTGCAGCAGATCGCGGGTCACGAAGTCGCGCACCTGTTCGCAATGGGCAATGGCCTCGCGATAGACCGGCGCACCGGCGTGCTCGAGCGCCAGGTCCGCTTCCAGGATCTCGCGGGTGTTCTCGCCAATGCTCAGCGTCCCCAGGTCCTGCAGGTTGGGCAGGCCTTCGAGAAACAGGATGCGGTTGATCAGCTCGTCCGCGTGCTTCATCTCGTCGATCGATTCTTCGTATTCAGCCGCGGCCAGCTTCTCCAGCCCCCAGTCCTTGAACATGCGGGAGTGGAGGAAGTACTGGTTGATCGCGGTCAGTTCACCCTTGAGGGCCTGGTTGAGGTAGCGGATTACGTCCTTATCGCCTTGCATCTCGACTCTCCTGGAATAGGTCCTTGATCGTTTTTTCGGATCAACGGGTTGGTTGACTGTGGCCCCCGTACTCAGGGGGACCCCACTATCCCGCCCGACTCCGCCGGGATGCAAGAACGCCCTCAACGCGAGCAAAACGATATCGGTAATGCGAACGATTTGCAACCCCGTTTGCTATAAATTTCATGGCGACTGCCGAACCGGCCGGGCAATCGGCTGGGGGAGGCACTATCGGATCAGCGGCACATCCGCCAGGCTCTCGACCTGGACCTGATCGGCGCAGCCCTCGATCGCGCCCTCCGGCCCCTCGCAGGCGGCGATGTCGTTGACCAGGATGCGCCCGACGCGATCGCAGGCCGTGTCCGTCATGCGAAAGGCCCGCACCGCGGTACTTCCCGCCCGCAACGGGGCCATCTCGACCACCGTACGCCGATGGATAATGCCGTCCCTGTCGAACACCACCAGATCCAGCTGGAACGACTCCAGGGCCTCGTCCAGACCGTTCTCCAGCACCAGATGTGCGCGACAGTCGTCGCCGTCGGCCTCGAGCTTGTTCAGTTGGACGCCGATCGCGCCGGGATCGTCGGGGGCGGGATCATCCGCACCGGCTACGCCTGGCAGCACCAGCATCAGAAGTAGCACCATCAAGGTGCCGAGAGCCTCGTCCCGCATACGCATGAAACCTCCTTCAATACATCCTTAACGCACGGAAAATGTGACCGGCACTACGAGTTCGAATTCGTCACGGCCGATCGCACTCGGGGCCGGGAACGGATCTGCCCGCTCGACCATGTCCTCGACCGCGCGGTCGAGAATGCGGCTTCCAGAACTGTCTTCGATCCGATACTCGATCACGTTCCCGTCGCGGTCCAGATGCAGCCAGACGGAGGCCGTCCCCTCCAGTCGACGCCGCTGAGCCTGCCGCGGGTAACTCTTGTGGCGCTCTATCCACGCCTGCAATTCGGCCAGGTAGTCCGGATCCACGCCGGGCGTACCGCCACCCGCCGCATCGGAGGGGCTGTCTCCGGCCTCGGCATCGGCTGCACCCCGTTCGTCAGCCGGCGCCTCGGCATCGGCGCTGTCGCCGGGCTCGGCTGCCCTGTCCACCTCGTCCACTGGGTCAACTTCGGACTCGGCCGGCTCCGGCTCCGGCTCGGGCTCGGGCTCGGGCTCGGGCTCGGGCTCGGGCTCGGGCTCGGGCTCGGGTTCGGGCTCGGGTTCGGGCTCGGGTTCGGGCTCGGGTTCGGGTTCGGGTTCGGGTTCGGGTTCGACGACCTCGGCCTCCTCTACCGGCTGGCGCTCCGGTTCCCGGGGCTGGGGGGGTTCCGGTTGCACCGGCTCGGCTTCCACGGCCTCGGGCCGTTCGGGCTCTACGGCGTCGGTGTCCGCGGACTCCGCGGGCTCGGCCGGCACGGCCTGGGGTGCGCCGCCGGCCGCGGCCATGGAGATTTCCAGCCCGCCCACGCCCGCATCCTCGGCGCCGGCGGGTGGCTCGCGCAGCAGCAAGGCCATCGCCACCAGCAGGTGCAGGGCGACCGCCAGGACGAGGGCCACCATCCAGTGTCGAAACGTCGGCTGCATCAGATATCCGGTACCGTCAGCAGGTCGATCCGCTCGACCCCCGCCTCGCGCAGGCGTTCCAGCACCCCGACAACCGCGACCGCTTCCGCGCGCCCGTCTGCTTTCACGCGGACTCTGGCCGCCTCTCCGTGGCGCTCGACGTGCTCGCGTACCAGACCGGTCATGCCGTCGAGATCGACCTCGTCCTGATTGACCGCCAACCGACTCTCGGTACCGATGATCACCATGAACTCGTCCGGCCCGGGCTGGCCGTCCACGGCCGACTCCACCGGTTCGACCTCGAACGGATCGATCGCACTCAACTGCCCGGCCACCATGAAGAAGATCAACAACAGGAAGACGATGTTGATCAGCGGCAGGATGCTCTCGTCGTCGTTGCGCGGGCGATGCGCAACATGAAAGTGGCGTCGTTCGCCGATCATGGCTGCGCCTGCCGAATTACCGAAAGGTTGCGCGCCCCGACGTCGGACAGACCCTCCAGTACGTTGACGGTGTCTTGCATGCTGACACCGGGCGCCGGCATCACCAGTACCCGCGTGTCGGCCTCGTCGCGCACGCGTGCGGCGATGCGCTCGCGCAAGTCGCCCTCCGCGATCGTTTCACCTGCCAACCGCAGCCCGTCCGAGCGGATCTCGACCAGCATGGCGCCCTCCATCGAACCGGCCCCGCCGGCCTCGGCCGGTGCCTCCAGCTGAACCGCCCGCCACTGGAGGAAACTCGAGGCCAGCATGAAGAAGACCAGCAGGATAAAGACGACGTCGATCAGCGGGGTCAGGCTGATCAGATTGCGCCGACGCGGGCGGCTAGTGTCCAGCATCGGCCGTTCGGGGCAAGGCCCCGTCAGTCGAATCCGGATCGGCCGTCGGGCGAGGCGCTGGACGGTCCGGCGACTCGCGAGTCAGCGACACCGCCGCATACTGCCCCCCCGTGAACAAACGGGTCACGGCATCGTCCATCCGGTGTGCCACCCGCTCGACCCGCGTCTCCAGCCAGTTGAGCGCGGCCACAACCGGGATGGCGACCGCCAGTCCCACCGCCGTCGTCAGCAGGGCCTCCCAGATACCACCCGACAGGACCGCTGGATCCACTTGGCTTCCAGCCTGCTCCATCGCCTGGAAGGCCCGAATCATCCCCATCACCGTGCCCAGCAGGCCCAGTAGCGGAGCTAGCGCGCCAATCACTTCGAGCGGCCGCAATCCCTGACGCAGGGACTGGATGGTCGCATTGCCGTAACGCACCACCTCTTCGCGCACGATGGCCTCCGGCGCCCCGCCGTGCAGCCCCCGAATGCCCCGCGCCACGGCCCGGGCGGCGGGGTTCGGGGTCGCCTCGGCACACTCGATTGCACCCTCGACATCCCCGCGGTGGAAGCGGTCCAGCGCCTCGTCAGCGGGGCGCACATCGGTGACCCGCATGCGCCACAACTGCCACAGCTTGACCAGCACGAAGGCCAGCGCCACCACCGAAGCCCCCAGCAGAATCAGGACCACGGGCCCGCCCGCATCCAAAAAACCGGCCAGGCGCTCCGATGGAATCCATTGCTCGAAATTCATCTTCAGCTCCGAGGGTTCTGAGAGTACAGGCCGCATCCGTACCCACCGCGCCCCGACTTGGCATGCGGCAGGACGTCACACACGGACGACAGTTGCAGGGATAACCAGCGAGTGCAGCGCGACCGCCACCGCGCTGCACTACAGTACGACAATCTGGATGGTCGCCCTACAGGGCGACGGCGGGTTCAGGCCGGGAAACCGGCTCGAGCGGCGCGGGGGTACCGCGCCCGCCGGAGACCTGCAGCACATTCGCGGCGGGATCGCGGGAACACCCCTTCAGCAGGCAATTGGCGCGACGCGCGCATTTACCGCATTCGGAACTCACACCCAGCCGATCCCGGAGATCCCGCATGCGCAGGCCTTCCTGACTGGAGTCGATCAGCTCCCGGATATCGCGTTCGCGAACGGATTTGCAGATGCAGACGATCATCGCCTTCCTCGACCTATCCTGAGTACTGAGCGGACGATACGATGATTGAGAATGGTTTGCAACACCATTACCAATACTGCGGGAGTGCCTTCGACAACGTCGAACCAGCCGCCCCCTCCAGCTTGGCTCCCCCCCCCAAACAAAACAGGCCCCGCGTTTGCGGGGCCTGGGGCAGAGCCTGGCGAGCCTGCAGGCGCGATGCTGCCGCGCACAACAGGCCCGGACTCGCTCAGTGCTGGTGACCGCCCTCGCCGTGGGCGTGGCCGTGTTCCAGCTCTTCGGCGGAGGCCTCGCGGACCTCGACGATCTCGACGTCGAAGTTCAGGGTCTCGCCGGCCAGCGGGTGGTTCCCGTCGACCGTGGCGGTATCGCCCTCGACCTTGGTCACGGTGACGGTCAGCGGGCCGTTTTCGGTCTGCGCCTGGAATTGCATGCCCGGCTCGACGGATTCGACGCCCTGGAACGCATCCATCGGGATCTCCTGGACCATGGCATCGATCTTCTCGCCATAGCCTTCTGCCGGGGAGACCTTGGCCTGGACCTTGTCACCGGCGGCCTTGCCTTCCAGCTCCTTCTCCAGGCCCGGGACGATCTGGCCGTTCCCGTGCAGGTAGGCCAGCGGCTCGCGGCCTTCGGAGCTGTCGATCTTCTCGCCAGCGTCGTTGGTCAGGGTGTAGTGGATGGCCACCACGGCGTTCTGCGCGACTTGCATGGGCTTTGCCCTCTTAATACATGAACTTGTAAGGGTAACGCGGAACAGGGCCGCGCGTCAGGTCCACCCGCCGGCGATACGGTTTCCGGCGGGTGGCCAATCGGGTCAGGCGGCCTTCTGCAACAGGAGGCGATTGAGCCGCGCGACGAACCCGGTCGGGTCCTCCAGTTGCCCGCCTTCGGCCAGCAGGGACTGCTCGAACAGCAGCGAGGCGAGGTCGTTGAAGTCGTCTCCTTCGGCGGCCTTCAGACGCTCGACCAGGGGGTGCCCCGGGTTGACCTCCAGTACCGGCTTGCCGGAGAAGGTCTCCTGGCCGGCCTGCTTGAGCAGTTCCTGCAGGTACAGCGCCATCTCGTGCTCGCCGAGCACGATGCAGGCCGGAGACTCCACCAGCCGCCGCGAGGCGCGCACACTGTCGACCCGATCGCCCAGCGCCTGCTGCAGGCGTTCGGGCAGATCGCCCAGATCGTCGTCGCCCGCCGGCTCGTCGCTACCACTCTTCGGGTCTGCCTCCTCGCCGATGATCTTGTCGAGGTCCAGGTCGCCCTTGGCAACATTCTTGATCGCCTTGCCATCGAACTCGCGCAGGTGCGACAGCAGCCATTCGTCGACCCGGTCGGACAGCAGCAGCACCTCGATCCCGTGCTTGCGGAACACCTCCAGATGCGGGCTGTTGCGCGCGGCGGAGGCATTATCGGCGGTGATCACGTAGATCGCCTCCTGACCGTCCTTCATGCGCTCGATGTAGTCCGCCAGCGCCACGTTCTGGGTGTCGTCACTGTTTTGGGTGCTGGCAAAGCGCAGCAGCTTCGCGATGGTCTCCTGATTGGCGAAGTCCTCGCCGGGGCCTTCCTTCAACACCCGCCCGAAGTTCTTCCAGATCTCGGCGTATTTCTCGGGTTCGTTGTCGGCGATGGACTGCAGAAGCCCGAGGATCTTCTTCACCGAGCCGGAGCGGATCGAGTCGACCAGGCGGTTGTCCTGCAGGATCTCGCGCGAGACGTTCAGCGGCAGGTCGGCCGAGTCCACCACACCGCGCACGAAGCGCAGGTAGTTGGGCAGCAGCTTTTCCGCGTCGTCCATGATGAACACGCGCTTCACGTAGAGCTTGACCCCGTGACGGGCATCGCGGTCCCACAGGTCAAACGGGGCCCGCTTCGGGATGTAGAACAGCGTCGTGTACTCCTGGCGCCCCTCGACGTGGTTATGCGTCCAGGCAATCGGGTCCTCGAAGTCGTGCGCGACGTGCTTGTAGAACTCCTGGTACTCCTCGTCGCTGATCTCGCTCTTCGAACGGGTCCACAGCGCGCTGGCGCGGTTGACCGTCTCCCATTCATCGGTCGGGTTGCCCTCGTCATCCGACTTGCGCATGCGGATCGGGAATGCCACATGATCCGAATACCGCCCGATGATGTGGCGCAGGCGCATGGGCTCGAGGAATTCGTCGGCGTCTTCCTTCAGCGTCAACGTAATCTCGGTGCCAGCCTCGGTGCGCTCGCAGGCAGTGATGGTGTATTCGCCGTCGCCCCGTGACTCCCAGCGGGTACCCGCATCCGGCTCACTGCCGGCTCGGCGGGTCTCCAGGCGCACCTCATCGGCCACGATGAACGAGGAATAGAAGCCCACCCCGAACTGGCCGATCAACTGCGAGTCCTTTTTCTGGTCCCCGGTCAGCTTCTCGAGAAACGCCTTGGTGCCGGAACGCGCAATAGTCCCGATATGCTCGACCACCTCGTCCCGGGACATGCCGATGCCGTTGTCGCGCACCGTCACCGTGCGCGCCTCCGGATCCACCTCGACGTCGATCGCCAGTTCCGCCGGCTGCGGAATCGCCTCCGGCTGGGCCAGGGCCTCGAAGCGCAGCTTGTCACAGGCATCGGCGCCATTGGAGATCAGCTCGCGCAGGAAGATCTCGCGGTTGGAGTACAGCGAGTGGATCATCAGCTGCAGGAGCTGACTGACCTCGGTCTCGAAGCGGCGGGTCTCGGGTTGCGGTGCGGTCTGGGTTTCACTCATGGCCTGCTCGTCCCTTGATTGATCTCGACACGTCGCAAGGTTGGGTCACCCGCGCCGTTTTCAAGGACAGCGGCCTGGTAGAGCCCACCGGCACCCTCCGGATCCAGGACCTGCCACACCGGCGCCAGCAGCTCGGGGAGATGCGCCTCCAGTTGCCACGGGGGCCGCAGCACCAGCATCCCGGAACCCGCCAGCCCCATGTGGCGTTCGGGGTCAGGCGCGATGCGCAGCTCGCTGGCCAGCCACGGATCCTCCAGTTCGGCTCTCAAGTGCTCGCGCATCGCGTGATCCGGCCGGCCCGCGAGGATCGGATACCAGATCAGGATGATCCCCGTGTTCCAGCGCCGGCGGATCGTGGTCACCATCTCGGCCACTTCGCGATACTCGGCCCCGCGCTCGTAGGAGGGGTCCAGCAAGGCCAGGCCACGGCGCGGCTCCGGGGGAAACAAGGCCCGCGCGGCCTCGCGCGCGTCGCGTTTGTGCACGTGACAGCGCGGATCCCCCGCCAACCGCGCCCGCAGACGTCCGTATGCCTCGGGATGCAGCTCGCAGGCGATCAGTTGATCGCGTTCGCGCAGCCGCGCCTGGATCAGCAAAGGGGATCCCGGGTACTCCGTCAGACGCGGGGGCCGGGGCTGCATAGACCGCAGCGTGCCGAGAAACTCCCGCACGCCCGAGGGCAAGGGCTGTTCCGTCGCCCACAGGCGGGCGATACCGGCCGCGGCCTCGTCGGTCTTGCGCGCCCGCGCACCGGTCAGGTCGTACCCGCCGGCACCCCCGTGCAGGTCCAGTGCCACGAAGGGCTTGTCGCGACCGCGCAGGGATTCCAGAACCTGCCAGAGGACCAGGTGCTTGTGCACATCGGCGAAATTGCCGGCGTGATAGTCGTGTTGGTAGCTGAGCATGCGTCCCTCAAACAAAAAGCCACCGCGAGCGTACCCGCGGTGGCTCAAGAAGGGCAGCCGATAGCGACCGCCCTCGACCGTGTGACCGGTTTACTGGTTGACCGGAGACTCCGGGTCCAGCAGATACGCCATCACGTGCGCGATCTGCTCTTCGGTCAGGAAGTTGTTGTGGCCAAAGCGCGGCATCTTGGTGCACGGGAAGTACTGGTGGGGGTTGGACACCACCTGATGCACGTAATTCACGACCGAGCTGTCGGTTCCACGGGTGGCCCCGTAACCCGCCAGGCTTGGGCCCAGCGTGCCGTAGAGCTCCTCGGCTGGATCCATCTGGTGGCAGGCATAGCAGTTGCCGCCCGGCTCGCGGGTACCGTGGTCGTCATTGCGATGACCGATCCGATAGCCGTAACCGGAACGCGCCAGCTCGGCACCCCGACGCCAGTTCCCCAGGCGCGGGCCGCCCGGCGGCTCTTCGTAGCTCTCGCGCGCCATCGCGATGACCTCGCCGGCCGTATCGGCATCCGGCTCGCCTTCGAGCGAACAGGCCGCCTGGATGCCATCCTGGACCATACGGTCCCGGGCTGATCCACCCTCCTGTGCCTCCTGCTCGAAGCTGTAGCTGTCCGTCTCCAGCACGAGGTATTCCGCATACTCTTCGGCGGTCATCGCCGTAATATCGACTTCGCCGCCTCGCTCGCCCATCCAGCCGTCGCAGCCTGCAATCAGCGCCGTCGACGCCACGATGGCCAAGCTCGCCCCCACTGTCTTGTTACTGAGCATCCCTGATATCTCCTCTTGCGTCGGCTGTTGCCGCTTCTTGCCCGCGGTGAGACCAGCGCCTCAAGGCATTCAGCCCGGCTGCCCTGATGGCTGGAGCGTCTCGTTCCCGTCCGGGACCCGCGCGCGGACGGGAGGCCGAGCGCGATGGGACCCTTTTCTGAATCCCCGCAACCCTGCGCGGGGACTCAAAAAAGGGCAGTCCTTGCGGACTGCCCCGATCCAGCAAATGGCTTACTGGTTGTTGACCGGCGACTCCGGATCCAGCAGGTAGGCCATGATATGGCTGATCTGCTCGTCGCTCAGGAGCTGGTGACGGTCGGAGTTGAAGCGCGGCATCTGCGTGCACGGGAAGTACTGGTGAGGATTGGAAATCACCTCGTGCACGTAGCGCAGGACGGCTTCGCTGGTGCCACGGTTGGCACCGTAGTTCTGCAGGCTCGGGCCGATCGTGCCCTGCTCGGACACGCGCGGATCGAACACGTGGCAGTTGTAGCAGTTGCCACCCGCCTCGCGCTGGCTGTGGTCATCCGTACGGTGACCCTGGCGGTAGCCGTAGCCGGAGTCGGCCAGTTCGGCACCCTTGCGCCAGTCGCCCAGCTCGATGCTTTCCGGTGCCTCGTAGGACGCACGCGCCATCGCGACCACACGGCCGGCGGTCTCGCCGTCCGGGTCACCTTCCATGGAGCAGGCCTTCTGCAGTTCATCCTGGGTCATGCGATCACGCCAGGTACCGCCTTCCTGCATCTCCTGATCACGGAAGCTGTCCGTCTCGAAGATGAGGTGTTCGGCGAGTTCCTCGGCGCTCATCGCGGTGATGTCGACATCCGAACCCTTGCTCCCGTCGGCGACAGCGCAACCTGCGGTCAGGGCGACGGATGCGAACGCGGCCATGCCGGCCGCAACAGCATTCTTCTTAAACATACTTGGTGTCTCCTATTGCGTCCGTAGGTTACCGCTTCAGGTCGGGCAGGACGGCCGGTTCGCCGCGCGCCGCATCGTTCCAGAACGAGATCAGAGCGGTGTTGACCGGGGTGTCCGCCTTGATACCGGCGTGACGCATCTGCCACACGCAACCGCGGATACGGTGGTTCTGGCTACGCACGTTGTCGTGGCCAGCGCGGTGGGCGGGCCAGGAGACAGCCTTGGTCCATTCTTGGCCATTGCGCATTTCGGGCAGCACGGAGGCGCGGATCTGCTTGCCGGAATCGCCGTGGCAGGAGGCGCAGTTGAAGTCCATCGCACCACCGCGGCGGAAGAAGAGCACCTCACCGGCGTCGCGCATGGCCTGCTCTTCCGGGTGATCCAGCGGCGGGTTCCACGCCATCCCGGAGGACTGGTGGGCGATATAGGTGGTCAGCTGCATGATGTCGGAGCCGTTGCCGTGACGGCGGGCCACCGCGGGATCATCGCTGGTGAAGCCCTGCAGTTCCTTCATGCAGTGCACCAGGCGCATCTCGAAGTCCATCACCTTGCCGGTGTCTTCGAAGTAGCGCGGCAGCTCGACGTAAGCACCCTCAAGCTCGCCCGGGCCCTTGCCGAAGTCGCAGCCTTCCAGGGAGACGTTGTTCGGGCCACGCTCGGCGTAGAACAGTTCTTCGCCTTCGTCGATCAGCCACAGGGCGGGGTTGTCCGGCATCATCATGATGTTCATTTCACTCTGATGCAGGTAGGCGGAATCGGGATTGTTCTGCAGCAGGTTCTGCAGGACATCATTGGGGTCCTGCCACTCGCCGGCCTGAGCTGCAGCCCCAACAGCCATTGCTACGGGCAACGCAAGCAATGCTTTCTTGAACATGGAAACCTCCATCACACGGGTTTTTTTCGATGAAGCCCGGGACTGATCTGGCCCGGACCTGTGTAGCAGAGTGCTGAACCCGAGTCCGTGCTGTCAACACAAAAGACTATATTAGCGTTTCCTAAAAGTCTGTTTTTGAAAGGTTCTTGGGCATCAACACCGAGGGGCAGACGGGGGACCACTCCAATCTATTCCCGGTTTTGGGAAATTTTTTCAGGCGCCGTTCAGCACGGCCCGGGCACGCAAGAAACTGAAAAAAGAGATGAAGATTCCCCGCAGGGGGAACAAAGCACGCAGACCAGCCGCCGCGGAGGCGGGAAGAATCACCGGGAGGACGCAAGGAACGGAGAAAAACCGGCACGCGACGGGCGCCGGATCATTCGTGTTTCAGAACCCCCTCGTGCGCCAGCAACAGGCGCTTGACCTGGGCCAGCTCGCCCACCTGATCGCCTGCGTAGCCGCCCACATCATGAGTACGACGAAAGCGGGAGGACACAACCCGATGGCAGGGGATGAACAACGGCCAGGGATTGGCGCGGCAGGCCTGACCCACGGCCCGTGGTGCGGAGCCGACGCGTGCCGCAATCTCGGAATAGGTGCGGACCTCGCCGACCGGGATCTCCGACAGTGCCGCCCAGACGCGGCGCGCATGGGCACTGCCCGGCGGGACCGCGGGGGTCGGCTGCCAGGCGGACGCATCCCGGCCATAGGCGTCCGGGGCAAACGGTGGCGGGCGACGATCGGCCCCCGGGATGTCGGCCAGCGGGACCAGCTCCCGGGGATCATCCGGGTCCTGCCAGTCGCAGGCGAGGAGCTCGCCGTTCACGGATTCCAGCCACGCAAAAGCCAGCGCGACTCCGGGGAGGAGACAGCGCTGGCTGCGGGTCGTCGATCCAGCCGACATCAAATAGCGAAAAGCCAGGGGTGACGGGGTCACGGCCATTTGCCGCACCCCGCCGGCCGGCGTTACTTCGCCGCCTTGACGTCTTCCTTAATGCGGGCGGCCTTGCCGGTGCGGTCGCGCAGGTAGTACAGCTTGGAGCGACGCACCTTGCCGCGGCGCTTCACCTTGATCTCGGCGATCTGCGGGCTGTGGGTCTGGAACGTGCGCTCCACACCGTTACCGTAGGAGACCTTGCGCAGGGTGAACGCGGAGTTGAGGCCGCGGTTGCGCACGGCAATCACCGCGCCCTCGAAGGCCTGCAGGCGCTCGCGGTCGCCTTCGCGCACCTTCACCTGCACCACCACGGTATCGCCGGGCCCGAAGTCGGGCACATCCGACTTCATCTGCTCGGCTTCCAGTTCCTGAATGACGTTATTCATTGCTCGACCTCAATCATCGCTTTCGGTGCGCGAGCCGCCTGTCCGGCCACTCACACGGTATTCGTCCAACAGGGCCGCATCCTCGGCCCCGAGTTCCAGCCGGGCCAGCAGGTCCGGCCGCCGGCTCCAGGTCCTGCCCAGCGCCTCACGGCGGCGCCAGCGGCGGATGGCGCCATGGTCGCCACCCAGCAGTACCGGCGGTACTGCCCGCCCGGCCACGGTCTCCGGCCGGGTGTAGTGCGGGCAATCCAGCAGCCCGGCACTGAAGGAATCCTGTTCGGCGGAGTCCGCATGCCCCAGGACCCCCGGGAGCAGACGGGCGCAGCCATCGACGACCGCCATGGCCGCGAGCTCCCCGCCCGAGAGCACGAAGTCGCCGAGCGACCATTCCTCATCGACCCGCGCCTCGATGAAGCGCTCGTCGATGCCCTCGTAGCGCCCGCAGACCAGGGCCACCCGGGGGCGCGCCGCCAGCTCGCGCAGCATCGCCTGCCGGATCGGCCGCCCCTGCGGGGTCAGCGCGATCACGTACGGCGCGGCCTCCGCGTCCGCCACCGCCGCATCCAGCGCGGCCGCCAGCGGCGCGTACTGCATCACCATGCCCGGCCCGCCGCCATAGGGACGGTCGTCCACGGCCTGGTGGAAGCCGGCGCCCCAGGCGCGCGGATTCCAGTATTTCAGTTCCAGTCGACCGCGCTCGACGGCCCGCCCGGTCACACCGGCTTCGCCAACCGCCGCGACCAGTTCCGGAAACAGCGTGATGACGTCGAAACGCACCGGCGCCGCTTAAAAATCCGGATCCCAGTCGACCCGCACACAGCGAGCCTCCAGGTCCACGTCCAGCACGTACTGCTCGCGCACCCAGGGGATCAGGCGCTCTCGGTCCCCCTGGACCACCAGCACGTCGTTGGCACCGGTCTCGATAAAACCTGAGATGGTGCCCAGTGCCGTGCCGTCGCGATTCTCGACTGCCATGCCCAGCAGGTCGGCCCAGTAGTAGGCGCCCTCTTCGGCCGGGGGCAGCCAGTCGCGTTCGATCGCCAACTCGGCGCCAATCAACCCGTAGGCGGCGTCGCGATCCGCCGCCTCGCGGAACTTCATCACGACGCCCGCGCCATGCGCGCGGCCGCCTTCGATCTCGACCAGGCGCCAGTCGTTCCCGTAGTGCATCCACAACTGCGGGAACTCGGTAATCGCGGCGCGCGGCTCGGTCTCGGAAAACACCCGAACCCAGCCCTTGACGCCATAGACCCCGGAGACACGCCCGACGCGGATGCGCTCACCCGCCTCGTTCATGACCGCAGCCAAGCGTCAGTACAGCGGACCGGACGACCTCAGGCCGCCGCGGACTGCTGCTTGCGGTAGCCCTTGACCAGGTGGTTCACGCGCTCGGACATGCCGGCGCCGTGACCCAGCCAGTAGTCCACGCGCTCGAGATCGATGCGCAGCGGCTCTTCCTGACCGCGGGCCACCGGATTGAAGAACCCGATCTGCTCCTTGTAGCCACTATCGCGACGAGCGCGGGAATCGGTAACCACGATCGAATAAAACGGGCGCTTCTTGGCGCCGCGGCGTAGCAGGCGAATCGTAACCATGTAGTGTTGAACCCCGTGAGTCCGTTTTCTCGAGAAAACGCGCGATTATAACGAATCCGGCCAGCAACACAAGGGAAGCGGCAGGGCTCCCCACGGCTGCAGGCGGTCGTTCGCGCGAACCTTGACCATCAGCGGAACGGCATCCCGCCGCCGGGGCCACCCATACCCCCCATGCCGCCCATCTTGCCCCCCAGGGCGCGCATCATCTTCGACGCGCCGCCCTTGGAGAACTTCTTCATCGCCTTGCTCATCTGGGTGTGCTGCTTGAGCAGGCGGTTCACGTCCTGGATCTGGGTGCCGGACCCGGCCGCGATGCGCCGCTTGCGCGAGCCCTTGATCACGTCCGGATGGCGGCGTTCGTGCTCGGTCATGGACGAGATCACCGCCATCATGCGACCGATCTCCTTGTCGCTGGCCTGGTTCTTGACGGCGTCCGGCAGCTTGCCGCCACCGGGGAGCTTCTCGAGCATGGAGCTCATGCCCCCCATCTTCTGCATCTGGCCGAGCTGATCGCGCAGGTCGTTCAGGTCGAAACCACGCCCCTTCTTCAGCTTGCGGGTCAGCTTCGCGGCCTGGTCCTGGTCGACCTGGCGGCTGGCCTCCTCGACCAGCGACAGGACATCGCCCTTGCCCAGGATGCGCGAGGCGATACGCTCGGGATGGAACGGCTCCAGCGCATCCGGGCGCTCGCCCATGCCGATGAACTTGATCGGCACCCCGGTGATCTGGCGCACCGACAGCGCCGCACCGCCGCGGGCGTCGCCGTCCGCCTTGGTCAGCACCACGCCGGTCAACGGCAGGGCCTCGCCAAAAGCGCGCGCGGTATTCGCGGCGTCCTGGCCGGTCATGGAATCGACCACAAACAGGGTCTCGATCGGGTCGATCGCCTGATGCAGCGCCCGGACCTCGGCCATCATGTCCTCGTCGACATGCAGCCGGCCGGCGGTGTCTACCAGCAGGACCTCGACCCCCTCGCGGCGGGCGCGGGCCACCGCGTCATCAGCGATCGCCTCGGGCTTCTGGCTGGTGTCGCTGGGATAGAACGTGACACCCACCTGCCCCGCCAGCGTCTCGAGCTGCTGGATCGCCGCCGGGCGGTAGACGTCGCAGCTCACGACCGCGACCTTTTTCTTCTCGCGCTCACGCAACAGGCGCGCGAGCTTGCCAATGCTGGTGGTCTTGCCCGCGCCCTGAAGACCGGCCACCAGCACCACCGCGGGCGGCTGATGGGCGAGGTTCAGGGAGGCATTCTCGCCCCCCATGGTCGCGATCAGTTCGTCATGGACGACCTTGATCAGGGCCTGGCCCGGCGTCAGGCTGCCGATGACCTCCTTGCCCAGCGCCTTTTCCTTGACGTCCTTGATGAACTCGCGCACCACGGGCAGGGCCACATCGGCCTCCAGCAGTGCCATGCGCACCTCGCGCAGGGCGTCCTGGATGTTGTCCTCGGTGAGCCGCGCCTGACCTTTCAGGCGCTTCATGGTCTCCTGCAGGCGGCTGGAAAGGCCGTCGAACATCGCGTGTCCTCTTCTGATCCGTGCGCGGGCGGCGGGCTTGGGCCGACCGCTGGACCGGACAGTATACCGGTCTCGCGGCCTTGCATGCAGGCCCGCCGCGGGGCGACCCGCAACCGCCGCCGGCATGTGCAATCCACCGGCATTGCAGCGATAATCCGGCGTCATGATCATTGCCACCGGACTCCTCGCCGTCGCGCTGTATCTCGTCACCGCGGGCTACCTGGCCATCACCGCCCGACGCCAGCCGCTGACGCCCGGCCAGCCACGAGCGGCCCTGGCCCTGTGGGGGCTGGCCCTGCTGGCCCATCTGGGCGCGCTGCTGCCGATGGTGCTGACCGAGACCGGGCTCAATCTGTGCCTCGGCAACGCCCTGTCGGCGTCGCTGTGGCTGGTGGCCGCGCTGCTGTGGCTGACGAGCTGGCGCCACCCGCTGGCCATCCTCGGCGTGGTGATCCTGCCGTTGACGGCGCTCGCCGCCATGACCGCGCTGCTGTGCGACGGTGATACCCGCTATGCCACCTCCGCGGGGATCGATCTGCACATCCTGTTTTCCGCGCTGGGCTGGGCCTTCCTCGCGCTGTCGACCGCCCAGGCCGCGGTGATGGCCGCCCAGCATCGCGCGCTGCACAACCACCATGCCTCGGGTTTCGTGCGCGCCCTGCCGCCCCTTTTCTCGATGGAGGTGTGGCTGTTCCGGATGATCTTCATCGGCTGGCTGTTCCTCGGGCTCAGCCTGCTGTCCGGCCTGGTGTTCGTGGACAACCTGTTTGCCCAGCATCTGGTGCACAAGACCACGCTGTCGATCCTGGCCTGGCTGATCTTCTCCACCCTGCTGCTGGGGCGCTGGCGCCTGGGCTGGCGCGGCACCCGCGCGCTGGCCTGGACCACCGGCGGGTTTGTCGTACTGGTGCTGGCCTATTTCGGCTCCAAGCTGGTGCTGGAGGTCATCCTCGGGCGGATCTGAATGCCCCCGAGGCGGCTTGACACCCCGGCGCCCCTTGCCTGAAATGACCCCGACGACGCCACCGCGTC
Source organism: Thioalkalivibrio sp. ALE9 (assembly GCF_000377445.1). NCBI lineage: Bacteria > Pseudomonadati > Pseudomonadota > Gammaproteobacteria > Chromatiales > Ectothiorhodospiraceae > Thioalkalivibrio > Thioalkalivibrio sp. ALE9. Next base: position 86,897 of record NZ_KB898128.1, read on the forward strand.
CGCCCCAACCCTGACCGCAGGCCGCGCCCTTGCAAGAGATCCCGCTGTCCGTCCTGTTCGGCGCCCTGGTGGTGCTGTTCCTGCTGTCCGCGTTTTTCTCCGGCTCGGAGACGGCGCTGATGGCGCTGAACCGCTACCGGATGCGCCACCGCGCGCAGACCGGCCACCGCGGCGCGCAACTGGCCGCACGGCTGCTGGACAAACCGGACCGGCTGATCGGCCTGATCCTGCTGGGCAACAACTTCGTCAACATCCTGATCGCGCAGATCGCCACCTTCATCGGCTGGCGCCTGTTCGGGGATACCGGGGTCGCCATCGCCACGGGCGTGCTGACCCTGACCCTCCTGATCTTCGCCGAGACCGCCCCGAAGACCCTCGCGGCCCTGCACAGTGAGCGCATCGCCTACCCCGCCGCCTGGATCTACTCCGGCCTGATCAAGGTGATGTGGCCGGTGGTGTGGCTGATCAACCTGATGGCCAACGGGGTGCTGCGCCTGTTCGGCGTGCACATGAACGCCGGCCAGCGCGCCGCGCTGAATACCGATGAACTGCGCAGCGTGGTCTCGGAGGCCGGCGCACTGATCCCGGCCAATCACCAGCGCATGCTGCTGAACCTGCTGGACCTCGAGCGCACCACGGTCGAGGACATCATGATCCCGCGCAACGAGATCGTGGTGATCGACCTGAACGAGCCATGGAACGAAGTCGAAGACCAGCTGATCCACGGGAGCTTCACGCGCCTGCCCGTGGTGGAAGGCGAGCTGGACCGTATCGTCGGCTTCATCCACCGCCGTGACGTGCTGCCCCTGGTCGAGCGCGACGAATTCGGCCCCGACGACCTGCGCCAGGTGGTGACGCCCCCGTATTTCATCCCCGAGGGCACGGCACTCAACCGCCAGCTGATCAACTTCCAGCAACAGAAGAAACGGATTGGCCTGGTCGTGGACGAGTACGGCGATATCGAGGGGCTAATCACCCTGGAAGACCTGCTGGAGGAGATCGTCGGGGAGTTCACCACCGATTCGCCGGCGATGAGCGACGATGTGCTGCGCCAGGAAGACGGCTCCGCCATGGTCGACGGCGGCATCCACCTGCGCGAACTCAACCGCGCCCTCGGTCTGGACCTGCCGCAGGACGGCCCCAAGACCCTGAGCGGCCTGATCGTCGAACACCTGGAGAGCATCCCCGAGGCACCGGTGAGCGTGAAGATCAACGGCGTGGTGATGGATATCGCCCAGATCAAGAACAACACGATCCGCACCGTGCGCGTGGTCGCACCGGACCTGCCCGCCACGCCCGACAACAAGGAAGCCTGATGGCGAAGGCAAAGACCCAGTACGTCTGCCGGGATTGCGGCGCGGTCAGCCCGAAATGGGCCGGCCAGTGCGGCGACTGCGGCGCCTGGAACACCCTCGAGGAGGCCACCCCGGCGGCCAGCGCCGGCCCGCGCGGCGGCTACGCCGGCGAGGCCGCCGGCATCACCCGGCTGGGCGAGGTCGAGCTGGCCGAGGTCCCGCGCACCGGCACCGGGCTGTCGGAGCTGGACCGCGCGCTCGGTGGCGGGCTGGTCCACGGCTCGGTGGTGCTGCTGGGGGGCGACCCGGGGATCGGCAAGTCCACCCTGCTGCTGCAGACCCTGGCGATGATGCCGGTCGGCGACACGCTCTACGTGACCGGCGAGGAGTCGGCCCAGCAGATCGGCATGCGGGCCCGGCGCCTTGGTCTGGAGGTCGACGGGCTGCGCCTGCTCACCGAGACCCAGGTGGAGAACGTGATCGCCACCTGCGAGCGCGAACGCCCGCGAGTGCTGGTGATCGACTCCATCCAGACGCTCTACACCGCCGCGCTGCAATCCGCGCCGGGCTCGGTCGGCCAGGTGCGCGAGAGTGCCGCCGCCCTGGTGCGGCTGGCCAAGCAGCGCGGCATCACCGTGATTCTGGTGGGTCATGTGACCAAGGACGGCCAGCTCGCGGGGCCGCGCGTCCTCGAACATATGGTCGACACCGTGCTGTATTTCGAGGGCGACCCGGACGGGCGCTACCGCATGCTGCGCGCGGTAAAGAACCGTTTCGGCGCCGTCAACGAACTGGGTGTGTTCGCGATGCTGGAGAACGGCCTGAAGGCCGTCTCCAACCCTTCCGCAATCTTCCTCTCCCGCCACCAGGGCCCGGTGCCCGGCAGCGTCGTGATGGTCACTCGCGAGGGCACGCGGCCGCTGCTGGTCGAGGTTCAGGCCCTGGTCGCCGAGAGCCATGCCTCGCAACCGCGGCGCATCACCGTGGGGCTGGAGCAGAACCGCCTGACCATGCTGCTGGCCGTGCTTCACCGGCACGGGGGCGTCGCCCTGTTCGACCAGGATGTCTTCATCAATGTGGTCGGCGGCGTGCGCGTGACCGAGACGGCCGCCGACCTGCCGATGCTCGCGGCCGCCCTATCCAGCTTTCGCGACCGGCCACTGCCGCAGGAGATGCTGGCCTTTGGCGAGGTCGGGCTGGCCGGCGAGATCCGGCCGGTGCCGAATGGGGAGGAGCGCCTGCGCGAGGCGGCCAAGCATGGCTATACCCGGGCGATCGCGCCGGCGGCCAACGCGCCGCGCAAGCCCATCAAGGGCATGGAAGTCGTCGCAGTCTCGCGCCTCTCCGAAGTCCTCGACGCCCTTTAGCGGCCAGCCCCGCCCCTTCCCGGCTGGTCCGCCGGTCACGTTTACGGTGCCTTCGGCTCACCGCCTGCCTCGTGGTGGCTGGTCCTGGTTCGGCCTCGGGTGTTTACGTGCCTTCGGTCCGCCGCCTGCCCGGCGCTGACTCGCCAGCGCGCCCCGAGGCACTTTCTTGCTTGCCCAAGAAAGTACCCAAAGAAGGGCACCCGGATTTCGCCCGGGAACCTCGCTCCGGACGTGCTGGGCCGGCGGCGCTGAACTCGCTGCGCCTCCGCCTCCGCTCAGACATCCAGCGCCTTCTCCCGGCCCATCACGCCCTCCACGAGGGGCTCCATACGGGAGGCGAAGGTCAAGACAGAAGGATTTCCGACCCCACGACACAACAACGGCCTTGCCGTCCGACAGCCCCCGGCGCCCGCTAGCGGGCGCGGCACGCAACGGCCGAAGGCCGAGCGTGCCCAAGATGTCCGAAGACCTCGCCTTCATCCACTGGCAAGACCGTCGGGATGGCCGTTGTTTGGACCTGCCTCCCCGTTGTCGTCGCGCCGAGCGGAGAGGGTTTTCGCGGGATCAGAGGCGCTGGATGTCTGAGCGGAGCCGAAGGCGCAGCGAGTTCAGCGCCGCCCGCGAAAACCCTCGGAGCGAGGGAAACCCCGGCCCGCACAGCGGGCCGGGGTCGCGGCAGTCGGGCGTGTTTCTTGGTTACTTCTTTGCACGAGCAAAGAAGTCACTCGGGGCGCGCTGGCGAGTCAGCGCCGGGCAGTATGTGGACCGGAACCACCGTAAACACCAAGCGACGATCCAGGGCCAGCCACCACGAGGCAGGCGGCCAGACGAAGCCACAGTCCGGCATGCGCCGGAAACGAAAAAGGCGCCCGGAGGCGCCTTTCGTGAAGCGGCCATAGGGTCCGCGTCAGTTGACGGCGTCGAGGTCGGCCGCGAGCGACTCGCGCGTGCCCTCGGCGACGGCGTCCAGCCGATGACTGTAGTTCTCGTGCTCCACCCCCACGGCAATGGCCGCACCGGACTTGGCCGCGGAGACCATCTCCGGCGTCAGCTCGAAGCGGAGGAAGTGCACCGAGGAGGTCTTGTCATCGGTCTCGCGATCCAGGTCCTCGTTCGCGATCGGGTAGACCTTGTCGTGGCCTTCGACCTGCACGTAGGTCTTGCGCTCGATCCCGATCAGCTTGGACAGCTGCACCTTGCGCTCGTCCACGTCCGGATACTCGACCATCATGGTCGCCTTCCAGTTGGAACCGTCCGGGATCAGCGGATTGTAGGCGTCGAGCTCGTCCTGGATGCCCTCGGCGTCGAAGATCTTCTCGACCCGCAGCATCTCCTGGATCTGGTACTGCATGGTCTTGCGATCCTCGAAATGCAGGGTCACGGCCGGACCCACCTGCACCACGCGATCCCGCTTGTGCTGCATCACTTCGCTGCGGAACTGGGGGCGTACCTCGTGGTACTTCTCCAGCGAATACAGGTCTTCACGACTCAGCTTGTCCACACTTGCCTCCATCTGCATCTCGATACCTCCGTCTCGTCGGACTGGCCCGCCAGGACCGGCACCCCTCAGTGATCGTGGTGGTGCCCCGTCTTCGTGTAGTCCTTGTCGGACCAGAGGTTGTCTTTCAGTTCGTGGTCGAATACCGGGTTATGGCGCCGGATCCACTCCAGCACCATCGCCGCGTGTTCGATCTCCTCATCCCGGTTGTGCGCGAGGATCGCCTTGAGCTCCTCGTCCTTGCAGCCGTCGATGCGCTGCTGATACCAGTCCACCGCCTCGAGTTCCTCCATCAGCGAGACGATCGCACGGTGCATTTCGCGCGACTCGTCGCTCAGTTCCTCGACGGGTTCGTGGTAGCTGTCACTGGCCATGTCTTTTCTCCATTCCCGGGCGCGTCTTCCGCCCGTGTCGCGTCCTGTGGGTCGATCGGCGGCTACAGGCCGTAGGCCTGGCGCAGCAGGGTCAGCGGGTGCTCGGGCGCCTTGTCCTCGCCCTTGCCCTGCAACCCGTTTTCGATCATGTGGCCGGCCATCGGGCAGTCGCTCGAGTAATGATCCGACTCGGCCTTCTGCACGCGGCTGACCACCGGGCGGCAGATCTTGCTGGCCGTTTCATAGAATTCGCTCTTCACGCCATAGGTACCGTCGTGCCCGGAGCAGCGTTCGATGACGTCGATCTCGGTATCCGGCACCAGCTTCAGCAGGTCACGGGTCTTGAGCCCCATGTTCTGCACCCGCAGGTGGCAGGCGGCGTGGTAGGCAATCTTGCCGAGCTTCTCGGGGAAATCGGTGTTGAGCTTGCCGTCCTTGTGCCGCTCCATCAGGTACTCGAACGGGTCGAAGATGCGGTCGCGCACCGCGATCACATCGGCGTCGTCCGGGAACATCAGCGGCAGTTCCTGCTTGAACATCAGCACGCAGGACGGCACCGGGGCGACGATGTCGTAGCCCTGGTCGATCATGCGCTTCATCGCCGGGATGTTGGCGTCCTTGGAGGCCTCCACCGACTTCAGGTCGCCCAGCTCCAGCTTGGGCATGCCGCAGCACTGTTCCTTGTCGACCAGGGTGACTTCGATGCCGTTGTGCTCGAAGACCTTGACCAGGTCCTCGACCAGGTGCGGCTCGTTGTAGTTGCCGTAGCAGGTCGCATAGAGGGCGACCTTGCCCTGGGTGGCGCCGGCTGGCTCGGGGTTGCTGACTCCCTTCGCGGCCTTCGCGAGGCGCGAACGCCCCTTTTTCGAGTGGTATTCGGGGACCGGGGCGTCCGGGTGCACGCCCATGGTCTTGTCGAGCATCTTGCGCACGGCACCGTTCTTGTTCGCGGCGTTGACCGCGCCGGCGACCACCGGAATGCCCGCCAGCTTGCCGACGGTGTCGGTGCTGGACATCAGCTTGTGCGCGGTCTTCGCGCCCTCGTTCTGGAAACGAAAGGCCTTGGCCCGAAGCATCAGGTGCGGGAAGTCCACATTCCATTCGTGCGGGGGCACGTAGGGGCACTTGGTCAGGTAGCACAGATCACACAGATAGCAGTGATCGACGACCTGCCAGTAATCCTTCTTGTCGACCCCGTCGACCTCCAGGGTCTCGGATTCGTCGACCAGGTCGAACAGGGTGGGAAAGGAGTTGCACAGGCTTACGCAGCGACGGCAGCCGTGACAGATATCAAAGACCCGCTCGAGTTCGCTGAACAGCGATTCCTCGTTGTAGAACTCGGGGTTCTTCCAGTCCAGCGGATGACGGGTCGGGGCTTCGAGACTTCCTTCACGTTGGTGCGTCGGCGCAGACATGCATCCCTCCGGTGTCCGTATCAGTACGATGCTTCGGGGGAAACACGGAACAACATGCGGGCCCGGCCGTCAGGCACCGCCCACAGGCTGTTCCGTGTCTCCCGGAAAACGGGGCCGGTAACCGGCCCCGCATACTTCCCAGGCAGGAGACGATCAGTCGTCCAGCTGGTCCAGAGCCTTCTGGAAGCGGTTGGCGTGGGAACGCTCCGCCTTGGCCAGGGTTTCGAACCAGTCGGCGACTTCGTCGAAGCCTTCGTCGCGCGCGGTCTTGGCCATGCCCGGGTACATGTCGGTGTACTCGTGGGTCTCGCCAGCCACGGCGGTCTTCAGGTTCGCGGAGGTGGAACCGAATTCCAGGCCGGTGGCCGGGTCGCCGCAGCTCTCGAGGTATTCGAGGTGGCCGTGGGCGTGGCCGGTTTCGCCTTCCGCGGTGGAACGGAACACGGTGGCCACGTCGTTGTAGCCTTCGACGTCCGCCTTGGAAGCGAAGTACAGGTAACGGCGATTGGCCATCGATTCGCCGGCAAAGGCCTCTTTCAGGGCTTCTTCGGTCTTGCTGCCTTTCAGATCCATGGTGCTCTCCTTCTCTCTATGGGTTCTACACAACCACAGGAATGCCTGTGCAGACGGCGGTTTAGACTGGGTCTAAACTGTACGAAAACTCTAGTCCGCGCCCGGTTCAGTGTCAACCGGAAGCCCTCCGCATCATGGGGGCGTCTGTCCCATAATCAAGGGCGGACCGGCGGTACGTCTTTCCTCGCCGCAGCGGATCGGATACTTTCTCACCTTTTCGACCCGGTGATCCATCATGACCGACCCTTCCAGCGCCGACAGCCCGGCGGAATTCGAAGCCAGCCTGGAAGCCCTGGAGGCCCTGGTTGCCCGGATGGAGTCCGGGGAGCTGGGCCTGGAGCAGTCGCTGGGCGAATTCCAGCGCGGCATGGAACTCGTCAACCGCTGTCAGCGCGCCCTCGACGATGCTCAGCGCCGCATCGAGGCCCTGGCACAAGAAACACCGGCGGACGCCTCTGCCCAGAATGACCACGGCGGGAACACGAACGTTCCCCGGACAGCGGAGCCGAACGACAGCACGGATCCCGATGTCCCGTTCTAGCGAAACGCCGTTGACCGCCATCGATGCCGAACAGGCCCTGTCCCACTACCAGCAGCGCATCGAGGCCGTTCTCGACCGCCACCTGGCCGTAGACGGCGCGCCGGACACGCGCCTGATCGAGGCCATGCGCTACGCCACACTGTCTGGGGGCAAACGCCTGCGCCCGGTACTGGTGTACGCGGCCGGACGGACCACCGCCGCCCCGGACGCGGCCCTGGACGCAATGGCCGCGGCCGTGGAGATGATCCACGTCTACTCCCTGATCCACGACGACCTGCCGGCGATGGACGATGACGACCTGCGCCGCGGCCGCCCCACCTGCCACAAGGCCTTCGACGAGGCCACGGCCATTCTGGCCGGGGACGCCCTGCAGGCGCTGGCCTTCGACGTGCTGACCGGCGGCGTGGCGGAACTGCCCGGGGCGACGGGGCTGCACGCCGTGCGCGAACTGGCGGGGGCGGCCGGCCTGCACGGCATGGCCGGCGGTCAGGCGATCGACCTCGGCGCCTGCGGCCAGCCCATCGACCTGCCGGAGCTGGAGCGCATGCACCGGCTCAAGACGGGTGCCCTGATCCGCGCCTCGGTCCGGCTGGGCGCCCTGGCGGGCACACCGGACCCCGAGGCGCTGGGGCGACTGACGCGCTATGCCGAATGCATCGGCCTGGCGTTCCAGATCCGCGACGACGTACTCGACGTCGAGGGCGACCCCGAGGTCCTGGGCAAGGCCTGCGGCGCGGACGCCCGGCTGCACAAGCCCACCTTCCCCTCGCTGCAGGGCCTGGAGGCCTCGCGCGAACGCGCAGTGGCCCTGGTCGACGAGGCCCTCGCGGAGCTGCAACCCTTCGGCCAGGAGGCGGACTTGCTTCGCTTCCTCGCGCGCTACATCGTCGACCGCATGAACTGAACCGGCCCGCACCGATGACCCCAACCCCCTTGCTGGATGCAATCCAATGGCCCGCCGACCTGCGGGAGCGCCCGGCCTCGGAACTCGCCGGGGTCGCCGGCGAGCTGCGCCAGTTCCTGATCGAGAGCGTCTCGCGCACCGGTGGGCACCTGGCCGCCAACCTGGGGACCGTGGAGCTCGCGATCGCGTTGCACTACGCCTTCGACACCCCCGACGACCGCATCGTCTGGGACGTGGGGCATCAGGCCTACGCCCACAAGATCCTGACCGGGCGCCGGGAAGGGATGGCCGGTCTGCGCCAGTATGGCGGCCTGGCCGGCTTCCCCAAGCGCTCGGAGAGCGAATACGACGCCTTCGGGGCCGGCCACTCCAGCACCTCCATCAGTGCCGCGGCCGGCATGGCCCTGGCCGCGAAGCACGCCGGGCTGGACCGCCGCCACGTGGCGGTGATCGGCGACGGCGCGATGACCGCCGGGATGGCCTTCGAGGCGCTCAACCACATCGGCGACCTCGACTGCAATCTGCTGGTCATCCTGAACGACAACGACATGTCGATCTCGCCCAACGTCGGCGCGCTCAATCAGTACTTCACGCGGTTGCTGTCGGGCCCGCTGTACAGCTCGGTACGCGAGGGTTCCAAGCGCATGCTGGAATTCGTCCCGCCGATGAAGGCCTTCGCCCAGCGCGCCGAGGAACACATGAAGGGCATGTTCGTGCCCGGCACCCTGTTCGAGGAGCTGGGTTTTCGCTACTTCGGCCCGGTGGACGGACACGACGTCAACGGTCTGGTCTCGATCCTGAAGAACCTGCGCACCACCCAGGGCCCGCAACTGCTGCATGTGGTCACCCGCAAGGGCCAGGGCTACGCACCGGCCGAGGAAGACCCCTGCCGCTACCACGGCGTGTCCAAGTTCGAGCCGGCCAATGGCCTGGCCCCCGCGGCCCCGAAGGCTCCCACCTACACCGACATCTTCAGCCAGTGGCTGTGCGATCAGGCGGCGGCCGACGAGCGCCTGCTGGGTATTACGCCGGCGATGCGCGAGGGCTCCGGCCTGGTCGCCTTCTCGGAGCAGTTTCCGCAACGCTATTTCGATGTCGGAATCGCCGAACAGCACGCGGTGACCCTGGCCGCCGGCATGGCCTGCGAGGGCCAGAAGCCCGTGGTCGCGATCTATTCGACGTTCCTGCAGCGGGCCATGGACCAGGTGATCCATGATGTCGCCCTGCAGAATCTCCCGGTGCTGTTCGCGGTGGACCGTGCCGGGATCGTGGGCGCCGACGGCCCGACCCATGCCGGCACCTTCGACACCGCACTGCTGCGCACGGTCCCCAACATGCTGCTGATGGCTCCCGCGAACGAACGGGAGTGCCGCCAGATGCTGTCCACCGGCTACGCCCACGAGGGTCCGGCGGCGGTGCGCTACCCGCGCGGCGGCGGGCCCGGCGAGCTGCCGGACGGTGGCCCCGAAGACCTGGAGACCCTGCCGGTCGGCCGAGCCGAGGTCGTGCGCGAAGGCCGGAGCCTGGCGATCCTCAACTTCGGCACCCTGCTGGACACCGCCCTGGCCGCCGGCGAGGCGCTGGACGCCACCGTGGTGAACATGCGTTTCATCAAGCCGCTGGATACCGACGTGCTCGCGCGACTGGCCGCCAGCCACGACGGCTTCGTGACCCTCGAGGACCACGCCCGTGCCGGAGGCGCCGGCAGCGCGGTGCTGGAATGGCTTTCCGCCGAGGGCCTGACCCTGCCCTGCCAGGTCCTGGGCATCCCGGACGTCTTCACCGAACACGGCTCGCGCGAGCAGATCCTGGCCGACTGCGGTCTCGACACCGCCGGCGTGCTGGCCGCGATTCGCCACGCATCCGGGCAGGAGAATTGCGCGGAAGACGGCGGCCGGCTAGGCTTCGCGGGCTGACACAACCCCGGCCGGCGACGGCCGCTCGCCCGGAAAAGATCATGAGTGCCCGCTACACCCTCCGCGTCCTGACCGACTTTGCCTCCGCGCATACCCTGCGCGATTACCCGGGGCAGTGCGCGAACATGCACGGGCACAACTGGAAGGTGGAGGCCGAGGTCCAGGCCGAGACCCTGGACGACGCCGGCATGGCGGTGGACTTCAAGGTGGTCAAGACCGCAGCGCGCGAGATCGCCGGGCAGCTGGATCATCGCTATCTGAACGATGTCCCGCCGTTCGACACGGTCAACCCGACCGCCGAGAACATCGCGCAGTGGTTCTTCCGCCAGATGGCGGAACGCCTGAACCGCCCGGGCCTGCGCATGCATGCCCTGACCCTGTGGGAGACCGACCGCGCCTGCGTACGCTACAGCGAGGACGGCTGAGCCGACCCATCGGCGCCAGCACAGGCACCGTCATTGCGAGGAGCCGAAGGCGACGCGGCAACCTCCGTCCGAAACCAGCAGATCCCGTCACCGCGCCAGCCACCAGAGAGTGCCGCAGCGCCTGTCACGGCCTCGCAACGACACGGACTCGTATCGTCATCGCGGGGAGCGAAGCGACGTGGCGAACTCCGTCCGGAACCATCTGCTTCCATAGCTGGCTCACCACCAGCCTCCGGAGGTTGCCGCGGCCCCTGCGGGGCCTCGCAATGACGGTGCCCGTTTCCCGCTCCGTTGCCGCCCCCGGGCGTGCCTTACCCACCGTCTACAGATGATTCGAGGCGTAGTCCGCCAGCCGCGAGCGCTCGCCGCGGGTCAGTGTGATATGCCCGCTGTGGGTCCAGTTGCGGAAGCGGTCCACCACGTAGGTCAGGCCGGACGAGGTCTCGGTCAGGTACGGGGTGTCGATCTGCGCGATGTTGCCCAGCGCCACCACCTTGGTCCCCGGTCCGGCGCGGGTGATCAGGGTCTTCATCTGCTTCGAGGTCAGGTTCTGCGCCTCGTCCAGGATGATGTAGCGATTGAGGAAGGTGCGTCCGCGCATGAAATTCAGCGAGCGGATCTTGATGCGGCTGGTCAGCACGTCGTTGGTCGCCGCACGGCCCCATTCCCCGGCGCCCTCGGACTTGGACAACACCTCCAGGTTGTCCATCAGCGCCCCCATCCAGGGTGTCATCTTCTCTTCCTCGGTCCCGGGCAGGAATCCGATGTCCTCGCCCACCGGGACCGTGACCCGGGTCATGATGATCTCCTTGTAGGTGTTGTCCTCCAGCGTCTGCGCGAGGCCGGCGGCCAGGGTCAGCAGGGTCTTGCCGGTACCGGCGGCGCCCAGCAGGGAGACGAAATCCACCTCGGGATCCATCAGCAGGTTGAGTGCGTAGTTCTGTTCGCGATTGCGGGCATTGATGCCCCAGACGCTGTGACGCGGGGTCATGTAGTCGTCAACCAGCTCGATCACCGCGGACTCGTTCGGCTGGTCGATCTCCAGCACGATCGCGGATAGCGGGTTCTCCCCCTCGCGGTAGACGAACTGGTTGGGCTGCCACTCGCTGACCAGCGGCCCGGTCACGCGATAGTAGGTACGCCCGGATTCCTGCCAGGAGTCCATCCTGGTGCCGTGCGTCTCCCAGAAATCCGCCGGCAGCTCGGTCATGCCCGAGAACAGCAGGCTGACATCGTCCAGCACCTGGTCGTTGTAATAGTCCTCCGCGTGCAGGCCGATCACCGCGGCCTTGATGCGCAGGTTGATGTCCTTGGATACCAGCGTGACCGGGGTATCGGGGTATTCCGACTTCAGCGCCTGGGCGGTGGCGAGGATGTCGTTGTCGGCCGAGGACCCCGGCAGGGAGGCCGGCAGGCTGGCGTTGAGATTGCGGGTCTGGAAGAACAGGCGGCCGCTGGGTGCGAACGTCGATTCGCTGAGGGAGTCGGCCTGCAGGGGCAGCCCGGCGGCGATCTGTTCGTGCTGCGCGCCGGTGGTGAGTTCGTCGATGAAGCGCGAGACCTGGCGCACGTTGCGCGCGACCTCGGAAACCCCCTTCTTGCCGCGATCCAGCTCCTCGAGCACGACCATGGGCAGGAAGATGTCGTGTTCCTTGAACCGGAACAGCGCCGTGGGGTCGTGCATCAGGACATTGGTGTCCAGGACAAACAGGCGTTTCGGATCCTGGTCGGTCGCGTTCATGGCACCTCCGGAACGGGGGTAGGGTAAGGGGGTCAGCTCCCCGCGAGTTCGCGCACCGCCGCGAGGACCTCGTCCACGTGGCCCGGCACTTTCACCTTGCGCCACTCCTTGCGCAGCACGCCGTCGGCATCGATCAGGAAGGTGGAGCGCTCGATGCCGCGCACCTGCTTGCCATACATGTTTTTCATCTTGATGACATCGAAGGCATTGCACAGCGTCTCGTCGCCATCGCTCAACAAGTCGAACGGCAGTTCCTGCTTGGTGCGGAAGTTCTCGTGGCTCTTCACGCTGTCGCGCGACACGCCCAGGATTACGGCGCCGGCCTCCTGGAAGGCATCCAGGCTGGCGGCAAAGTCGCGGCTCTCGTTGGTGCAGCCCGGCGTGTTGTCCTTGGGGTAGAAGTAGAGGACCACGATCCGGCCCTGGAAGTCGGCCGGGCCCAGGGTCTGGTCGCCGGTCGCCGGGACGCGCAGGTCAGCGGGGACGGGTTGGTTGATTGCGATGCTCATCAGGCGTTGCTCCTTGATTCGTGGGTCTCGAAGCGGAAGGCCGCGTGCCCGGCGGCTTCAGGCCTTGATCGGGTCCAGCACGCCATCCACGTTCAGTTCGTCACAGAAATCCATGAATTCGCCGCGCAGACTGGCGAGGTGCTGCCCGGCGGGGATATCCACCACCATGTTGGCCGCAAACATGCGCGCCCCGGTCTGCTGGGCAATGTAGACACGGGTCTGAACGTCGCGCAGATTGACCCCGCGGCTGGTGAAGAAATCGGCGAGGGCATTCAGCAGGCCCGGCGCATCCAGGGCTACCGCATCCACGGCATACGGCATGGCGGCCTCGGCGCGCTCCTCCAGTGGCCCGCGGCGGGCCACCACCACCAGCCCCATCTCGGCTTCGAGCCGTTCCAGACGCGATTCCAGCGTGCCAAGGGTCTTCCAGTTGCCGCTGGCACTCAGCGCCATGCAGCAGTACCCGCCCACGACCGTGATTCGGCTCGATTCGAGATTGCAACCGGTATCCACGATCACGCGGGTCACGCTGGAGACCAGACCCGGCTGGTCGGGCCCGATCAGGTTAAGGATCAGGTGGGTATGGGCACCCGTGCCGACCACTTCAGCCATGCGGCACCCGCCGGCGGCGTGCGGGAACGGGGGCGCGCCATTCCCGGGAGGGACTCGGCATGAAAGCGGCAACAGGCATGATGGCTCGCAACATACCACCTTGCCCGGGCGGCGCCAACGGCGTCGCGCCGCGCAAAACCGGGCATCGGTGGCATGCCGGCCGCGGGAATCTTGAATGCCGTGTCACCCGCCCGTTAGACTGCACCATTCCCGATGTTGGAGGAGTCGATGTTTCAAGGCAGCATGGTCGCACTGGCGACCCCGATGCACGCGGACGGCAGCCTCGACTGGCCGGCGCTGGATCGGCTCCTGGAATTCCACATCGAGGCCGGCACCGATGCCATTGTCGCGGTCGGCACCACCGGCGAATCCGCGACCCTCGATTTCGACGAACACTGCGAGGCGATTGCCCACACGGTGAAGACCGTGGCCGGGCGCCTCCCGGTGATCGCGGGCACCGGCGCGAATTCCACGCGCGAAGCCATCGCGCTGACCCGTTGCGCGAAAGAAGGTGGCGCGGACGCCTGCCTGCTGGTGTCCCCGTACTACAACAAGCCGACTCAGGAAGGCCTCTACCTGCATCACAAGGCCATCGCCGAGGCCGTCGACATCCCGCAGATCCTGTACAACGTCCCCGGCCGGACCGCGGTGGATCTGCTGCCCGAAACCGTGGAGCGCCTGGCCGAAATCCCGAACATCATCGGGATCAAGGAGGCCACGGCGAGTAACGAGCGGACCGCCGAACTGGTCGCGCGGGTCGGCAACCGCATGGACCTGTACAGCGGCGATGACGGCAACGGACTCGCCTTCCTGCTGGCGGGTGGCCACGGGATCATCTCGGTCACCGCGAATGTCGCCCCCCGTCTGATGGCGGCCATGTGCCGCGCCGTCCGCGAGGGCCGACCGGACGAGGCGCGCGCGATCAACCGCCAGCTGGACGGCCTGCATTCCGCGCTGTTCCTCGAGGCCAACCCGATTCCGGTCAAGTGGGCACTGCATCGCATGGGACTCATGGAGGACGGTATCCGTCTCCCCCTGACTCCGCTGTCCGAACCCTTCCATGCGCCGGTCCTGGACGCCATGCGCCAGGCCGGCATAGAGGTCTGAACCCCGACATGAAACACTCCGCCCCGCTCCGCCGCCGCGCGACGCGCACCGCCCTTGCCCTGGCCACGAGCCTCGCCATCGCCGGGTGTTCCACCTCGGGCGACCGCCAGACCGGTCCCCAGTACGAAATGAGCCGGCAGATGGACAATCTCGAAGTCCCGCCGGACCTCATCGCCCCCGACAGCGAGCGCGCCTACCGCATCCCGGATGCGCCGGGCGAGCGCGTCAGCGCCCGCGAGATGCAGCAGGACTCCCAGGCCCGTCAGCAGCAGCGCCAGCCGGCCGACACCACCGCACCGGTGCAGACCGATGCCCGCGTCCTCCCCGAGTCCGCCGAGGTCCAGCTGATGCGCGAAGGCAGCGTCCGCTGGCTCAGCGTCGAGGTGCCCCCGGAGGAACTGTGGGATCGCCTTGCCGCCTTCTGGGACAGCCAGAATCTGCGCCTGGAACGCAACGAACCCCAGGTCGGCATCATGGAGACGGAATGGGCCGAGGACCGTGCCGGCATCCCGCTCCGGGGCAGTCAGAACATCTTCGCGCGGGCCCTTGGGAACGTATACGACGCCAACACCCGGGACAAGTACCGGCTTCGCGTCGAACGCGACAACGGGCACTCCGCGATCTACATATCCCACCGGGGCGCGTCCGAGGAGCCCGAGGGCGAAACCTGGCGCTGGGCCATGCGGCCCTCTGACCCGGAACTGGAAGCCGAGATGCTCAATCGCCTTCGCGTCTTCCTTGCCACCGGCGAAATGCCGGAAGGCAGCGCCCGGGTCGCCGAGACCATCGGGGACCGCCCGACCGAACTGCACCAGACGGAACACGAAGGCCAGCCCGTGCTGGTCATCGGCAGCGCCTTCGACCGGATGTGGGCGCAAATGGGGACGCTCCTGGATCGCGCCGGGCTGCTGGTGGACGAGCAGGATCGTGACACCGGGACCTTCGAGGTGACCTATCGCCCCGACGTGGTCGGCGAAGGCGAAAGCGGCGGGTTCTTCAGTCGCATCTTCGGTCGCGGCGGAGACCGTCGCGAGAACGAACGCTACCAGGTCCGCCTGACCGACGTGGGCGACGGCGACCTCCGCATCGAGGCCCGTGATATCGACGGGGACCCCCTCCGGCGTCGCGATGCGGAATTCGTGCTGCAGCGCATCGAACAGCAGATTCTCCGTTAATCGCTCCGCGGTGCCGACGCGATGATCCGCTTCTGTTCCCTCGGCAGCGGCAGCGCGGGAAATGCCCTGGTCGTGGAGATCGGGGCGACCCGTCTCCTTGTCGACTGCGGCTTCTCGGTCCAGGAACTCGAACGTCGCCTGGCTCGGGTCGATCTTGCACCCCGCGACCTGACCGCCGTCCTGATCACCCACGAGCATGCGGATCACATCGGCGCCGCGGGCCCGCTGTCCCGGCGGTACGACCTCACCGTATTCACCAGCCCGGGCACCCGCCTGGCGGCCCGCGACGATGGCTTCGCACACGTCCAGGAGATCCAGGCCGACGCCCCGCTGGACATCGACGACGCCTGGGTGTGCCCCTTCACCGTGCCCCACGACTCGCGCGAGCCCACTCAGTTCGCCTTCTCCGACGGAGACCACCGACTGGTGCTGATGACCGATGCCGGGCATATCTCGCCCCATATGGTCGCGATGGCGAGTGGCGCGGATGCCCTCTTGCTGGAGTGCAACCACGACCCAGCCATGCTCGCCGCCGGGCGTTATCCCGCGTCCCTGAAGCGGCGCATTGGCGGGGGCTACGGGCACCTACCCAATCATGCCGCCAGCGAGCTGCTGCGCAACATCGACCAGTCCCGCCTCCGGCACGTCATCGGGATGCACCTCTCCACCGACAACAACGATGAGGCGCTTGCCCGAGCGGCCCTCGCAGACGGGCTCGGCTGCACCCCCTCCGACGTCGACGTCGCAACCCAGGACCAGGGCTTCGGCTGGCGCACCACCGCACCCGCCTGACACGCGACCTGGCCTGACGCACCTGGGCTGGACTGGCCGAACCTCCCTCCCGCGGCATCACGCCCGCAGTCGCCTGACCGCGGCGCATCGACTGAGGACACAGCGCACTCTTACCCGGCGCCAGGCCAAATCGACTACACCGCCCGTATCCGCCGCGCTCTGTCGGCAACCTCTGAACAGACCGTTTTTAGCGCCGCGATTCTCGCAGGAAATAGAGCCCGCCAATAACGAACGCCACCCCGATAATCGTTGCCAGCGGTCCGCCGAATCCCGCGCCTTCCCTTGGCGCAATCGGCGTAAACGCCAGCTGGCCGCCAAAAATTGCGTAGAGCCCGATCCCGAGCAGTACAAGCCCTACAATCACCAGCCCACCATCGGTCCTTTTTCCTCGCACAATACCTCCCCGCTTGCTGTGGCCAAGTGCCGCACCCGCCACAACGAGCATCGCGTTACCTTGTATCCAGCCTGCCTCGAAAGCGCCCATAAAAAAAGCCCGACCCCCATGACTGGGAATCGGGCTTCGGATTAATGCCTGGCGGTGACCTACTCTCACATGGGGAGGCCCCACACTACCATCGGCGCAGAGCAGTTTCACTTCCGAGTTCGGGATGGGATCGGGTGGTTCCTACTCGCTATTGCCGCCAGACAAACTGGCCAGATGACACGGCTTATGCCGAGTCGTCTGAATTCGGAATGCAATCTAGGCGTGTGTACTTGGTGATGTGTCAGACGAGACCACCAACACTTTGGGTGTTATATGGTCAAGCCGCACGGGCAATTAGTACTGGTTAGCTACACGCGTTACCGCGCTTCAACACCCAGCCTATCAACGTTGTAGTCTTCAACGGCCCTACAGGGACCTCAAGGGTCCAGGGAGATCTCATCTTCAGGTGGGTTTCCCGCTTAGATGCTTTCAGCGGTTATCCCTTCCGCACTTAGCTACCCGGCAGTGCCACTGGCGTGACAACCGGAACACCAGAGGTGCGTCCATCCCGGTCCTCTCGTACTAAGGACAGATCCTGTCAAATCTCCGACGCCCACGGCAGATAGGGACCGAACTGTCTCACGACGTTCTAAACCCAGCTCGCGTACCACTTTAAATGGCGAACAGCCATACCCTTGGGACCTGCTTCAGCCCCAGGATGTGATGAGCCGACATCGAGGTGCCAAACACTGCCGTCGATATGGACTCTTGGGCAGTATCAGCCTGTTATCCCCGGAGTACCTTTTATCCGTTGAGCGATGGCCCTTCCATACAGAACCACCGGATCACTAAGACCTGCTTTCGCACCTGCTCGACGTGTCTGTCTCGCAGTTAAGCACCCTTATGCCTTTGCACTCGTCGCGCGATTTCCGACCGCGCTGAGGGTACCTTCGCACTCCTCCGTTACTCTTTGGGAGGAGACCGCCCCAGTCAAACTACCCACCACACACGGTCCCCGACCTGGATTACAGGCCTGGGTTAGAACTCCAAACTTGCCAGGGTGGTATTTCAAGGGTGGCTCCACCGAGACTGGCGTCCCGGCTTCAAAGCCTCCCACCTATCCTACACAAACAAGCTCAAAGTTCAGTGTGAAGCTGTAGTAAAGGTTCACGGGGTCTTTCCGTCTAGCCGCGGGTACACAGCATCTTCACTGCGATTTCAATTTCACTGAGTCTCGGGTGGAGACAGCGCCGCCATCGTTACGCCATTCGTGCAGGTCGGAACTTACCCGACAAGGAATTTCGCTACCTTAGGACCGTTATAGTTACGGCCGCCGTTTACCGGGGCTTCGATCAAGGGCTTCGCCGAAGCTAACCCCATCAATTAACCTTCCGGCACCGGGCAGGCGTCACACCCTATACGTCCTCTTTCGAGTT
>NZ_KB898128.1:110000-124384 GCF_000377445.1 Thioalkalivibrio sp. ALE9
GTAGCGCTTGTGGAAGTCGTCGCGCTCGAGCATGCGCGCCACGGTCTGGCGCGAGGCAAGCTGGACCATGCCTGCGGCGCCCAGCGGTTCCATCCAGGTGGAATTGAAGACGACCTCCGTACGCTCGGGATCGAGGATGCGGAACACCTGCTCGCGATAGGTCGCGGCATTGCGCTCGATATCCTCGCTGGACAGCGGCGGGCGAGTGGCGTTCTTGCCCGAGGGATCGCCAATGCGGCCGGTGAAATCGCCGATCAGGAACAGGATATGGTGCCCCAGATCCTGCAGCTGGCGCAGCTTGTTGATCAGCACCGTATGGCCCAGGTGCAGGTCCGGGGCGGTGGGGTCGAATCCCGCCTTGATCCGCAAGGGGCGGCCCGTCTTGAGACGCTCGACGAGATCGTCCTCGAGCAGGATTTCATCGGCGCCGCGACGAATCACGGCCAGCTGGTCTTCGAGTTCCATGTCGCCCCTTGTTCGAGATCGGAGAACCGGCCGGGCGGGCCGGACGCGCGCAAGGATACCGCGAGGCCCGGACAGACGCGAAACACGGCCGTGGTCCAGAATGGGTCCAACACGGCCTGAGGAACACGCGCATGACACAACGCTTTATCGGATTGATGTCCGGCACCAGCCGGGACGGCGTGGACGCCGTCCTCACCGAGATCCGCGAGGACGGGGCCGTCACCGTCGTGGATCACTGCCAGCTGGACTACCCCGACGACCTGGCCCTGGAACTGGCGACCGCCGCCACCAGCGAGGCCCTGCAATACCGGCACCTCGGGATGCTGGACGCACGTCTGGGGATGCTGTTCGCCCGCGCGGTCCAGACCCTGCTCGACCAGACCGGCCTGGCACCCGGCGCGATTCGCGCGATCGGCAGTCACGGACAGACCGTTCACCACGCCCCGGACGCCGAACCGCCCTTCACCTGGCAGATCGGAGATCCGTTCCGTATTGCGGAGGCCACAGGGATCGACACCGTGGCCCAGTTTCGCCCGCGCGACATCGCCGCCGGGGGCGAGGGTGCCCCGCTGGCCTGCGGCTTTCATGCGATGCAGTTCGGCGCACCGGACGAGACGCGCGCGGTGCTGAACCTCGGAGGCATCGCCAACGTCACCTGGCTGCCACCCGGGGCACCCGTGATCGGCTTCGACTGCGGACCCGCCAATACCCTGATGGACGACTGGAACCGGCGCCACCACTCGACCCCGTTCGACCGGGATGGTGACTGGGCACGCAGCGGAACACCCGACCCCGAGCTACTGGCCCGACTGCTGGAGGACCCGTTCTTCCGGCGCCCCCCGCCCAAGAGCACGGGACCCGAGTATTTCTCCCCCGCGTGGCTGCGCCATGTCGCGGGTGACCGCCTCGACCAGCTCCGGCCCGAGGACCTCCAGGCCACCCTGGCCGAACTGACGGTGGAAGGCGTACGCCGCGCCCTGACGCATCTGGATCCGCAGCCGCCCGCCCGCCTGCTGGTGTGTGGCGGCGGCGCGCACAACCGCTACCTGATGCAGCGCCTGGCGCAGGCTCTGCCCGAGACCCGCGTGGAGTCCACCGAACGCCATGGCATCCCTCCGCAACAGGTGGAAGGCGCCGCATTTGCGTGGCTGGCGGCCCGCACCCTTGCGGGGGAGCCCGGCAATCTTCCCGAGGTAACCGGTGCGCGTGGGCCGCGGGTACTCGGCTGCATCATCCCCGGCCACGCCCGCCCCACCGACCCCGCGGACCAGGGCCGGTAACAAAAAAGGCCCGATCCACCGGATCGGGCCTTCGCCTGACTCGCTTGCGGTCGGCTTCAGACCGAGAAGCTGGAGCCGCAGCCGCAGGTCGTGGTGGCGTTCGGGTTGCGGATGACGAACTGCGCGCCCTCCAGGCCCTCGGTGTAGTCGATCTCGGCGCCGGCCAGATACTGGAAGCTCATCGGATCGATCAGCAGGGTCACCCCGCCATTCTCGACCACGGTGTCGCCATCACCCACGGTTTCGTCAAAGGTGAAGCCGTACTGGAAGCCGGAGCAACCGCCGCCGCTGACGAATACGCGCAGCTTCAGGTTGTCGTTGTTCTCTTCCTCGATCAGCCCCTTCACCTTGGTGGCCGCGGCATCGGTAAAGATCAGCGGGCTGGGGATTTCGATGTCCATCTCCGCTTCGGACGTCATGGGCTCGGACATTCGGGGCCTCCTGTAATAATCATTTTCATTCACGCTACGGAAGACTGAGCCCCAGAGTCAAGAATGCCCACCTTCCGTGGGATTGGTCAGGGCCTGGGTCTCGCCAGGCCCCTCCAGTTCACCCTGGAGCGGGTGATCCACCCGCTTGAGCAGGCCGTCGATCTGCGCGCCTTCCGCCATCTGCAGCATGGTGTAGTAGAGATTGCCCACCAGACGGGCCGTCTCGCCGAGTTCCACATGCTCGCCTACATGGACATCGCCCTGCACCTCTCCGTTCATCAGCAGGTGCGGGACCGCGATATGGCCCTCGACCACGCCCCCGTCCGCCACCACCAGAACGGCGGCCGGATCGGTGGTGGCCCGGATATCGCCGATCACGCGACCCTCGATGTGCAACCCGCCCCCGAACTCGACATCGCCATGGATCACCGTATTGCGCCCAACCAGCGTGTCCACCTTGCCCGCCCGGCGGCCCTTCTTGCGTCCCATCATTGCATGCCCTCCAGCAGGCGATCCCAGTCGGCCCGTTCGGAAACCGGATCCAGTTCCTCGTCATCTTCGGCGCTCGCGCGCAACGTCAGGTGCTGCGGCTCGAAGCCCTCCGGCAGCCGGATCCGGACGCGCTGATGCCGCAGCAACCGCAGCTCTTCCAGCGTACGCCCGGAATCCAGCCCCAGCGCCTCGGCATCCAGGGTGCTCGGCTCTTCCGCGTCCGCCGCGAGGCCGTCCACCTCCAGCGACCAGCGCAGATCCACCGAGCGGCCCAGCCCCGGACGGTAAAGCTGAAAGCTGACATCGAACACACCGGACTGCCCGGTCGGCTGCAACCGGAGGGCCCGGATGCCCAGACCGTCCTCGCCCGAGCCTTCCGCGAGACGCTGATAAAACGCCAGTTCGTCGCGCAACGTCTGCAGTTCTTTCTCCTGGCGCTCGATGTCACCGGCATAGGCCGCCAGCTCGGCCTCCTTGATTGCCAGGTGCTGCTCGGCGCGGCGCAGCGCCTCCTCGGCGGTCTGGCGCGCGGCGACCTCCCGCTCCAGGTCCGCCCGCAGGGCTTCGATCCCTGCCTGCGGTTCCACACACGCCGTCCCGTCGTGTCGCTCGCTGGCCAGCCAGCCCAGTCCCCCGGCGACCGCAGCCAGGACCAGCGCGATTGCCAGCAGGCCGGCCCACCACGTTCCGCGGCGCCGTCGGGACGGCCGCCGCCGAGCCGGGATCCGCGGCCGCCGGGGCAGACGCGGCACCGGAATACTCATGCGGCCAGACCCGGCATCAGGGGAAGACCGGCAGCGCGTCCAGGCCTGCGGTTTCCGGCTGGCCAAACATCAGGTTCATGTTCTGCACGGCCTGCCCGGCCGCGCCCTTCACCAGGTTGTCGATCACCGAAAGCACCATCAGTCGACCGGAATGCGGCGGCTGCGCCAGCGCCACCCGACAGACATTGGTGCCGCGCACACTGGAGGTCTGCGGATGGGCCCCGGGCGACAGCACGTCGACAAACGGCTCGTCGCGGTAGCGCTGCTCGAAACAGGCCTGCCAGTCCGCGTCCGCCGCCAGCGGGCGCAGATAGAGGGTCGCGTGAATCCCGCGCGTCATGGGCACCAGATGCGGCTGGAAGATCAGCCCCACGGACTGCCCGGCCACCCCGCTCAGCGTCTGATGGATCTCCGGCCAGTGCCGGTGCCCGCCGCTGGCGTAGGCACGAAAGTCCTCCTGCACCTCGGCGAACAGCCCGCCGATCTGCGCCTTGCGCCCAGCCCCGCTGACACCGCTCTTGGCATCCGCGATCACGTCCGCCGGATCGATCAGGCCGGCCTCCAGCAGGGGCAGAACCGCAAGCGTCACGGCCGTCGGATAACAGCCCGGCACCGCGATCAGGCGGGCATCGCGGATGAGCGTCCGGTTCAGCTCGGGCAGGCCGTACACGGCCTCGCCCAGATACTCGGGCGCGCCATGGGCCTGCCCGTACCACTGCGCCCACAGATCGGGATCGCGGATGCGGAAATCCGCCGACAGATCGATGATGCGCGTGCCCCGCTCCAGCAGGGGCGCGGCCAGCGCGTGGGCCACCCCGTGCGGGGTCGCGAAAAAGACCACGTCGCACTCGCCCAGGGTAGCCTCATCCGGCGCCTGAAACACCGCGTCGACCGCGCCACGCAGGCTCGGGAACAGTTCGGCCACGGGCGTGCCCGCCTCGCCCCGCGAGGTCACCACCTGCAGATCGGCCGCCCGGTGCCGCGCCAGCAGGCGCAGCAATTCCACACCGGTATAGCCGGTGGCACCGACAACCCCGATGCGGATGGGTTTGCTGTTGGTTGCATTCGTCATGCTGCGGCATGATACCGCCTTGGCCGGGGCCACGGAACGCACGCCCGCCCTGCCAGTCCACATTTGCAGGCTATTCGATCAACGGATCACACCTCATGAGCAAAGTCAGGATCGACCGCAAGGCCATCTTCGGAGGCATCTTCATCATCGCGCTGGTCGCCATTGCCGCGACCATCTGGCTGACCGACGACGGCATGCGCCCGGCGCCCGCCTTCGCCGCCACCACACTGGATGGCGAACAGGTGTCGCTGGAGGACTACGAGGGACGGCCGGTGATGATCTCGTTCTGGGCCACCAACTGTCCCTCCTGCATTCGCGAGATCCCGGAACTGATCCACCTGCACGAGACCTACGCGGACAAGGGATTCGAGCTGCTGGCGGTCGCGCTGTCCTACGACCCGATCAACCGCGTGGAGGCCATGCGCGAGGATCGCGGGATGCCCTACAAGGTCATCCATGACAGCGACGATGCCTTTTCCCAGGCCTACGGCGGCGTACGCCTTACGCCGACCACCTTCCTGATCTCGCCGAATGGCCGCATCGTCTATCAGAAGCTGGGCGACCCGGACTTCGAACAGATCGAACGCCACCTGGAACGCTGGCTCTCGTAAGCCCGGCACCGCCCGACGAGAAGGACCTCCATGCAAGCGTACAACTGGTTCCTCAGCCTGCACGTGATCTTCATGGTCACCTGGTTCGCCGGGCTGTTCTATCTGCCCCGCCTGTTCGTCTATCACGCGATGACCGAGGACGCCCTGGGCCACGAGCGCTTCAAGATCATGGAGCGCAAGCTGTTCTACGGGATCATGACCCCCGGCGCCCTGATCACCATTGCCTTCGGCGTGGCCATGCTGGTGGATCGCTCGTTCTACCTGACCGAGCCGTGGATGCACTTCAAGCTGACCCTGATCGCGATCCTGGTCGCCTATCACGTCTGGTGCGGCAAGATCGTGCGCGACTTCCGCGACGACCTGAACCGTCGCGATCACACCTGGTATCGCTGGTTCAACGAGGTGCCGGTCCCTATCCTGGTGGGCGCGGTGGTGTTGGTGATCAACCGCTCGATCCCCGACGCCCTGATCGCCATCGGGGTGGTGCTCGGGATCTTCCTGCTGAGCGCGCTGATCGCGCTGTGGCGGACCAGCCGCAACGGATAGCGGGTCCCCCGGACAACCGCGGGCGCCGGAACACGGACTCCCGGCGTCAGGTCTTGCCGGCGCGCACCAGGCCGCCCAGCCCCGCCTGGACCAGGGCGTTATTGAGCAGCGAGCGGATCTGGTCGGCGTTCTCCAGCAGCCGGCATTGCGCCAGCAGCGCCTCGGCGCGGTCGGTGGAGAAGCTGCGGATCACCCATTTCACCCGCGGGATCGAGGAAACGCTGACGCTCAGGCTGTCGATCCCCATCCCCAGCAGCAGGATCACCGCGGCCGGGTCGGCCGCCATCTCCCCGCACACGCTGACCGGCTTGCCGGCCCGGTGGGAGCCCTCGGTGATCGTCTCCAGCGCGTGGATACAGGCCGGGTGCAGGGTGTCGTAGAGGTGCGCCACGCGGGCGTTGTTGCGATCCACCGCCAGCAGGTACTGGACCAGGTCATTGGTGCCCACCGAAAGAAAATCCACCCGCCGGGCGAGCATCTCCGACATGTAGACCGCCGCCGGCACCTCCACCATGACGCCGATCCGCGGCATCGGGATGCGGAAGCCCTCGTCCAGCAGTTCCTCACGCGCCCGGTTGAGCAGGCTCATCGACCCCTTCAGCTCGTCCAGCGCCGAGATCATCGGGAACAGGATCTGCAGGTTGTCGTGCGACCGGCTCGCCTTGAGCATCGCCCGCAGCTGGGTCAGGAAGATCTCCGGGTGGTCCAGCGAGATGCGGATGCCGCGCCAGCCGAGGAACGGGTTGTCCTCCTTGACCGGAAAGTACGGCAGGGCCTTGTCGCCGCCGATATCCAGGGTCCGCAGGGTCACCGGCATGGGATCGAAGGAAGCGAGCACCTGCTCGTACAGCTGGACCTGCTCCTCCTCGCCGGGGAAGCGGTCGCGGATCATGAACGGGACCTCGGTGCGGTACAGCCCCACCCCCTCGGCCCCGGACTCCAGCGACGGCTTGATGTCCGCCAGCAGCCCAGAATTCGCCAGCACCGGTACGGCGACCCCGTCGCGGGTCTCGGCCGGGTCCTTGGCCAGCGCGCGCAGGTCCTCCGCCAGCTCGCGCTCCTCGCGCACCAGACGCTCGAACTCCGCGCGCAACTCGGCGTTGGGGTTCACGAACAGCCGGCCGCGATAGCCGTCGACCAGGATCTCGCGCCCCTCCAGGCGTCCCACCGGCAGCTCGGACACCCCCATGACCGCCGGGATGTTCAGCGCGCGCGCGAGGATCGCGATATGCGAGGAACCGGTCCCCTTGGCCGAGACCATCGCCCCCAGCCGCTCGATCGGCACCTCCGCCAGGTGCGACGCGGTCAGGTCGTCCCCGACCAGGATGCCGCCCTCGGGAAACTCGTCCTGGCTGCGATCCGCCGGCAGCAGATGCGACAGCACGCGCCGACCGAGGTCCCGCACGTCGGCCGCGCGCTCACGCAGGTACGGGTCCTCCATGTCCTCGAACACCCGCACGCTCTCGCGCACCGTGTCGCGCAGCGCGGCGGGCGCCCACTGGCCGTTGCGGATGCGCGCCTCGGTCTTGTGCACCAGCGAGTCGGACCCCAGCAGCATCAGGTAGGCATCGAACAGCACCTGCTCGTCCGGCCCCAGGGCCTCGCCCATACGCTGCTTCAGGTCCTCGATCTCGGTGCGCGTCTCCGCGACCGCCTGCTTGAAGTGCTCCAGCTCGCCGTCTACCCCGGCACTCTCGCGATCCGGGATGGAATCGAGATCGGCCAGCCGGTAGGCCACCACGGCGCGCCCGATGGCTACGCCGGGCGAGCCGGCGATGCCGGTGGCCTCGACGTTCACATGACCGATCAGCGGGGTCTCGGAGGAGATCTCGTCGTTGAACTCGGCGTAGGCGATCGCCCCGGCCAGCTGCGCGGCCAGGGTGATCAGGAAGGAGACGTGTTCGTCATCGAACTTGCGCGCCTGGTGCTGCTGCACCACCAGCACGCCCAGCAGGCTGCGCTGATGGATGATCGGCACGCCCAGGAACGCGAGGAAGTGCTCCTCGCCGGTCTCCGGGAAGTAGCGAAAGCGCGGGTGATCCTGGGCGCTGTCGAGGTTGACCGGCTCGGCGCGCGAGGCGACCAGACCGACCAGGCCTTCCGACGGGTCCATCTCGACCTGCCCCACCGATTCCGAACGCAGACCTTCCGAGGCCATCAGCACCAGGCGCCCGGACTGTGGCGACTTCAGGTAAATCGAGCAGACATCGATCTCCAGCGCCGCCTTCACCCGCGTGACGATGATGTGCAGTGCTTCGAAGAAATCGGCCGCACCATTGACCTCCTGCACCACGCGGCGCAGGACCTCGAGCATCGAGGGCTGCTTCGGGACCGTCAACGCGACGACACCGACGGGCGGTTCAACGAGGGTTCCGGGCCGCGACTACCGGAGCGCCCCTGATCCAGCTCGGGGAACATCAGCGGCACCAGTTCACACAGCGCCCGGCGGTAGACCTGGCGCTTGAAGTGCACGACCTCGCGCGCCGGGCGCCAGTAGTCGATCCAGCGCCAGTCATCGAATTCCGGGGTTTCCATCGCATCCAGCACCACGTCATTCTCGTCTCCGACCATGCGCAACAGGAACCAGCGCTGCTTCTGGCCGATACAGACCGGGCGCTGATGACGCCGGACCATGCGCTCCGGCAGGCGATAGCGCAACCAATGGCGGGTAGCGCCCAGCACCTCGACGTGCCGGGGGAACAGGCCGGTCTCCTCGCGCAACTCGCGGTACATCGCCTCTTCCGGCGTTTCTTCCGCGTGCACGCCCCCCTGGGGGAATTGCCAGGCCTCCTGACCGACCCGCTTGCCCCAGAACAGCTGTCTTTCCGCGTTGCACAGGATGATGCCTACGTTTGCGCGATACCCGTCACAATCAATCACTTGCATCAGCCAGACGCTTTTCTATTACTGGCATTGTTCCACAGCCGACGCCCTGGCGGCAAAGCCCCTACCCGGCCTCCGGTGCCGGCCCGACAGGGGATGCGAGGCTGCAGGCTGCCACGCCCACCGGTACACTTTCGCCCGACTCATGCCAACCCGAGAATCACCTCATGGCCCTGGCCCTGTTCGACCTCGACAACACCCTTCTTGCCGGCGACAGCGATCACGCCTGGAACCAGTTCCTGGCCGAGGTAGGCGCCGTGCACCCGACCTGCCACGCCGAGACCAATGACCGCTTCTACCAGGAGTATGTCGCGGGCGTGCTCGATATCCACGAGTTCTGCCGCTTCGCGTTCAGCCCGCTGGCCGAGCACCCGCGCGCGCAGCTGGAACAATGGCGCGAGCAGTTCATCGAGACGCTGATCCGGCCGATGATCGCCCCCGGCGCCCAGCGTCTGCTGGACAAGCACCGCGAGGCCGGAGACGAGCTGGTCATCATCACCGCGACCAACCAGTTCGTGACCCAGCCGATTGCCGACCTCCTCGGCGTGGACCACCTGATCGCCACCCTGGCGGAGGAACGCGAAGACGGGGAGTTCACCGGCGAACTGACCGGCGTGCCCTGCTTTCAGGAGGGCAAGATCGAGCGCCTGCGCCAGCACCTCGCCGATCACCCGGATCCCGAGGGCACCATCACGCAGGCCAGCTTCTACAGCGACTCGCGCAACGACATCCCCCTGCTGGAGCAGGTCGGCCGCCCGGTGGCCGTGGACCCGGACCCCACCCTCGCGGAACATGCCCGCAACAAGGGCTGGCCGGTCATCTCGCTGCGCGACCCCGACAGCGCAGCTTAAGGCGCTACCAGACGCTTCGTGCCCTTGGCACGGTGAGCTGATTTCACCACGAAGCACGCGAAGAAACGAAGAAACGAAGAAAATCAAAGGAAGGCTCGACGGATCGAATTGATTGGACCGAGCGAAGGGTACAAGCCGCGCCCTCGGCCACGTTACCTGCACACACCCCCAGAAACCACCAGCCGCCAGCCCCCAGCGAAAACGCTCAATCTTCGTCGTGGCCTCGGTGCACTCTGTGGTGCAAACGCCCTGCGCCCTTTCTTCGTGTCTTCGTGCGCTTCGTGGTGCAACCGCCCTTGACCTTTACAGTGCTGACGCCGCCTGGCGCGTAGAGCGATCCGCGTTACTCAAAGACCGCCGCGATCTGCGCCAGGCGCTGGCCGGCCGGGGTATCACCCTTGCCGGCGGCCACGACCGCATCGCGGTAGCCGGTCACCAGCTCCGGCACCACGGCCGTCACCTGCTTGCGGCGCAGACGCCCGGCGCCGGTGACCGGCCAGGTCGCGCGGAAGTCGCAGTTGTCGAGCGCATCGCAGACCCACAGGCTCCACTCATGCCGCGTCACGTCGATCTCGTGCTGGCGGATCACCAGGCGATAGACATGCTCGGCATTCATGTCCGCCATGCCCACCCCGGGACCCACGTGCTCCACCTGCAGCTCGGCGGCGATCCGGTTGATCTCCTGCTCCAGCGCGGCCAGGGCCTGGTCGACCTCCGCATTCAGCGTACCGCCGGCCTTGGCGGCGGCGACCAGGGGACGGATGGACTCGACTTCGAACTCGTGGCTCATGCTGCGTACACTCCCGGGATTCGGAACAGGAACGCCCCGGGGGTGCCGGGGCGCGCGCAACCTTAGCACGGGAGCCCCCCTTCATGAATCATCCCCCGATCGCGCTGACCATTGCCGGCTCCGACCCCGGCGGCGGTGCGGGTCTGCAGGCCGACCTGACCACCTTCACCCGCCTCGGCGTACACGGGGCCACGGCGGTGACCGCGATCACCGTGCAGGACACCCGCAACGTGGTGGATTTCACCGTGCTGCCGCCGGAGCAGCTGCGCGCCCAGATCGAGGTCACCCTGGCCGATCTCGAGGTGGCGGCGATCAAGATCGGCATGCTGGGCTCGGTGGAGAACGTGACCGTCGTCTCTGCGCTGCTCGGCGCTCATCCGCACATCCCGGTGGTACTGGACCCCGTGATGGTCGCCGGCGGTGGCGGGGCGCTGGCCACCGAGGCGGTGGTCGACGCCACGCGCGAGGCCCTGCTGCCGCGGGCCACGCTGATCACCCCGAACGGCCCGGAGGCCGCGCGCCTGGCCCGCAGCGAGGACCCCGCGCAGTGGGGCCACCAGCTGCGCCAGCTGGGCGCGCGCAACGTGCTGGTCACCGGCGGGCACGAGGGCACCGAACAGGACCCGATCATCAACCGCCTCTACCGCGAGGACGACCACGTGCGCCCGTTCGAGCTGCCACGCCACCCGGCCGGCTTCCACGGCTCCGGCTGCACCCTGGCCGCGGCGATCGCCGCCTTCCTCGCCCGTGGCCGCGACATCGAACCAGCCGTAATCGAGGCCCAGGCCTTCATGAACGATGCCATCGCCCGCGGCTACGCCCCCGGCCACGGCCAGCACATCCCCAACCGCCTGTGCCCGCATGACGACTGAGGCAAAGCCGACACTGCGCGGGCTCTATTTCATCACCCCCGCTGTGCAGGAGGGCGCGGACCCGCGCACCACTCACCTCGCCCATGCCGAGGCCGCGCTGCGCGGCGGTGCGCGCCTGATCCAGTTCCGTGACAAGGAGCTCGCGGGCAAAGCGCGCGAGGCGATCGCCCGCGAGCTGGTCGCCCTTGCCCACACGCACGGTGCGCGCTGCATCATCAACGACGACACCGAGCTGGCCGCGCGCATCCAGGCCGACGGCGTGCACCTGGGCCGCGACGATCCGGACCCGAGCGCGGCCCGCACGCTCCTGGGGCCGGACGCAGTCGTCGGGGTCTCCTGCTACAACGAACTGGCACCCGCCGAAGCTGCCGCCCGGGCCGGTGCGAGCTATGTCGCCTTCGGCACCATGTTCGCCTCCCCGACCAAGCCAGAGGCCGCCTTCGCCGGGCCGGAGCTGATCCGCCAGGCGCGCGCGGCCCTGGACCTGCCGATCTGCGGCATCGGCGGCATCACCCCGGACAACGCGGCGGAAGTGGTCGCGGCTGGGGCAGACCTGGTCGCCGTGATCCAGGGCATCAGCGCCGCGCCCGATCCAGAGGCCGCCGCCCGGCGCATCAGCACACTGTTCGACTGACCACTTTGCACGCGCCCGCGGCCGTCGCTATGGTTGCCGGGCCTACCGAATCCCGAACTCAACGAAATACAGGACACCGTCATGCAGGAAACCGAGCGTCTGTTCGAGGCCGCCAAGCAGCACATCCCCGGGGGCGTGAACTCCCCGGTCCGCGCGTTCAAGGGCGTGGGCGGCACCCCGATCTTCATGGACCGCGCCAACGGCGCCTACATGTGGGACGCCGATGGCCAGCGCTATATCGACTACATCGGCTCCTGGGGCCCGATGGTCGCCGGCCACGCCCACCCCGAGGTGATCGAGGCGGTGCGCGAGGCCTGCAACAACGGCCTGTCCTTCGGCTGCCCGACCCGGCTGGAGAACGACATGGCCGCGAAGGTCTGCGAACTGGTGCCGTCGATGGACCTGGTACGCATGACCAACTCGGGCTCCGAGGCCACGATGAGCGCGATCCGGCTGGCGCGCGGCTACACCGGGCGCGACCGCATCGTGAAGTTCGAGGGCAACTACCACGGCCATGGCGACTCGCTGCTGGTGAAGGCCGGCTCCGGCGCCCTGACCCTGGGCCAGCCGAGTTCCCCCGGCGTGCCGAAGGAGCTGGCCGCCCTGACCAGCACCCTGACCTACAACGACCCGGACGGCGTGCGCGCCTTCTTTGCCGAGAAGGGCGACGAGGTCGCCTGCATCATCGTCGAGCCGATTGCCGGCAACATGAACTGCATCCCGCCGGAACCGGGCTTCCTGGAGACCCTGCGCGAGGTCTGTGACCAGCACGGCGCGGTACTGATCTTCGACGAGGTGATGACCGGCTTCCGCGTCTCGAAGCACTGCGCCCAGGGCTATCTCGGCGTCACCCCGGACCTGACCACGCTGGGCAAGATCATCGGCGGCGGCATGCCGGTGGGGGCCTTCGGCGGCAAGCGCGCGATCATGGAACACCTCTCGCCGCTGGGCCCGGTCTACCAGGCCGGCACCCTGTCCGGAAACCCGATCGCGATGACCGCCGGCCTCAAGACCCTGGAGATCCTGTCGCGTCCGGGCTTCCACGACGAGCTGGAGCAGCGCACCAAGAAGGTCGTCTCGGGCTTCGAGGACGCCGCGCGCGAGGCCGGGGTCTCCGTGACCACCAACCAGGTGCCAGGTATGTTCGGCCTGTTCTTCTCAGACCAGAAGGTCACCGACTTCGCCGGCGCCACCGCCTGCGACACCGCCGCCTTCGGCCGCTTCTTCCACGCAATGCTGGGCGAGGGCATCTACCTGGCCCCCAGTGCCTTCGAGGCCGGCTTCATGTCCAACGCCCACTCGGACGCGGACCTCGATGCCACCATCGAGGCCGCCCGCAAGTGCTTCAAGGCGCTCTGAGCGCCTGCCCCGTCTCGCCGGGCCGGCCGGCTCCATGCCCGCCGGCCCGATCGCTGCCTGACGCATCCACCCTCTCATGCTCGAGACCCTGACCCAGTCGCCGCTTGGTCTGGGCCTGCTGTTCGTGGCCCTGGGGCTGGTCGCCGGTATCCCGGCCGGGATGTTCGGCATCGGCGGCGGGCTGATCCTGGTGCCGGTATTTGTCGCCATCTTCAGCCTGTTGGCCTTCGACTCGGCCAACCTGGTGCAGCTCGCGGTCGGCTCCTCGCTGGGCGCGATCATCCCCACCGCGATCCTCTCCGCCCGCGCCCACCACCGCCGCGGCGGAGTAGACGGCACGGCCGTGCGGCGCCTGCTGCCGGGGATCATCGTCGGGGCCCTGCTCGGGGCCTGGCTGGCCACGCGCATCGACTCCGACCACCTGGGGCGCATCTTCGGCGCCTTCGAGGTCGCGATCGGAATCTGGATGCTGCTCAACGTTCAGCCGCCGAAAGCGCCCGTGCCGAGGCGCAGCGTCTGGCTGGGCGGCGGCACCGTAATCGGGGCCGTCTCCGCGCTGATCGGCATCGGCGGCGGCACGCTGACCACCCCGTTCCTGGTCAGCCAGGGGCTGGAACTGCGCCGGGCGATCGGCTCCGCCGCGGCCCTCGGCGTGCCGATCTCCATCGGCGCGAGCCTGGTGTTCGCCCTGCCGCAGTGGACCGATCCAACCTACCAGGCGCCGGAGTGGGCGCTGGGCTATCTCTATCTGCCGGCCATCCTCGGCGTGGTGATCGGCACAGCCATCAGCGTACGTGCAGGTGTCTGGCTCACGCATCACCTGCCCGTCGCCATCCTCCGCCGCGGCTTCGCCGGCGTGCTGATCCTCGCCGGCATCCTGATGCTCCTGCGCTAGCCCCCACGGGTCAGCGCTCCCCTGTGCGTGAACGGGCGGTTGCGCCATGGCGGTGGCAGCGACTGTTTCGCCATTCGGTGTTTACGGCGCCTTCGGTCCACCGCCTGCCTGATGGTGGCTGGCCCTGGTTTAGCATCAGGCGTTTCCGGTGGCTCCGGTCCACATACTGCCCGGCGCTGACTCGCCAGCGCGCCCCGAGTGACTTCTTTGCTCGTGCAAAGAAGTAACCAAGAAACACGCCCGACTGCCGCGACCCCGGCCCGCTGTGCGGGCCGGGGTTTCCCTCGCTCCGAGGCTTTTCGCGGGCGGCGCTGAACTCGCTACGCCTTCGGCTCCGCTCAGACATCCAGCGCCTTTTCTCCCGCGAAAACCCTCTCCACTCGGCGCGACGACAACGGGGGGTCAAGGTCAAGACACCGGCCATCCCGACGGTCTTGCC
>NZ_KB898129.1:0-88200 GCF_000377445.1 Thioalkalivibrio sp. ALE9
ATCTTGGAGACGACGCCGGCGCCGACGGTGCGGCCACCTTCGCGGATCGCAAAGCGCAGCCCGTCTTCCATCGCGATCGGGTTGATCAGGGACACCGTCATCTTGACGTTGTCGCCCGGCATCACCATCTCGGTGCCTTCCGGCAGCTCCACCGAACCCGTCACGTCGGTCGTGCGGAAGTAGAACTGCGGACGATACCCGTTGAAGAACGGCGTATGACGACCGCCCTCGTCCTTGCCCAGGATGTACACCTCGGCCTCGAAATGCGTGTGCGGGGTGATCGAACCCGGCTTGCACAGCACCTGACCACGCTGCACGTCGTCACGCTTGGTGCCACGCAGCAGGATACCGACGTTGTCGCCCGCCTCGCCCTGGTCCAGCAGCTTGCGGAACATCTCGACACCGGTGACGGTGGTCTTCTGGGTGTCGCGAATACCGACGATCTCGATTTCTTCGCCGACCTTCACCACGCCGCGCTCGACGCGACCGGTCACCACGGTGCCACGACCGGAGATCGAGAAGACATCTTCCACCGGCATCAGGAACGCGCCGTCCACGGCACGCTCGGGCTCCGGAATCCAGCTGTCCATCGCCTCCACCAGCTTGTAGATCGCCGGGGCGCCCACTTCGCTCTCGTCACCTTCCAGCGCCTTCAGCGCGGAACCGGTGATCACCGGGGTGTCGTCACCCGGGAAGTCGTAGGAGGACAGCAGGTCGCGAACTTCCATCTCGACCAGCTCCAGCAGCTCCGGATCGTCGACCATGTCGGCCTTGTTCAGGAACACCACGATGTACGGCACACCGACCTGACGCGCCAGCAGGATGTGCTCGCGGGTCTGCGGCATCGGGCCATCGGCCGCCGACACCACCAGGATCGCGCCGTCCATCTGCGCCGCACCCGTGATCATGTTCTTCACATAGTCCGCGTGCCCGGGGCAGTCGACGTGCGCATAGTGGCGAATGTCGCTTTCGTATTCGACGTGCGCGGTCGCAATCGTGATCCCGCGCGCCTTCTCTTCCGGCGCATTGTCGATCTGGTCAAACGCACGGGCTTCGCTCCCGTACTTCTTGCCCAGCACCGCCGTCATCGCCGCCGTCAGCGTCGTTTTCCCATGGTCCACATGACCAATCGTCCCCACATTCACATGCGGCTTCTTACGCTCGAACTTTTCCTTGGACATTTCTCGCTTCCCCGGATCGTGACGCTAAAACTCAACAGCGACGCAGGTTGTACGCTGACATTAATATGGAGCTCATGACCGGATTCGAACCGGTGACCTCTTCCTTACCAAGGAAGTGCTCTACCGACTGAGCTACATGAGCCGGATAACTCTATTGCTATGGCTGCCAGGGCCTCGGCCGGGCCGCCCGCAAGGACGCACCACAACAGGCCAAACGTGGAGCGGGTGATGGGAATCGAACCCACATCATCAGCTTGGAAGGCTGAGGTTCTACCATTGAACTACACCCGCAGAACCCTGGCTTGCCTGACCACCGCCCACTATGGCCGCTGGCTTCAAAAACTCGATGGTGGAGGGAGGAGGATTCGAACCTCCGAAGGCTGAGCCAGCAGATTTACAGTCTGCCCCCGTTGACCGCTTGGGTATCCCTCCTCGATCAAGCCGCGTATTCTGAACCAGCGCGAAGCGCAGCGTCAAGCGCCTCGAGCATTCGCTTCCGGCCGCGGCGCAACAGCCTTGTCTTCTGCGGGGTTGATTCCTATGATCGGGGGCACAGCGGGGGGCGCCAGTGGTCCGCCAGGGCGTTTCCCTTCCGCCGCGGACGCACGTATTGTGTGGCCCATCACTGGTTTGTATACGCAGAGGCCCATGGCGAACACCACTACGGCACCGCGGCTCCCCGGGCTGGCCAAACGCCTGGTCGAGGCCGGCCTGATCGCGGAGGACATCGCCTCCCAGCTGGTCGAGGAGGCCCAGTCCCAGCAGACCCCCCTGATGACCCTGCTGGCCAGCAAGGGCCAGGTGGCGGAGGCCCGGCTCGCGGAGGCCGCCGCCGAGGAATTCGGGCTGCCGGTATTCGACCTCGCGACCTTCGAGCCGGAACTGCTGCCCAAGGATCATCTGAACGAGAAGCTGATCCAGAAGCATCACGCCCTCCCGCTGATGGTGCGCGGCAACCGGCTCTACATCGCCGTCTCCGACCCGACCAATCTCGGAGCCACCGACGAGTTCAAGTTCGCCACCGGCATGCCGGTGGAGGCCGTGCTGGTCGAGTCGCACAAGCTCGACCGCTTGATCGACAGCGCCCTGAGCGCCGCCTCGTCGCTGATGGACGACCTGGGGGACGACGGCCTCGACAGCCTGGCAATCGAATCGGGCGACGACGACAAGGACAGCTCGGACACCGCCGAGGGGGCGGACGATGCCCCGGTAGTGCGCTTCGTCAACAAGCTGTTGATGGACGCCATCAACCGCAAGGCCTCCGACATCCATCTCGAGCCCTTCGAGAAGGACTTCCGCGTGCGCTTTCGCATCGACGGCGTGCTGCACGAAGTGGCCCACCCGCCGAACTCCCTGGCACCGCGGATCACCGCGCGGGTCAAGGTGATGTCGCGCATGGACATCGCCGAACGCCGCGTGCCGCAGGATGGACGGATCAAGCTGAAGCTGTCGCGGACCCGGGCGATCGACTTTCGTGTCAGCACCCTGCCGACGCTGTACGGCGAGAAGATCGTGATGCGTATCCTCGACCCCAGCAGCGCGTCGATGGGTATCGACCAGCTGGGCTACGAGGAACATCAGAAGGAAGCCTATCTGCAGGCGCTCAGCCGGCCCTACGGGATGATCCTGGTGACCGGCCCCACCGGGTCGGGCAAGACCGTATCCCTCTATACCGGCCTCGGCATCCTGAACACCGCGGACCGCAACATCTCCACCGCCGAAGACCCGTCGGAAATCAACATGCCCGGGGTCAACCAGGTCAACGTGAACCCGAAGGTCGGCCTGACCTTCGCCAGCGCCCTGCGCGCCTTCCTGCGCCAGGATCCGGACGTGATCATGGTCGGGGAGATCCGTGACCTCGAGACCGCCGAGATCGCGATCAAGGCCGCGCAGACCGGCCACCTGGTGCTCTCTACCCTGCATACCAACGACGCGCCGCAGACGCTGACCCGCCTCGCCAACATGGGCGTGCCACCGTACAACATCGCGTCGTCGATCCTGCTGATCATCGCCCAGCGCCTGGCGCGGCGCCTGTGTCCGAACTGCAAGGAACCGGAACAGCTGCCGGAAGAGGTCCTGCGCAAGGAGGGCTTCACCGACGCCGATATCCAGGCCGGGGTGACTGCCTATCGCGCGGTGGGATGTGACCAGTGCACCAACGGCTACAAGGGCCGCCTCGGGATCTACCAGGTCATGCCCATCAGCGAGGAGATGCAGCGCGGCATCCTGGAGGGCTACAACTCCATGCAGCTGGCGGAACAGGCAGAAAAGGAAGGCATCGAGGACCTGCGCCGCGCCGGTCTGATGAAGGTAATGGCGGGGCTGACCAGCCTCGAGGAAGTCAATCGCGTGACCAAGGACTAGTGCCGCAAGGGGCACGGGTCACCAGCTACAGGGGGACAGGGGGATGGCCGATTCCGGGACGATCTACACCTGGGAAGGACTGAACAAGAACGGCGACCGGGTCAAGGGCGAGACCCCGGCCGACAACGAGGCCACCGCGCGCGCCGAACTGCGCAAGAACGGCATTAACGTCGTCAAGATCCGCAAGAAGCCGAAGTCGCTGTTCTCCGGCGGCAACAAGAAGATCGTGCCGGCCGACATCGCCTACTTCCTGCGGCAGATGACCACGATGCTGCAGTCCGGTGTACCTCTGGTGCAGGCGTTCGAGATCGTCGGCCGCGGGAACGAGAAACCCGCGATGCGCGACCTCGTTCTGAAACTGAAGGCGGACGTGGAAGGCGGCGAGACCTTTGCCAAGGCCCTGTCCAAGCACCCGCGTCACTTCGACGACCTGGTCACCAACCTGGTCGAGGCGGGCGAACAGGCGGGGACGCTCGAGACCCTGCTGGACAAGATCGCCACCTACAAGGAAAAGACCGAGGCCCTGAAGGCCAAGATCAAGAAGGCCCTGTTCTACCCCGCCGCGGTCGTCGTGGTGGCCATCGTGGTCACCGCGATCCTGCTGATCTACGTGGTCCCGCAGTTCGAGGCCCTGTTCCAGGGCTTCGGTGCCGACCTGCCGGTGTTCACACGGATGGTGGTGGACCTCTCGGAGTTCACCCAGAGCTGGTGGTGGGCGATCCTCGGGGTCATGGTGGCGATCGGCTTCGTCTTCGTGCAGGCCAAGCGGCGCTCGCCACGTTTCGCCCGCTTCCTCGACATCATCATCCTCAAGGCCCCGGCCTTCGGGCCGATCCTGCGCAAGGCCGCGATCGCGCGCTTCGCCCGCACGCTGTCGACCATGTTCTCCGCTGGGGTCCCGCTGGTGGATGCCCTGACCTCGGTCTCCGGCGCCACCGGCAACGCGGTCTACCGCGAGGCGACCCTGCGCATGCGCGACGAGACCGAGGCGGGTGGGCAGTTGCAATGGTCGATGCGCAACACCGGCGTGTTCCCCAACATGGTGGTGCAGATGGTCGCGATCGGCGAGGAATCCGGCTCACTGGACTCCATGCTGGCCAAGGTCGCGGACTTCTACGAGGACGAGGTCGACAACGCCGTCGACAGCCTGTCCAGCCTGCTGGAACCGCTGATCATGGTGGTTCTGGGCGTGCTGGTCGGCGGCCTGGTCATCGCCATGTACCTGCCCATCTTCCAGATGGGTCAGGTGATCTAGGGGATGCTGGCCGAGACCGGCGCGCAACTGGGCGCGTGGGCCCTGCCGATCGCCGGGGTCTTCGGGCTGCTGATCGGCAGTTTCCTGAACGTGGTCATCGCGCGCCTGCCGGTGATGCTGGAACGCGACTGGGAACGCGAGGCCCGCGCCATCCTCGAGCACGA
This sequence comes from Thioalkalivibrio sp. ALE9, assembly GCF_000377445.1. Taxonomy (NCBI): domain Bacteria; kingdom Pseudomonadati; phylum Pseudomonadota; class Gammaproteobacteria; order Chromatiales; family Ectothiorhodospiraceae; genus Thioalkalivibrio; species Thioalkalivibrio sp. ALE9. Next base: position 4,965 of record NZ_KB898129.1, read on the forward strand.
ACCGCCGGGCGCAGAGGAGCGTTTCGACCTGGTGCGCCCGCGCTCGCGCTGCCCGCAATGCCAGCGCCCGATCCGGGTGCTGGAGAACGTGCCCCTCCTCAGCTATCTGCTTTTGCGCGGGCGCTGCCCTGGCTGCGGCACCCGCATCAGCTGGCAGTATCCCTCGGTCGAGGCGCTCACCGCGCTGCTGTTCATCGTGACGATCTGGCACCTGGGGCCGACCGCCACAGGCCTCATGGCCCTGGTGTTCACCGGCGTGCTGATTGCGGCGGCCGGCATCGACGCCCGCACCACCCTGCTCCCGGACCAGCTGACCCTGCCCCTGCTCTGGCTGGGCCTGCTGGTCAATATCCCGGGGACCTTCACCGACCTGCAGTCGGCGGTCATTGGCGCCGTCGCCGGCTACCTGGTGCTGTGGCTGATCTTCCATGGCTTCCGCCTGCTGACCGGCAAGGAGGGCATGGGCTTCGGGGACTTCAAGCTGCTGGCCGCGCTGGGCGCCTGGCTGGGCTGGCAGGCCCTGCCGGTCATCCTGCTGCTGGCCTCGCTGGTCGGCGCCGTAGTCGGGATTGCGTTGATCCTGCTGCGCGGCCGTGATCGCAATATCCCGATCCCGTTCGGCCCCTATCTCGCCGCCGCCGGCTGGCTCGCGCTGATCTGGGGAGACGAGCTGCTGGCCCTCTACTTCCCCCAGGGATTCTAGGCGACGGGCATGCTGCGGGTCGGACTCACCGGGGGGATCGGCTGCGGCAAGAGCCGGGTCGCGGGGTTGTTCGCCAGCCTCGGCGTGCCGGTGCTGGATGCCGACGCCATCAACCGCGAGCTGCAGACACCGGGACACGACCTCTACGCTGCCATCGTGAACCGCTTCGGGCCCGGCGTCCTGGATGCCCGCGGGCACCTGGACCGCGGCGCCCTGCGCAGCCGGATCTTTGCCGACCCGGGGGAGCGCCAGGCGCTGGAGGCCCTGGTCCACCCCGCGGTGGAGGCCCGCATCGAGGAAGACCTCGCCGCGCTGCCATCCGACACGCCCTACGCCCTGATCGTGGTTCCACTGCTGTTCGAGGCCGGCTGGGAGAACCGCTTCGACCATGTGATCGTGGTCCACTGCGAGCCCCACGAGCAGATCGCCCGCGTCACCCAGCGTGACGGCCGCAGCAGCGCCGAGGTGGAGGCCATCCTGGCGGCCCAGATGAATCCCGAGGAGCGCCGCCTGCGCGGGGACAGCGAAATCCGCAATCGCGAAGCCACAACGGAGGCCGACTTGGCGAACCAGGTAGCAGAACGCGACGCCGCCCTGCGCGAGCTGTCCGCCACGACCGCCTCCCGGGTGGAAATCCGCCCCCCGAATACCTGATACTGCCGGGATTCCCGGGCCATGCACCTTCAGCCCTCCTGCCGAACGGGCACGCCGTGAGCCAGACCCTGACCTTCGAACAACCGCTGCATGAACGCGTGCGCCTCCTGCTGCGACTGGAGGCCCTGAACGCGCGCTTCGCCGACGCACTGGAGTCGGGGCGGCCGTTCGACCACCACGAGGCCCTGGTCTCCCTGGTCGATATCTACGCGCTGGTGACCCGCGTCGACATCAAACGCGAGCTGATGGGCGAGATCGAACGCCAGACGGTCAACCTGAACCGCCTGGCCAACCAGCCGGGCGTGGATGCCGAGCGCTTCCGCGAAACCATGGACACGCAGAAGCGGCTCCATGATGCGCTGGAGGAACAGGCCGGCGCCCTCGATCACCGCGTGCGCGGCAGCGAGTTCTTCTCCAGCGTACGCCAGCGCATGGCCCTGCCGGGCGGCGCCTTCGACTTCGACCTGCCGATCTACCACTACTGGCTCGCACAGCCAAGCCAGGCGCGCAGCGAACTCCTGCTGGAGTGGTTCGAGCCGCTCAATACCGTCGCCGAGGCGACCGCCCAGGTGCTGCGCTACATGCGCCGCTCGGGCCACGCGGAGCCGGTCACAGCGGAGGAGGGCTACTTCGAGCGCAGCCTGGACACCAGCCATGCCTGGCAGCTGATCCGGGTGACCGTCGACCCCACCCTCGGGGTCTATCCGGAGATCAGCGGCGGACGCCAGCGCTTTACCGTGCGCTTCTTCGCCCCGGGCGACTTCCGCGAGCGCCCGGTTCCGGCCAGTCGCGACGTCCCCTTCCAGCTCTGCTGCTGCGCGATCTGACACCGTGACCGGGCTCGTTGCCCGGCGACGGGATCAACCGTCCAGCAGCCCGCGAATGCCGGCAATCCCCTGCGCTCCCGCCCGGCGCGCCTGGGCCAGGTGCCCCGGGGTCATGCCTCCCAGCGCATAAACCGGTACGCCCGCACCGGCCGTCCAGGCAGTGAAGCGCTCCCAGCCCAGCACCTCGGCCCCGGGGTGGGTGGCGGTCACCTCCACCGGCCCGAGGACCACGAAATCCAGCCCCAGCGCGGCGACCCGCGCGAGCCCGGCCCGGTCATGCACCGACGCGCCGATCCAGCCACCCCGGTCCGGACGCGTCTCCAGTTCGCGCCAGCGCCGCTCCGGCAGATGCAGCCCCACCTCCGGGAACCCGGTCAGCCAGTCCGCCGGGGCGTTGGCCAGCACCGGGATACCCAGCGCGCCGGCGGGCCCGGCGATGGCCGCGAGGAAGTCGCGATAGGCCGACGCGTCCAGCGCCGGCGCCCGAACCTGGACCATGCCGGCCCGGCCCGCGCGCAGGGCCCGGACCACGCGCTCCGCGATCGCGTCGGCCTGGCCCGCATCGTCCGGGGACGGGGTGATCAGATAGCGCTCGGGGAGCCGCAGCGCGTTGAGCATCGCGCGGTTGGCCGCCGGGAAATCCGCCGGGTCGAGGGTGTCCGGGCGCAGCCACGCCATGGTCTGGCCCTCGCGCGGCGCGGGTTCGCCGGACCACGTGCTCACGCGAAACACGTGCAGGCGCACGGCGCGCTCCGAATAGCGGTGATCAATGGTCAGGCACTGAACCGCAGCGCCGACCCGGACGCCCAGTTCCTCATCCAGCTCGCGGGCCAGGGCCGTGGCCGGCGATTCCCCCGCGGCCACCTTGCCCCCGGGGAATTCCCGAAACCCGGCCAGGTGCTGCCCGCGCGCACGGCGCGTGACGAGCACGCGGCCCCGGGCATCCAGGATCAGCCCGATCGCGACCTCGACCGGCCGGGAGACAACCGGTTCAGGACCGGTATTCGGCATTGATGCGCACGTACTCGTGGGAGAAGTCGCAGGTGTACTTGCGCGCGCCCGCGGGGCCCCGGCCGAGGTCGATGCGCACATGAATCTCGTCCGCGCCGAAGGCCCGCTGGCCATCGGCCTCTGCATAGGCCGGGGCCCGGCCACCGTCGCGAACGATCTCCACATCATTCACGTGGATCGCGACCCGCTCGATCGCCAGGTCCGGCACACCGGCGCGCCCCACCGCCGCCAGGATCCGGCCCCAGTTGGGGTCCGAGGCGAACAACGCGGTCTTCACCAGCGGGGACAGCGCGACCGTCTCGGCCACCTGCGCCGCTTCTTCGCGCTCCCGCGCCCCGGTCACCTCCACGGTGACGAACTTGGTCGCGCCCTCGCCATCGCGCACGATCGCCTGGGCCAGCTCCAGACACACCGCCGCCAGCGCGGCGAGAAACGCCTCCCGATCCGCCGGCGTGGCGAGCCCAGCGCCGCTGGCGCCACTGGCCATCACCACGACCGCATCGTTGGTCGAGGTATCGCCGTCCACCGTGATCGCATTGAAGCTGTCGCGGTTGGCCACGCGCAGCAGGCCCTCGAGTTCGGCGGCGTCGATGGCGAGATCGGTCCCGATGAAGGCCAGCATGGTCGCCATGTCCGGGTGGATCATGCCGGAACCCTTGGCGATGCCCGTCAGGGTCACTTCGCCCTGCGACAGGGAGACGCGGCGGCTGCAGCCCTTGAGCACGGTATCGGTGGTCATGATCGCACGCCCGGCCTGCATCCAGGTATTGGGCGCCAACCCGGCGTACAGGACCGGCAGGGCCGCGACGATCCGCTCGACCGGCAGCGGCTCCCCGATCACGCCGGTGGAAAACGGCAGGACCGCATCCGCGACGGTCCCGGTAAGGCCGGCCACCGCCTCGCAGGAGGCGCGCGCGGCGGCCAGCCCGGGCTCGCCCGTACCGGCATTGGCGTTGCCGGCATTGATCAGCAGCCAGCGAGCGTGCCCCCGCGCCTGGTGCTCGGCGGCCACCACCACGGGCGCCGCGCGGAAGGCATTGGTGGTGTAGAGCGCGGCGATGGTCGCTTCCGGGCCGGCGTCGATCAGGACCAGATCGTCACGGCCGGCGTAACGGATGCCGGCTGCGGTCGCGGCCAGGCGGATGCCCGGCACGGGATGAAGGACCTCCGGGGCGATCAATCCAACGGCCATTGTGGGCGTCCCCTACAGCTTGCCGTGGCAGTGCTTGAACTTCTTGCCCGAACCGCACCAGCAAGGCTCGTTGCGTCCCAGCTTGGGCTCCTCGCGACGATAGGGGGCCTCGCCACTGGCGACCGGCTCGCGGCCCTCCGCCTCGCCTTCGGCATCGGGCTTCAGGGCGCTGTCGGGGTTCTGGTGCTGGAACTGCAGGTCGTCCTCGGCCGGCGCGGCCTTCTTCGGCTGTAGCGCCTCGACCTCCTCCGGCGACCGCAGCTGCATGCGCAGCAGGAACTTCACGACATCGTGCTTGATGCGTTCCAGCAGGGACTGGAACATGGCGAAGGCTTCCTTCTTGTACTCCTGCTTCGGGTTGCGCTGAGCGTAGCCGCGCAGCCCGATGCCCTGGCGCAGGTAGTCCATCGCGGCCAGGTGTTCCTTCCACTGGCTGTCCAGGACCTGCAGCATCACGTCACGCTGCAGCCGGTTCATGGTCTCGTCGCCCAGCTGCTCGCGCTTGCCGGCCAGCATCTCGCGGGCATGCCCCACGATGCGTTCGCGCAGCGGCTCTTCGTGGAGGTCGTCCTCGTCGTCCAGCCACTGCTGCACCGGCAGGTCCAGCCCGAACTCGCCGTTGAGGGCCTGCTGCAGGCCCTCAACGTCCCACTCGTCCTCGATCGAGCCCGGCGGGATGTACTGGCTGATCTGGGCGTTGACGACGTCCTCGACCAGGGTGTCGATGGTGTCGCTGATGTCTTCGGTGGTCAGTAGTTCGGCGCGCTGGTCATAGATCACCCGGCGCTGGTCGTTGGCCACGTCGTCGTATTCCAGCAGCTGCTTGCGGATATCGAAGTTGTGGGCCTCGACCTTGCGCTGGGCGTTCTCGATGGCGCGGGAGACCCAGGCGTTCTCGATCGCCTCGCCCTCCTTCATGCCCAGGCGCTGCATCAGCCCGCGCACGCGCTCGGAGGCGAACACCCGCATCAGGTTGTCTTCCAGCGACAGGAAGAAACGGCTGGAGCCCGGGTCACCCTGACGCCCGGAGCGCCCGCGCAGCTGGTTGTCGATGCGCCGCGACTCGTGGCGCTCGGAGCCGATGATGTGCAGACCGCCGGACTCGAGCACGGCATCATGGCGCTGCTGCCAGTCGGCCCGGATGGCCTCCTGCCGGGCCGTGTCCTCCGGATCCACCTCGGCCAGTTCGGCATCCAGCGAGCCGCCCAGGACGATGTCGGTGCCGCGCCCGGCCATGTTGGTCGCCAGGGTCACGGCTTTGGGACGGCCGGCCTGGGCAATGATCGAGGCCTCGCGCTCGTGCTGCTTGGCGTTCAGGACCTCGAAGGCGATGCCGGTCTTTTTGAGGGCCTGGGCCAGGCGTTCGGAGGCCTCGACGGATGCAGTGCCGACCAGCACCGGCTGGCCGCGATCCACGCACCACTGGATCTCCTTGATGATGGCGGTGTATTTCTCTTCCTGGGTCAGGAACACCAGGTCCTGCATGTCTTCGCGCACCAGCGGTTTGTTGCCGGGGATCACGACCACTTCCAGGTCATAGATGGTCTTGAACTCGTATGCCTCGGTGTCCGCGGTACCAGTCATGCCGGCGAGTTTGTCGTACAGCCGGAAGTAGTTCTGGAAGGTGATCGAGGCGAGCGTCTGATTCTCGCGCTGGATCGGCACGCCTTCCTTCGCCTCGATGGCCTGGTGCAGCCCCTCGGACCAGCGCCGCCCGGCCATGATGCGTCCGGTGAACTCGTCGATGATCTGGACCTTGTCGTCGCGCACCAGATAGTCGACGTCGCGATGGAACAGGGCGTGCGCGCGCAGGGCCGCGTTCAGGTGATGCAGGACCGCGATGCTCGCGGAGTCGTACAGGGTCTGGTGTTCTTCCAGCAGACCCGCCTGGCGCAGCAGTTCCTCGGCCTTCTCGTGACCCTCTTCGCTGAGGAAGACCTGTTTGGCCTTCTCGTCGACAAAGTAGTCGCCCTCGCTCTCCTCGTCTTCCTGACGAGTGAGCTGCGGCGGGATGGTGTTCAGCCGCTCGTAGAGTTCCGAGCTGTCGCCGCTGGGGCCGGAGATGATCAGCGGGGTACGCGCCTCGTCGATCAGGATCGAGTCGACCTCGTCCACCACCGCGAAGTTGAGCGCCCGCTGCACCCGCTGGTCGGCCGAGAAGGCCATGTTGTCGCGCAGGTAATCGAAGCCGAACTCGTTGTTGGTCCCGTAGGTGATGTCCGCCGCGTAGGCCTCCCGACGGGTGACCGGGCGCAGGTGCTCGAACCCGCCCTCCTCGGCGTGATAATCCGGATCGAAGAGATAGGAGGCGGAGTCCACGCCCAGGCCGCCGGAGCTGTTGACCACGCCCACCGAGAGCCCCAGCGCGTGATAGAGACGCCCCATCCAGGCGGCATCGCGCCGGGCCAGGTAGTCGTTCACCGTGACCACGTGCACCCCGTCGCCGGTCAGTGCGTTGAGATAGGCCGGCAGGGTCGCGACCAGAGTCTTACCCTCGCCGGTACGCATCTCGGCAATGCGGCCGTCGTTCAGGACCATGCCGCCGATCAACTGCACGTCGAAATGGCGCAGGCCCATCACCTGCGCGCTCATCGCGCGGCACACGGCAAAGGCTTCCGGCAGGAGCTTCTCCAGGTCCTCGCCCTCGCCCAGGCGGCGCTGGAATTCCCGGGTCTTGTGGCGCAGCTCGTCCCGCGACAGCGCCTCGGTGGAGTCGGCCAGGGCATTGATGCGTTCCACCGCGCGGGTATAGCGCTTGAGGATGCGATCGTTGCGACTACCGAAGATCTTCTGAACGAGCTGCTTGACCATGGGGATCCGTAAGGGTTGGCTGAAACCCGCCTAGGATAAACGATCCGCCGGGGAAACGCTGTGCCGGGAAAACGGCTTTCCGGGAGGCCACCGACGCCGAATCCCGCGCCGCGCAGCCACTAGGGAGACGCTGATTGAATCGCACGTCCGCATTGGTGCCCCCTGTTTTCCGAGACAAGGCGCGTCGTGCAGCGGGTAGTGGTTCTACCCGCAAGGGGCGCAACGCAGGGTCGGGGAATAGGGGGCACCAACCCCGCAAGCGATTGAATGCAGGGGCTCGGGCGCCCGTTGCTGATCAAAAACGGGCGCGCGCACGGCGTTGCGGTTGTTCCCTTGTGCAGAGTGACTGCACGGCAGTCACCGCGCCTTGTTCGCACGCAAAAGCGACTCGAGCGCGGACGTGCGATTCAATCAGCGTCCCCCTAGGTGTCAGTCCCGATCGGGAAGGAAGTTGTAGGGGTTGAGGGCCTTGCCGGCATCCACCACCTCGTAGTGCAGGTGGGTGTCGGTCGCGCGGCCGGTGCGGCCCATGGTCGCGATCACCTGGCCGGCCTCCACGCGCTCGCCAGCCTCGACCAGGATCTCCGCATTGTGGGCGTAGCGCGTGTTCAGGCCGCCGCCGTGGGCGATCTCGACCAGGTTGCCGAAGCTGCTGCGCCGCCCCGCGAACACCACCAGACCGCCACCCGCCGCGCGGATCTCGGAGCCGGGCCGACCGGCAAAGTCCATCCCTGAGTGGAACCGCCGATTGCCGGTGAACGGATCCTCGCGGTAGCCAAACGCCGAGCTGATCCAGGCATCATCCTCGACCGGACGAAGCCGCGGCGACAGGGCCTCGCGCGAGGCATCCAGGCGCAGCTCGGAGCCCACGAGGTCCACCGCGGCGCTGTGCCGGCCCAGCAGGTGCTCCAGCGCCTGCAGGCGGTCGTGCACCTCCAGCGGCGAATCCGGTCCTTCCAGCAGGGGCCCGCCCTGCCCCCCGGTCTCCGGCGCCAGATCGGCCACGTCGAGCCCGAGGGAGTCGCCCACCGAGCGGATGCGCAGATCCACACGCGACAACTGGCGTTCCAGCGCCACGACCCGTTCGACCAGATGATTCAGGCCCTCGCGGGCGGCTTCGCGCTCCACCGTCTCGACGGCCACAGGATCCAGGGTATTGGTCACCGGAATCCGGACCACCTCGCGCTGGCTCTGGCCGACCAGGTAGGCCGCCACCACCGCGGCCGCCATCAGCAGCACCAGCACGCCCCCCGACACGGCCATCGCCCACAGGGGCAGGCGTGCACAAAGGCCGTCCGGACGTAGTACGATCAACTGCATGCGAATCCTCTTGTTCTCTCCGCCTTGCGCCACCGGGTTACCGGGATGACACCGCAGCGGATCACCCGTTTCATCGCCCGCGACTGGTCCGCGCACTCCGGCCGCGACCGCGGCGTGGAGCGCGCCCTCGAGGGCCTCGCCGGCAATGCGCTGAAGGCGCGGCGACTGGCGTTCACCCTGCGCGAGGACACCCTGGTCGCGATCTGCGCGGACCGCGGCCTGGCGACCGAGCTGCGCTTCCAGCAACGCGAACTGCTCAAGACCCTGCGTGCCGCGGGCTTCGAGGGCATCGAGCAGATGCGCATCCGGCTGTCCCGGGTGCCCCGCCCTGCCGAACCGGCCGCGCGGCTGCAACGGCGCGAGATCCCGGAAGCCGCCCGGCAGATCCTCGCCGACACCGCCTCTCGCATTGAGGATCCCGAACTGGCCGGTGCGCTGGATCGGCTCGCCCGCGCGGCGCGCCCGTCCCCGCCGAAGCCGGACTGAACCGGCGCCGCGGTATTCAGCCTGCCGGCGTCGGTGCCAGCTGGCCGAAGGAGATCGGCAAGCGCTCGCTCGGGTCCTCGAAGGTGACCTTTTCCCAGGCCGTCTCGTCGGCCGCGAGTTGGCGGATCAGCTGATTATTCAGTGCATGCCCGGACTTGTGCCCGGTGAAGGCGCCGATCAGGCTGTGGCCGAGCAGGTACAGGTCCCCGACCACGTCGAGGATCTTGTGCTTGACCAGCTCGTTGTCGTAGCGCAGACCGTTCTCGTTCAGGATCTTGTAGTCATCGAGCACCACGGCATTGTCCAGGCTGCCGCCCAGCGCCAGCTGGTTGGCCCGCAGGGCCTCGATGTCGCGCATAAACCCGAAGGTTCGGGCACGCGAGACCTCCTTCACGAAGGAGGTGGACGAGAAATCCAGCTCGGCGCGCTGGCTCCCGTCGGTGAACATCGGGTGTTCGAAGTCGATGCAGAAACCGACCTTGAACCCCTCGTAGGGATCGAAGCGCACCCATTTGTCGCCCTCGCGGACTTCCACGCTGCGCTTGACCCGAATGAATTCCTTGGGTGCGTCCTGCTCTTTCAGCCCGGCGGACTGCAGCAGAAACACGAAGGGACCGGCACTGCCGTCCATGATCGGCACCTCGGCGGCGCTCACGTCGACGTGCAGGTTGTCGATGCCCAGTCCGGCTATGGCCGAGAGCAGATGCTCTACGGTCGAGATCCGGACATCACCATTGACCAGCGTGGTCGAAAGCCGTGTGTCGCCGACATTGTCGGCGCAGGCGCGAATCTCCACGAAGGGATCAAGATCGCAGCGATGGAACACAATCCCGGTGTTCACCGGGGCCGGCCGCAGGGTCAGCACCACCTTTTCTCCGGTATGCAGTCCTACCCCGGTCGCCCGAATGCTGTTCTTGAGCGTTCTTTGCCTGATCAACGAATTGAGCCTCTCTCTTTCAGGAGAGCGCATAAGGGGAGCCCGGGCCCTCCCGGGCTCCTCATGCACACAACGATTGCCGCATTATTGCAGGATTCCGCTCGTCCTGCATGTGCCGGCGCTCTCAGTCCGCCTGTTTGCGCAGAAAGGCCGGAATATCCAGCACATCAATGCCTTGCTGCTGGTTGTAGTCCACCGCCAGATTGTCGCCACCGCGGCGCTTGACGGTCGGCTGGTCGAGGTCGACTTCGACGTCGGAACCGACCGCCTTCTTCGGCTGGGCATCAACCACCCGCACCTGCGGACGTTCGGACTGCGAAGCCGGGGCCCCCAGGCCGGTCGCCACCAGGGTGACCCGCAGCTCGTCGGTCATCTCGGGGTCGATCACCGTCCCGACGACGACGTTGGCGTCTTCCGAGGCCAGGGCCTTCACCGCCTCCCCGACTTCCTCGAACTCGCCGATACCGACATCCATGCCGCCGGTCACGTTCACCAGGATGCCGCGCGCGCCGGAGATATCGATGTCCTCCAGCAACGGGCTGGCGATCGCGGCTTCGGCCGCCTCGCGGGCACGGTCCTCGCCGGAACCGGAGCCGGTCCCCATCATCGCCATGCCCATCTCGCGCATCACGTTGCGCACGTCGGCGAAGTCGACGTTGATCAGGCCCGGGCGGGTGATCAGCTCGGCAATGCCCTGCACCGCGCCGAACAGCACGTCATTGGCGGCCTTGAAGGCGTCCAGCAGCGTGGTGTTCTTGCCCAGCACCGTCAGCAGCTTCTCGTTGGGGATGGTGATCAGCGAGTCGACCTGCTCGGTCAGGGCCTTGATCCCGGACATGGCCACCTGCATGCGGCGCTTGCCCTCGAACGGGAACGGCTTGGTGACCACCGCCACGGTCAGGATGTTCATCTCCTTGGCGATCTGCGCCACCACCGGCGCGGCCCCGGTACCCGTACCACCGCCCATGCCGGCGGTAATGAAGACCATGTCCGCGCCCTGCAGCAGGTCCTGGATGCGCTCGCGATCCTCCAGCGCGGCCTCGCGGCCCACGGAGGGATCCGCCCCGGCCCCCAGGCCCTTGGTGATGTCGCCACCCAGTTGCAGCAGCGTCTTGGAATCCAGGCTCTTCAGGGCCTGGGCATCGGTATTGGCGCAGATGAAGTCCACGCCCTCAAGTTGCGAGTTGACCATGTGCTGCACGGCGTTGCCGCCGCCGCCCCCGACGCCGACGACCTTGATCGTCGCGTTCTGGCTATAGGTATCCATCAGTTCGAACGTCATGATTGCGTCCTCTCGTTGCGTGTGTACAGGTACTTCTGTTGGCCTGCGTCATGGCCGGAGAGCGGTCCGACCCCCAAAGATTCCGGTGTCCCGATCATCAGAACTGCCCGGAAAACCAGCGCTTCATGCGCGCCCATACGCCCTGGAACCCGCTGCTCACGGGCCGGGCCTCCTGCTCCGCACGCGACTCGCGGGCGTAGAGCAGCAGCCCCACTCCCGTCGCGTGGATCGGATTCTTCACCACATCCAGGAGCCCGGTGACGCGTTGCGGCACCCCCAGGCGTACGGGCATGTGGAAGACCTCTTCGGCGAGGTCCACCACACCTTCCATTCGAGACGATCCGCCGGTCAGCACGACCCCGGCGGCGATCATTTCCTCGGTGCCGCTGCGGCGCAGCTCCGCCTGCACCAGCTGCAGCAGTTCCTCGTAGCGCGGCTCGACCACGGAGGCGAGCGTCTGGCGCGACAGCCGGCGCGCGGCCCGATCGCCCACCCCGGGCACCTCGATGCTCTCACCCGGGTCGGCCAGCGAGCGCAGCGCGCAGGCGTACTTGATCTTGAGTTCGTCGGCGTACTGGGTCGGCGTGCGCAGGGCGACCGCGATGTCGTTGGTCACCTGATCCCCGGCAATCGGGATCACCGCGGTGTGCATGATCGCGCCATGGGCAAACACCGCGATGTCGGTGGTCCCGCCGCCGATGTCCACCAGGCAGACACCCAGGTCCTTCTCGTCCTCGCTGAGCACCGAATAGCTGGAGGCGAGCTGTTCCAGGATGATGTCGTCCACCCGCAGCCCGCAGCGCTCCACGCACTTGACGATGTTCTGCGCCGCGGACACCGCGCCGGTGACCAGGTGCACCTTGGCCTCCAGCCGCACCCCGGACATCCCGATCGGCTCGCGGATGCCCTCTTGCTCGTCGATGATGTATTCCTGCGGCAGCACGTGGAGGATGCGCTGGTCGGCCGGGATCGCGATCGCGCGCGCGGCGTCGATCACCCGGTCGACGTCGCCCGCGACCACCTCGCCGTCCTTGATCGCCACCACGCCGGTGGAGTTGTAGCTCTTGATGTGAGAGCCGGCGATCCCGGTGTAGACCGAGTGGATCTCGCAGCCGGCCATCAGCTCGGCCTCCTCGACCGCGCGCTGGATCGACTGGACGGTGGACTCGATGTTCACCACCACACCCTTCTTCAGCCCGCGCGAAGGGGAGGACCCGATCCCGATGATCTCGATCTCGCCTTCCTCGGTCAGCTCCCCGACCACCGCCTCGATCTTCGAGGTCCCGACGTCCAGGCCGACGATCAGACCGAGTTCCGACTTCTTTGCCATCATCTTTCTGCGTCCTGTCGTTCGTGTCATCGGGCGTCCCCCGCACCGTCATCCGCCGCATCCGCCCAGGCCACCGCGAGCCCGTGCGGATAGCGCAGGTCGATCCGTTCCACCGGGGCATCGCGATAATCGCGAATCGCCGGCACCGCGCGGACCAGCTGACCCAGGCGGCTCAGATCGGCATCCCGGCCCATCAGCACGCGCACGCCGTCCGCCAGGTGGATGCTCCAGTCATGGCGCGCCCCTTCCTGCAACCCGGTGACCTCCAGCCCGGCATCGGCCAGGCGCGCGGAGACCTCCAGGTAGCGATGCATCAGCACCACCTGCCGCCCATCCGTCCCTGCGAGGGCCGGCAGCCCCTCCCAGTCATCCAGCGCCACCGGCCCGAACAGCCGGCCGTGGCGGTCGACCAGGTGGTCGTCGCCCCATTGCGCCACCGGCACCGGCTCGCGGATCTCGACCACCAGCGTGTCCGGCCACTGGCGGCGCAGGCGCACCGTGTCCACCCAGGGCTGGGCCTCCAGCGCCGTGCGCAGGCGCTCCAGCTCGACCCCGACAAAGCCCGATGCATGGGCGCGGGCCAACTCCTGCACGGCCGCGACATCCGCGTGCTGCGGGTTGCCGGTCACCTCGATGCGCTCGATCGGCAGCCAGGCATCCGGGTCGAACTGCAGCCAGGCCAGCGCGCCCAGCACCAGCATCCCGGCGAGGCCCATGCCGGCCATCAGGCGCAGCCCCGGGCCAGCCAGGCGGCGCAAGGGCGATGGCCCCTGCGACTGCGGCCGGCGCGCGGGTCGGGTTGTGCGGCGTGCGTTCAACGCAGCCCTCCACACTCGAAACTGGAATCGAGGATGCGCAGGCACAGCTCGTCAAAGTCGATCCCGGCCTGCGCGGCCGCCTTGGGCACCAGGGAGTGATCGGTCATGCCCGGGATGGTGTTCACCTCGATCAGGAAGTTCTCGCCGTGCTCGTCCTGCAGGATGTCCACCCGGCCCCAGCCGCAGCCCTCCAGCGTCGCGAAGGCCGCGATCGCCAGGGACTGCAGCTCCAGCAGCGCGCTCGAATCCAGCGGGGGCGGGCAGACGTAGCCGGTATCATCGGCCTCATACTTGGCGTGGTAGTCGTAGAAGCCACCCGGGGTACGGATCTCCACCACGGGCAGCGGCTCGTTGCCGAGGATCGCGACGGTGTACTCGCGCCCGCGGATCCACTGCTCGGCGAACACCTGGCCCGGCTGCAGCCGGGCCGCCTCGAACGCCGCCGGCAGATCCGCGACGCGATCGACCCGCGTGATGCCGAGGCTGGAGCCCCCGCGGGCCGGCTTCACGATCAGCGGCAGGCCCAGGGCCTCGGCGACCGCCTCCGGATCGAAACCGGGTGTCAGCAGGCGGTAGGGCGCGCTGGGCAGATTGCTGCCCGCCCACAGCCGCTTGCAGGCCAGCTTGTCCATGCCCAGCGCGGAGCCAAGCACGCCGGTCCCGGTGTATGGCACACCCGCCATGTCGAGGCAGCCCTGCAACGTGCCGTCCTCGCCACATTCGCCGTGGAGCACGATAAACACCCGGTCGAAGCCCTCCAGCGCCAGGCAGCGGGCACTCTCGCGGGTCAGGTCCAGCGGGTGGGCATCCACGCCCTGGCGCTGCAGGGCCGCCAGCACGGCCTGGCCACTCTGGAGCGAGATGTCGCGCTCGCCGGACCAGCCACCCATCAGGACCGCGACCCGGCCGTAGTCTTGTGCGCTTCGCTTGCTCATGCCGTTCCCTCGCTTGTCTCGTTCGCACCCGCGGCGCGTCCCAGCACCCGGACCTCCGGCTCCAGGTGCACCCCGAAGCGCCGCTCCACCGCGTCCTGGGCGTGGCGCAACAGCCATTCGATATCGGCGGCGCGGGCCGTCCCGTCGTGGGTGATGAAATTGGCGTGCTTGGGCGAGATCTCCGCCGCGCCGCGGCGCAGGCCCTTCAACCCGGCCGCCTCCACCAGACGCGCCGCGTGATCCCCCTCCGGATTACGGAAGACCGAACCGCAGGACGGCAGACCCAGCGGCTGCTTCGCCGAGCGCTCGCGCAGGAGTTCGCGGATGCGTCGGGTTCCGGCTTCGGGGTCGCCCGGGGCCAGCCGCAGCACGCAGCCGGTGAACCATTCGTCTTCCGGGCCCCGGACACTGCGGTAGCCGATGGAGTAATCCGCCGGCGTGCGGGTATGCAGTTCACCGCGCACATCCACCGTGGCCACCGATTCCACCAGCGGCCAGATCTCGCCGCCCCAGGCCCCCGCATTCATGTACAGCGCGCCCCCCACCGTGCCCGGGATGCCGGCCAGGAACTCGGCCCCGACCAGCCCCTCGCGGGCCCCGAAGCGCGCGGCCTGGGCACAGGCCAGCCCGGCGCCCAGCAGGAGACGATCACCGTCCAGACGCCGGCGCTCGTTGAGGACACCCGACAGGTGCACCACCAGCCCCTCGACACCCCCGTCGCGGATCAGCACGTTGCTGCCAAGCCCGAGGAAGGTCACCGGCATCTGCGGGGCGTGGGTCGCGTGGTCGCGCAACGCGGCCACCAGGTCGTCGAGGTCGACCGGCTGGAACAGCCAGTCGGCCGGCCCGCCGACCCGCCACGACGTGAGCCCGGCCAGCGGCACCCGGGCCTGCAGCCGCCCGCGCGGCTCCCCGGCGAACGGCGTCGCCATCGGCTCGATCTCGCGCGCCGCCATCATGTGCCCCCCTCGCCGGACGCGCTCAGCTGTTCGGGGAGCAGACCGGCCAGGCGGCCAATGTCGCCGGCGCCCTGGGCAATGACCACGTCATCCGCGCGCAGCATGCGCCCGAGGACATCGACGACGTCGTCGGCCCGCTCGACAAACACCGGTTCGACCTGACCGCGCAAGCGGATGGCCCGCGCCAGGCTGCGGCCGTCGGCACTGGGGATCGGCTCCTCGCCGGCGGCATACACCTCCAGCAGGATCAGCACATCGGTCTCCGACAGCGCCTCGACAAAGTCCTCGAACAGGTCGCGCGTGCGGGTATAGCGATGCGGCTGGAAGATCGTGATGCGCCGCCGATCCGGCCAGGCATCGCGCGCGGCGGCCTGGGTCGCGGCGATCTCCCGCGGGTGATGGCCGTAGTCGTCGACCAGGGTCACCGGGCCGCTGGGGGCCTGCCAGGACTGGACCTGGAAGCGCCGGCCGATGCCCTGGAAACGCTCCAGCGCGGCCTGGATCGCGGTCGGCGCCACCTCCAGCTCGTGCGCGACCGCCGCCGCGGCCAGGGCGTTCAGCACGTTGTGGCGGCCGGGCAGGTTGAGGGTCACGGGGAATGCGGCCTGCCCCGGCAGGGCCAGATCGAAGTACATGCGCACGCCTTCCTGGCGCACATTCAGGGCGCGCACGTCGGCCGGCTGCTCGATGCCGTAGGTCAGGCGCGGGCGCTCCAGTTCCGGATACAGGTCGCGCACCTGCGGGTCGTCCGCGCACAGCACGGCGATGCCGTAGAACGGCAGGTGATGCAGGAACTCGAGGAAGGTGGCGCGCAGCTTGCCGAAGTCGTTGCCATAGGTCCCCAGGTGATCGGCATCGATGTTGGTCACGATGCTGATCATTGGCTGCAGATGGAGGAACGAGGCATCGCTCTCGTCGGCCTCGGCCACGAGGTAGTCACCGGCCCCGAGGTTGGAGTGACTGGCCGTGCTGTTCAGGCGCCCGCCGATCACAAAGGTCGGATCCATGCCCGCCTCCGCCAGGACACTGGCGACCAGGCTGGTGGTGGTCGTCTTGCCGTGGGTGCCGGCCACCGCGATGCCGTAGCGAAAACGCATCAGTTCGGCGAGCATTTCGGCGCGGCGCACAATCGGGATACCCCGACGACGGGCCTCCTGGACCTCTGGGTTGGACGGGTTGATCGCGCTGGAAACCACCAGCACGTCCGCGTCCGCCACATTCGCCTCGGTATGGGCCGCCACCACCGGGATGTCCATCGCCTTCAGGCGCTCGACCATCGCCGACTGCCCCAGGTCGGAACCGGAGACCCGGTAACCCAGCTGGTGCAGGACCTCGGCGATCCCGCTCATGCCGGAACCCCCGATCCCGACGCAGTGGATACGGCGAATGCGGCGCATTGCGTGACGCGGCAGGCGCGTGGCGTTCATGACGATCCCTCCGGGCGGGCACCCGCCATCTCCATGCAGGCGTCGGCCAGGCGCTGCACCGTGTCCGGGCAGGCCTGCTCGCGCGCCAGGACCGCGCGGGCCCGCAGGGCCTCGCGATCCAGCGGCCCGACCCGGTCAAAGATGGCCTGGGCCGTCAGTTCGGCATCCGCGATCATCCAGGCCGCGCCCGCGCGCACCAGGGCCTCGGCGTTCGCGGTCTGGTGGTCATCCACCGCATGTGGATAGGGGACGAAGATCGCCGGCACCCCGGCGGCGGCCACCTCGGCCACGGTCAGGGCCCCGGCGCGACAGATCACCAGGTCCGCCCAGGCGTAAGCGGCGGCCATGTCCTCGATAAAGGCGGAGATCTCGGCCGCCAGCCCGGCTTCGGCGTAGGCGGACCGGGCCTCCTCCAGGGTGCGTTCGCCGGCCTGGTGGCGGATGTTCAGGGGCTGTTGCGCCGCCACCATCGCCAGGCCCGCGGGCAGGGTCCGATTAAGGGAGCGGGCACCCAGGCTGCCCCCCAGGACCAGGATGTTCAGCGGGCCTTCGCGCTCGTCGAAGCGGACCTCCGGGACGGGCAGGCCGGCGATCTGCGCGCGCACCGGGTTGCCCACGACCGTGACCGCCACCCGTTCGGGAAAACTGTGCTCGAAGCCGGAGTACACCCGGTCGGCGACCTTCGCCAGCCAGCGGTTGGTCAGGCCGGCCACCGCGTTCTGTTCGTGGATCGCCAGGGGGCGCCCCAGCGCGGCCGCCATCAGGCCGCCGGGCCCGGCCGCGAAGCCGCCGAAACCGATCACGGCGTCCGGGCGCAGGCGCGTCATCAGGCCCAGCGCCGCCCACAGCGACAGACCCAGCCGCCACGGCGCCAGCGCCAGCCCGATCACGCCCTTGCCGCGAATCCCGGCGATGGGGAGGGTTGTCAGTTCGATGCCGGACTCCGGTACCAGCCGCGCCTCCACGCCGCGGGTGGTACCCAGCCAGCGCACCTCGGCGCCGCGGGCACGCAGCTCCTCGGCCACCGCCAGCCCGGGGAACACGTGGCCTCCTGTGCCGCCAGCCATGATCAGGATGCGCGGGGCGTTCATGCCGCACCTCCCCGCCGGCGACGGGACGGCTGCGCCGCCCGGGGAGCGGGCACCTGGGCCTCGCGGTAGACGCGCATCACCAGGCCGATGGCCGCCAGCGAGACAATCAGCGAACTGCCGCCGTAACTGAGAAACGGCAGGGTCAGCCCCTTGGTCGGGAGCAGCCCCATGTTCACGGCGAGGTTCAGGAAGGCCTGCAGGCCCATCCAGATCGCCACGCCGAACGCCAGATGGGAGGCGAAGGCATGGCCGGCGCGCTCGGCATACAGGCCGATACGGATGCAGCGCCAGACCAGCACCCCGAACAGCGCGATCAGGGCGATAACGCCGACAAAGCCGAACTCCTCGGCAAAGACCGCAAACAGGAAATCGTTGTGCGCCTCCGGCAGGTAGAACAGCTTCTGCACGCTGTTGCCCAGCCCGGCCCCGAACCAGCCGCCGGAACCGATCGCGATCAGCGACTGGGTCAGCTGAAAGCCGGTGGCGAACGGGTCCTGCCAGGGGTCGAGGAAGGCCGTCAGGCGCGCCACGCGGTAGGGTGCCGCGACCGCCACCACCGCCATACCGGCGCCGATCGTGACCCCCAGCGCGGCGAACTGCCACAGCTTGGCACCGGCGAGGAACAGCATGCCCATGCCGATCGCCAGCATGATCGCCGCCCCCCCGAAGTCGGGCTGCAGCAGCATCAGGATGGTGCCCACCCCGAGCACAATCAGCGGACGGATGAAGCCGAGGAAATGCAGGCGCAGCGTCGAGTAGTGGCGCACGATGTAGCCGGCGAGGTACATCACCACCAGCAATTTCACCAGCTCCGCCACCTGGAGGTTGAACATGCCCAGCGGGATCCAGCGGGTCGCCCCGTTCACCGTGCGGCCCACCCCGGGGATCAGCACGGCGATCAGCAGCACCATCACCAGGATCAGCAACCAAGGCCCCGCGCGCTCCCAGCGCGCCAGCGGAACCGACCACAGGAAGGTCGCCACCGCCAGACCGATAGCGGCGAAGATCACCTGGCGCTGGAAGAAGTGCCAGGTATTGCCGAAATAGCGCTCGCCCAACCCCATGGAGGCCGAGGCGACCATCACCAGCCCGATCCCCAGCAGGGTCGCCGCGACCGCCAGCAGAGGCAGGTCCACGTGATCGCGCAGGCCGGCCACCAGGCCGCGATCCGGCAGTCCGAGGCGGCTACTCGAGACACTCATGCCGCGAGCCCCCGCACCGCGCGGGCGAAGTCGTCGCCGCGCGCCTGGTAATTCTCGTACATGTCCAGGCTGGCACAGCCCGGCGACAGCAGCACGGTATCCCCGGGCTCCGCCCAGGCGGCGGCCTGGGCGACCGCGGCGGCCATGTCGTCGACGCGCTGCACCGGCACCACTGATGCCAGGGCGCGGGCGATGGCCGGCGCGTCTTCGCCCAGCAGGACCACCCCGCGGACCTTGCCCGGGATGTAATCCGCCAGCGGGGCGAAGTCCTGGCCCTTGCCCTGCCCCCCGGCAATCAGCACCAGCGGCCCCGGCGTACCGCGCAGCGCGGCCAGGGTGGCGCCCACGTTGGTACCCTTGGAGTCGTTGATGTATGCGACCCCGTCGACCTCGGCAATCCACTGCGAGCGGTGCGGCAGCCCGGGGAACTCGGCCAGCGCCGCCAGTGCGCGGGCCCGGGGCGCGCCTGGCTCCAGCCACGGCCAGGCCAGCGCCAGCGCGGCCAGGGCGTTGGCCCAGTTGTGCTGCCCCCGCAGGCGCAGGCGACCCGTGGCGAGAAGGCCCTCGTCGCCATGCACCAGCTCGGGGCCATCCTCGGGGGCCGGACGCACGCCGAAGTCGACCGCACGCGGCGGGGCGTCGAGACCGAAGGAGATCACCTGCAGGTCCTGCGGCAGCGCGATCTCGCGCAGCCAGGTGTCCTCGCGATTCAGCACGCCGCGCTGGGCGCGATCCAGGATCCGGGCCTTGGCGCGTACATAGGCGTCCAGATCGGCGTAACGGTCCAGGTGGTCGGGGGAGATATTCAGGATGGCGGCGGCGGCCGGCGCCAATGTGTGGCTGCGCTCCAGCTGGAAGCTGGACAGCTCCAGCACGTACAGATCGGGCGCCGATTCCAGCAGGTCCAGCGCCGGGGTCCCGAAGTTGCCGCCGACCGCGACACGGTAGCCAGCGGCCTGGAGCAGCTCGCCCACCAGGGCGGTCACGGTGCTCTTGCCGTTGGAGCCGGTGATCGCGATCACCGGGGCGGTCGCCTGCTCGGCGAACAGATCGATGTCCCCGATCAGGCGGGCACCGGCCGCCTGCGCCTGCTGCAGGACGGGGTGTTCCAGGGCGACACCGGGCGAGACCACAATTCGGGCGAAGGCCGTGGCATCCAGATCGTCCAGCGGCCCCACCCAGGCGGCGTTCACCCAGTCCGCGCCCGTAGCCAGCGCCGCGGGGGCCGCCCGGGTATCGGTGAGCGCAAACGACTGGCCCTGCGCGCGCAGGAAGCGGGCCACCGACAGTCCGGTCGCCCCCAGGCCCACGATCAGGTTGTCGCCGCTGGCTCGCATCATGGGATCAGCGCACCTTCAGGGTCGCGAGACCGATCAGCACGAACACCACGGTCAGGATCCAGAAACGCACGATCACGCGCGGCTCCGGCCAGCCCTTGAGTTCGAAGTGGTGATGCAGCGGCGCCATGCGGAAGATGCGCCGCCCGGTGAGCTTGAACGAGGCGACCTGCAGCATCACCGACAGCGTCTCCAGCACGAAGATGCCGCCCATGATCAGCAGGACGATCTCCTGCCGGGTCAGAATCGCCAGCATGCCCAGGGCCGCGCCCAGTGCCAGCGCCCCGACATCGCCCATGAATACCTGGGCGGGGTAGGTGTTGAACCACAGGAACCCGAGCCCGGCGCCGACCAGCGCGGCGGTGAAGATCACGACCTCGCCCACCCCGGGCACCGCCGGGATGCCGAGGTAGTCGGCGAACACCGCATGACCCGCCGCGTAGGCAAACACGCCCAGGGCGCCGGCCACCAGCACCGCAGGCATGATCGCCAGGCCGTCCAGCCCGTCGGTGAGGTTCACCGCGTTCGAGGAACCGACCACGACCAGCCAGACCAGCGGGATGAACAACCAGCCCAGGCTGAACTGGATGTCCTTGAACACCGGCAGGTAGAACGTGGTCTCCACCGGGCCCTGCGCGGTGTACATGATCACGCCGGCCGCGATCAGGGCGAACAGGGTCTGCCACAGGATCTTGGCGCGCGCCGACAGCCCCTTGCTGTTGCCATAGCGCAGCTTCAGGTAGTCATCCCAGCCGCCGACCGCACCGAACGCGAGGGTCGTCAGCAGCACGAGCCAGACGAAGCGGTTGGTCAGGTCGCTCCAGAGCAGGGTGGCCATGGCCACCGCGACCAGAATCAGCGCGCCGCCCATGGTCGGGGTGCCGGCCTTGGTCAGGTGCGACTCGGGGCCGTCGTCACGGATCTGCTGGCCGACCTTGCCGACAGTGAGGCGGCGAATCATCGCCGGGCCGATCAGCAGCGCGATCGCCAGCGCCGTGACCACCCCGAGGATGGCGCGAACGGTCAGGTACTGAAAGACCGTGAACGCGGAATAGAACTGGCTCAGGTACTCAGTCAGCGCGTAGAGCATCCGCCACCTCCGGCGCTGCCGAGGCCAGATCCAGCCCCTCGATGATCCGTTCCATGTGCTGGCTGCGCGAGCCCTTCACCAGCACCGTCGTACCCTCGGCCAGGAGCGCCTCCAGGCGCGCCTGCAATGCGCCGTGATCGGCAAACCATTCGCCACCGTCACCGAACGCCTCGGCACTGTCGCGCGCGGCGTCGCCCAGGGCGAGGCAGTGGTCGATGCCCATGGCCCGGGCCAGCCGGCCCGTTTCGCGATGCAGTTCGCGGGTCTCCGAGCCCAGCTCGCCCATCGCGCCCAGCACCAGGATGCGCCGGCCGGGCATGGCCGCCAGCACCTCCAGCCCGGCCCGCAGCGAGTCCGGATTGGCGTTGTAGCTGTCGTCCCACAGGCGTGCGCCAGTGACATGCCACAGTTCCTGCAGGCGCCCGCGGACGGGCTTCCAGCGCGCCAGGCCCTCGACGATGCGGTCGATCCCGATGCCCACCGCGTTGGCCGCGGCGGCCGCGGCGACGGCGTTCGCCGCGAGATGGCGCCCGGGGCCGGCCAGGCGCAGGTCGCGCCCGGCGCCGAGGATCGCCAGCCGCAGCCGGTCCGGGGCCTGCCACATCCCCTCGACCTCGCCGCCGCCCTCCAGCGAGAAGCGCTGGCAGTGGTGGTGCTCGTTCAGGGACAGCCAGTAGTCGGCAAACGGGTCGTCCAGATTGATCACGGCGGTACCGCCCTGGGCGGGCAGCCCGGAGTAGATCTCGGCCTTGGCATGCGCCACGCCCTCGAGGCTCCCGAAGCCCTCCAGATGTGCGCGCCCGGCATTGGTGATCATGGCCACCTGCGGCTCGACCCAGCGCACCATACGGCCGATCTCGCCGGCGTGATTGGCGCCCAGCTCGATCACCGCGTAGTCCACGTCCTGCGGCATGGCCAGCAGCGTCAGTGGCGCGCCGATCTCGTTGTTCAGATTGCCCGCGGTGGCATGCACGGAGCCTGCGCCCTCGAGGATGCAGCGCAGCATCTCCTTGGTGGTGGTCTTGCCGTTCGAACCGGTCAGGGCGATCACCCGCGCCCGGCTCTGGCGGCGCCAGTGGCGGCCGAGTCGCCCCAGGGCCTCCCGCGTATCGGAGACAATGACCTGCGGCTGCGGGACATCCAGGGCGCGCTCCACCAGCAGCACCGGCGCCGGCAGATCGGCGGCCACCTGCGTGTGGGCATCGAAGTTGGGCCCTTTCAGCGCGATAAACAGCGCCCCGGGGCGGGGCTCGCGGGTGTCCGTGAACACGCCCTCGAAGGCCACGTCGCCCGCCCCCTGCAGGCGCCCCTTCACGGCCTCGGCCAGTTCCTGGCTGGTCATGCGAATCATTCTCCCTCCTCCCCGGTCGCGCGCTGCGGGTCGCGCGTGTCCTGCAGATGCCGGCGCCCCACGGTTCGCACCTGCTCGCGGTCGCTGAACGGATACCGCTGCCCGCGAATCTCCTGAGTGGTCTCGTGGCCCTTGCCGGCCACCAGCACCACATCGCCCGCGCCGGCCTCCGCCAGGGCACTGGCGATCGCGGTGGCGCGGTCACCAATCTCGTGGCATTCGGCGGCCGCGGCACAGCCGGCAAGAATCTCGGCTCGGATCTCGGCCGGGTCCTCGCCGCGCGGGTTGTCGTCGGTCACGAAGACCACGTCCGCACGCTCGCAGGCCACCCGTCCCATCGCCGGACGCTTGCCGCGGTCGCGCTCGCCACCGCACCCGAAGACCACGCTCAGGCGTCCCTCGGTGTGAGGCCGCAGGGCGCGCAAGGCGGCGTCCAGCGCCTCGGCGGTGTGGGCATAGTCGACCACCGCCAGGGCCCCGTTGGGCAGCGGGAGGCGCTCCATGCGCCCGGGCACGCCGGGCAGCCGCGCGAGGGCGGCGATGGCCTGTTCACGCTCCAGGCCCAGCGCCTGCAGCGTGGCAAGGGTCGCGAGCAGGTTGCCCACCTGGAACAGGCCGAACAGCGTGGACTGGACCGTGCGGGTCTGGCCCTCGGTCTCGAGCGTGAAGCACAGCCCGTCCGGCGTCGCCGCCACGTCGCGGGCGCGCAGGTCGGCCGGCGCCCCGGTCGCGCTGTAGGTCAGGGCGCGAACACCCGGCGGCAGTCCCCCGGCGATCCGGCGCCCGAAGGCGTCGTCGACATTCAGCACCGCCGTCTGCAGGCCGGGCCAGGCGAACAGGCGGGCCTTGGCCTCGGCATAGGCCTCCTGACTGCCGTGGAAATCGAGGTGGTCGGAACTCAGGCAGGTCAGCACGCCGACCGTGATCGGGGCCCCGGCAAGGCGCCCCTGCGCCAGACCGTGCGAGGAGGCCTCCAGCGCCACGGCCTGGCAACCGGACCCCGCCAGATCCGCCAGATGACGATGCAGATCGAGCACCCCGGGCGTGGTGTGCCCGGTCGCCTCCAGCTGCCCGGGACGCCCAACGCCGAGGGTGCCGATCAGGCCGGTGGGCCGGCCCAGGGCCTCCAGGGCGAGCGCGATCAGGTGGGTCACCGTGGTCTTGCCATCGGTGCCGGTCACCGCCACCAGGGGGGCCGCCTCCGGCCACGCCCCGAACAAAGCGCGCGCCATCTGCGGCAGCCGGTCGCGCAGGCCCGGCACATGGATCAGCGGGACCTCCACGGCGGATTCCGGGGGCTCGCCCTCGTCCCAGAGGATGACCCGGGCGCCACGGCCAGCCGCATCGGCGGCGTGCGCCAGACCGTGCCCGTGGGTGCCGGCCAGGGCCACAAAGACCGCGCCGGGGCCGACCTTGCGGCTGTCCTGGACCAGGTCGGCGACCGGCAGGGCCGCCTGGTCGGGGCGCAGGGACCCGGCGGGCAGCAGATCGCCCAGCACGGGTGCAGCCTCGCCTCGGGTATCGCGGGCGGCCATCATGTGGCCCCCTCGTGTTCCGCCGCCACCCGCATCGGGATTTCCGGCATCGCGTCCGGACGCACATTAAACATGCGCAGGGCCGAGCCCACCACCTGCCGGAACACGGGGGCCGCGACGGCGCCGCCGTAGTAGACCCCGGCATCGGGTTCGTCGATGACCACGGCCATCACGAAGCGCGGATCGGAGGCCGGGGCCAGTCCGACAAAACTGGAGAAATAGCGGTCCTCGGTATAGCCGCCCGGGCCGCTCTTGCGGCTGGTGCCGGTCTTGCCGGCCACCCGGTAGCCATCGATCGCCGCCTGGCGGGCCGTGCCCTCGGTGCCGATCACGTGTTCCATCATCGCCAGTACCTGGCGCGCGGTGCGCGGGGACATCACCCGCGCCGGTTCGCGCAGGTCGTCGGCGGTGCGCACCAGCCGGACCGGCACGCGCTCGCCGTCGTTGGCGAAGGCGGTGTAGGCGGCCGCCATCTGCAGCGGCGACAGCGACAGGCCGTAGCCATAGCCGAGCGTGGCCTGCTCGACCTCGCGCCAGGTGGTGAAGTCCCGCAGGCGCCCGCGGGCCTCGCCGGGGAAATGGGTGCCCGGCGCCTGCCCGAATCCGGCCTGGTGGAGGGTCTGCCAGAAGCGATCCGCCGGGGTTTCCAGCGCCAGCTGCGTGGCCCCGACGTTGCTGGAGCGGGCAATCAGGGTGGTCAGGTCGATGGTCCCGTAATCGCGCAGGTCACGAACGGTCAGGCGCCCGACACGCATGGTACCGGGGCCGGTCTCCAGGGTGGCGTTGGCATCCACCACCCCGGCATCCAGGGCCGCCGCGACGGTGAAGGGCTTCATCACCGAGCCCGGCTCCATGGTATCGGTGATGGCGCGGTTGCGAGCGCGGTCGGAACGGATGGCACCACGGTTATTCGGATTGAAGCCGGGCTGGTTGACCAGCGCGAGCACCTCGCCGCTGCGGGCGTCCAGCATCACCGCGGAGCCGCCCCGCGCGTTGTGTTCGGCGACCGCGGCCTTCAGCTCGCGGTAGGCCAGGTACTGCAGGCGCTGATCCAGGGTCAGCGCCAGCGTATTGCCGTCCCGCGCGGGGCGAATGCTGGCGACGTCGCGGATGGTGCGGCCGTGGCGATCGCGCAGCACGCGCTTGGCTCCCGGCTGGCCCGAGAGCCACTGATCGAAGGCCAGCTCGACGCCCTCCTGGCCCTGATCGTCGATGTTGGTGTAGCCGAGTACGTGCGACGTCGCCTCGCCGTGCGGATAGTAGCGACGGAACTCGCGGGTCAGCCCCACCCCCTGCATGCGCAGCGCGGCCACGCGTTCGGCCTGTTCCGGCAGCATGTGGCGGCGCAGATAGACGAACTCGCGCGAGGACCGGCTCTCGATCCGCTCCGCCAGCCACGCAGGCTCCACCTCCAGCGCCGCCGCCAGATCCGACCAGCGATCGCGCTGTTCCATCAGGTCCTGCGGATTGGCCCAGGCGGTCTGCACCGGGGCCGAGATCGCCAGCGGTTCGCCATGGCGATCGGTGATCATGCCGCGATGGGCGGACTCGGTCAGGGTGCGCACCTGGCGCTGTTCGCCCTGCGAGGTCAGGAAGTCCCGCTCCAGCACCTGCAGGTCGACGGCGCGCAACAGCAGCGCGATGCCCGCCAGCGCGAACACGCCGATCACGACCTTCAGGCGACCGCCGCTGATCTGCCGCTTCAGCGCGCCCACGCATCACCCCCGATCACCACGATGCGGTCGGAATCCGGCTGGATCATGTCCAGCTGCCGGCGCGCCTGTTCCTCGACCCGGCCCTGGGTCGCCCAGGTCGACTGCTCGATCTGCAACTGCGTCCATTCCAGATTCAGGACATCGCGCTGGGCGAGCGCCTGCTGCTGGTCGACGAAGGCCTGGCGGGCCTCGTGCTTCGCCGCGACGACCCCGATCGCCGAGGCAAACACGCCGGTCGCCAGCGCCACTGCCAGAAGTCCGCGCACGACCATCAGAGTCGCTCCCCGACACGCAGCACGGCCGAGCGCGAGCGCGGATTGATGCGCTGTTCCTCGCGATCGGCGTGCACCGGCTTGCCGACCGGCCGCAGCTTGCGCTCCGGCTCCTCCGGCATCACCGGCAGGCCCTTCGGTAGCCGCACGTCGGACACCGGCTTGCGCAGGGCCTGCTTCACCATGCGGTCTTCCAGCGAATGAAAGCTGATGACCACCAGCCGCGCGCCGGGCGGCAGGACGTCCGGGATCGTGGCCAACCACTGCTCCAGTTCGGCCAGCTCCCGGTTCACAAAGATGCGCAGGGCCTGGAAGGTGCGGGTCGCCGGGTGCTTGCCCGGCTCGCGCTTCGGCACGGCCCGGCGCACGATCTCGGCCAGCGCGGCGGTGCGGGTGATCGGCGCCTCGGCCCGCGCGGCCACGATGGCGCGGGCGATACGCCGCGAGTGGCGCTCCTCGCCATAGTGGTAGATCACATCGGCGATCTCGCCCTCGTCGGCGCGCGCCAGCCAGTCCGCGGCGCTCTCGCCACTGGCGGGGTCCATGCGCATATCCAGCGGACCATCATGCTGAAAGCTGAAGCCGCGCTCGGGCGTATCGAGCTGCGGCGAGGACACGCCCAGATCCAGGAACACCCCGTCCGGACCGCGTTCGGGAAAGCGCCGGCGCAACGTGTCCGCCATGGTCGAGAACGGCCCGGCCTCGAAGGCGAAGCGGGGGTCGTCGGCCAGCGCCTCGGCGGACGCCGCGGCTTCCGGGTCGCGGTCCATGGCCAGCAGCCGGCCCTCCGGCCCCAGCCGCGCCAGGATGGCCCGGCTATGGCCACCGCGGCCGAAGGTGCCATCGACATAGAAGCCGTCAGCTCGCACGGCCAGGCCCTCCAGCACCGCGTCGCGCAGCACCGGAATATGGGAGACGGATTCCATGCCCGTCACAACGCGATGGACTCGAGCGCTTCGTCATCCACGTCACCCCCCAGCACCTGGGCGCAGGTCTCCTCCCAGGTGGCCTCGTCCCAGATCTCGAACTTCTTGCCCTGCCCCAGCAGCACGACCCGCTTTTCCAGGCCGGCGTACTGACGCAGGGGAGTGGGCAGCAGCAACCGACCGCTGCCATCCAGCTCGCATTCGGTGGCGTGACCCACCAGCAGGCGCTGCAGGTTGCGCACCTTGGGATTCATGTTGGGGCGGGACATCAGGTTCTGCTCGATGCGCTCCCATTCCGGAAACGGGTAGAGGAGGAGGCAACGGGAGGGATCAACGGTAATCACCAGCTGGCTGTTGCAGCTCGCAGCGAGGTCGTCGCGATACCGCGCCGGCATGGCCAGGCGGCCCTTCGCATCCAGATTGAGCTGGCTGACGCCTCGAAACATGGCTGGTAGCGGTGGTTACCCACCTTTCCCCACTTTGACCCACTTTTCGACACTATAGGTACGGGCATCCTCCAGAGTCAAGAAAATCGACCCCGAAAAACAAAAAATAAGCGTTGAATCACAGAGACTTAGCGCGACCGACGCGAGGGCGCCGAAAGAGCTGGAAGAAGGGTATTAAAAGCCTTGCGTTGAGGCCCAAACTTCATGCATCACTTTACAAGTTTGCCGCGGACACAGCGGGACCGGCCCGAACCGGCACGGCGGCGGGAGACTCGCAGGTGGGAAAAAGTGGGAGCCGGCCATAAGCCGGGTTCTGTCGTGGACAGTCATTCATCTGGGACGTCCGTCACCGGACGCCTCGTGCAGCCTACCCGGGTGCGATGCGGGCCACACCATGCACCCCTATTTGGCCTTGCTCCGGACGGGGTTTACCCTGCCACGAACTGTTACCAGTCGCGCGGTGCGCTCTTACCGCACCATTTCACCCTTACCTGTGCCCGAAGGCCATCGGCGGTGTATTTTCTGCGGCACTTTCCGTCGGCTCGCGCCGCCCAGGTGTTACCTGGCGTCCTGCCCTGCGGAGCCCGGACTTTCCTCCACATCCGAGGATGCAGCGACTGCCCGGCCGACTCCCGCGCTCCTTGTACGCCGCCCCGCCCCGGAACGCAAGGCTTTTCAGGGGCCTGGCCGCCGACGCCCCCCTTTTGTTCACCACGAAGCACACGAAGGCACGAAGAAGGGCAAGGTCAAAAGCAATGACAGGAAGGCTGGAAGGATAGAAGGGCGTTACTGCTGGCAGGATTGGCCGGACACTCATTGCTACACCGTCCGAGCCCAGTGGGTTCAACCCGCATTCATTCCTTCAAACCTTCGCGACTTCCTCTGAAGCGCCCTTGACCTTGCCCTTCTTCGTCCCTTCGTGTGCTTCGTGGTGAAAAACAGGCCTTAGCTTTGGGCGTCCTTGAGGGCCAGGGCGCGGGCGTAGACGCGGTTGCGTGGCAGGTCGGTCGCATCGGAGAGCAGGCGCGCGGCACGCTTGAGGGGGAGCTCCTGCAGCAGCGCGGTGAGCAGGCGCTCGTGTTCGGCCGCCAGCGGCTCGTCGGCCTCGCCGCCGGTTTCCGGGGCCGGCGCCGCCCCCAGGATCAGGACAAACTCGCCGCGGGTGCGGTTGGCATCCGCATCCAGCCAGGCCGGGAGGTCCGCAGCGACGCCCCGGTAGTGCTCCTCGAACTGCTTGGTCAGCTCGCGCGCCAGGAATACCTCGCGCTCGGGCGCCAGTCCGGCAAGGTCCCCGGCCGCAGCCCGGATACGATGAGACGACTCGAATACGATCGTGGTAACCGGCTGGGCCAGCAGCACCTCCAGCTGCCGCCGACGCGCCCCGGCCGCGTGCGGCAGAAAGCCCTCGAAACAGAAGCGGTCGGATGGCAACCCCGCCACGGCCAGCGCCGCCAGCGGGGCGCTGGGGCCCGGAACGGCCCGCACCGGCGCGCCCACCTCCCGCGCCGCGCGCACCAGACGGAAGCCGGGATCGGACACCAGCGGCGTGCCCGCATCCGAGACCAGGGCCACCGACTCCCCCGCCTGCAATGCCTCGAGCAGCGCCGGGATTCGCTCGGCCTCGTTGTGCTCGTGCAGGCTGACCAGCGGCGTATGCACACCCAGGTGGGCCAGCAGTCCGGCGCTGTGTCGCGTATCCTCCGCGGCAATCCGCTGCACCCGGGCCAGGATCTCGCCCGCACGCGGGCTCATGTCGCCGAGATTACCAATCGGCGTGGCCACTACCCACAACGTGCCCCAGTTCGTTGACACGGCCTGATGCGCTTTCAATACTGACTCCTCATTCGCCAGGGAAACCTCGTGACCACCATCGTGCCCCGACCCCTTCATCGCGCCGGACACGCCCGGCCCCTGTCCCGCCTTGCTCTGTTGCTACTGGCCTCGGCCATTGTGGTCGGGTGCGCCACGCCGCGCCCGGACCCGGAGCCGGCCCCGGAACCCGAACCCCGCGCGGACCTGGCTGAACTCCCGCCGGAGGTCCGCGCCAGCCTGCTGCTGAGCGAAGCGCGTTCGCGCCCGGAACCCGAGACGGTCCGGGGTGCGATCGAAGCCGTCCTGGCACTGGACCCGGCGACGCCGGATCAGCTGGAGCGGGCCGACACCCTCTGGGCCGAGCTGCCCGACGCCGAACGGGACTCCCAGGCCGGCCGCCTGCTGGGCGCGCGCCTGGCGGCGGCCCAGCGTGACTGGGACCTGGCCCGCGAGCGTCTCGGGGCGGACGATCCGGACGATCCGACGCGTTCACCGGAGGTCTATCGTGAAGGCCTGTCGCTCCACGCCCGGCTGCTGGAACACGAAGGCCAATGGTATCAGGCCCTGGACGCCCGCCTGCGCCTGGACGGGCTCCTGATCATGGAGCCGGATCTGCACAGCGAGAACCAGCAGCGCCTGTGGGGTCTGCTCGCGGCCCTGCGCCCGGCCCAGCGCGAACGAGTGATCGGCAACCACCCGCCGGATGGCGATGCCTGGGTCAGCCTGTTCCGGTTGCTGCGCGGCGCCGGCACGCAGGACGCAGCACGCCAGGCCGCTGGCCAGTGGCGGGAACGCCATCCCTCGCACCCGGCCAACAGCCTGCTGCCGGAGCTGCTGGCGTCCCATCCCCTGACGCCGGACGCACCGGGCGACACTCTGGTGCTCCTGCCCCTGTCGGGCGATCTCGGCGAACTCGGCAATGCGGTCCTGGACGGGATCACCCGCGCCTACTACGCAGAGGGGGCCAGCAACGGGCGCCTGATCGTGCGCGACACTCGCGGGGAGCCGGATGCCGCGGCCGCGCTCTACCGTCGCGGCGTAGAATCGGGCGTCGCACGCATCATCGGCCCACTGCGGCGCGAATCGGTTCAGCAGGTCGCAAACAGCGACCAGGCCGTTCCATCCGTGCTGCTGAACCGGGCCGGCACCATTGTCCACGAAGCGATGACCACGCTGGCCCTGAACCCGGAAGAGGACGCCCGGGCGGTGGCCGATCGCGCCGCGCGCGCCGGCTGGCTGCACCCGCTGGTGATCCTGCCGGAGGGGGCCTTCGGCGATCGCGTGGCGAGCGCCTACCAGGCGACGCTCGCCGAGGACGACCGACGCCCACGCGACGTGATCCGGGTCCAGCCCACTGCGGGCGAACTGAACGCCACCATTGGCAATGCCCTGGGTATCCCACAAAGCGAATCCCGCATTCGCGAGGTGGCGCGCCGGACCGGGCTGGAACTGGAGGCGGATCCGCAGGTACGTGCCGATGTGGACCATCTGTTCATCGCCGGGTCGGCCCCGCAGGTGCGGCGTATCGTGCCGCACGTGCACTTTCACCGCGCGAGCCACCTGCCGATGATGGCGACGGCCCATGTCTATTCGGGCCGTCCGGATGCCAATCGCGATGCCGACCTGAACGGGATCGTGTTTCCCGACGCGCCGCGCCTGTTCGACCGGGTACGCCCGCTGGACGAAGAGGCAGACGCCGGCGACGAGGCACTGCCTCGCTTTGTCGCCCTGGGGATGGATGCGCTGCGCCTGAGCCTGCGCCAGGAAGCGGTGCGCGCCGCCCCGCATCACCAGCTGGTCGGCGCCACCGGGACCTGGGGACTGAACCCGTTCAATCACGAATGGGTGCGGGAACCGGCCTGGGCGCGCTTCGAGCGCGGCGAACCCCGGCGCATCGACCTCCCCGCCGGAGGCTCCTGAGTGTTTCGCCCGGGCGTCTCGGGGCAGGCCGCCGAGGACCGGGCCGCCGCCTACCTCGAGACGCGCGGCCTGGAGATCCGGGCGCGCAACGTCCGCCGTCCGTATGGCGAGCTCGACCTCGTCGCCCAGGAGGGCGACACGCTGGTGCTGGTGGAGGTACGCAAGCGCAGCCACCCGGGATTCGGCGGCGGCGCGGAGAGCATCGACCGACGCAAGCAGGCGCGCCTGCTCCGGGTCGCCGAGGCCTATTTGCAGGAGCATGCCTGGAACGGGCCGGTGCGTTTCGATGTCATGACCCTGGATGGCCGCGACCGGATCGAGTGGCTGCAGGACGCCATCCAGGCACCCACCGATTAAACCGGCTCCCTTGAATCCAAAGCCCGCCCCATGACTCCACTGACCCGCGAACTGGAACAACTGCTGGCACCCGGCGATCGGCTACTCGATCCGGCGGACTGCTGGACGTATGGCGCGGACAACTCGAAGCTCCACGCGGTGCCCGACGCGGTGGCCTTCCCGCGCGACGCGGATACCGTGCGCGAGCTGGTACGGCTGTGCCGGCGCCTGGGCGTCGCCCTCACCTGCCGCGGACGCGGGACGGGCACCACGGGTGCCGCAGTGCCGGATCACGGGGGGCTGGTGGTGTCCTTCGAGCACATGAACCGCATCCTCGAGGTGGACCCGGACAATCGCTGGCTGATCGCGGAACCCGGCGTCACCAACGGCGAAATCCAGGAGGCCGCGGGACGCCATGGCTTCTTCTGGCCACCGGATCCGACCAGCAGCGCCTACTGCACCCTGGGCGGCAACCTGGCGTACAACTCCGCGGGGCCGCATGCGGTGAAGTACGGCACCCCGCGGGACAACACCCTGGGCCTCGCCGGCGTGGCCGGCACCGGAGAGGCCTTTCGCACCGGGGTCCACACCACCAAGGGTGTCGTGGGTTACGACCTCACCCGGCTGCTGATCGGCTCCGAGGGCACGCTGGCCGTGATCGCGGAGGCCACGCTGCGCCTCACCCCCAGGCCGGAGGCGACCCGCCTGATCCAGGCGGTATATCGCAATGTCGGCGACGCTGCCCGCGCCGTCTCGCGCCTGATGGCCCGAGCGGAAGTCCCCTCGGCGCTGGAATTCATGGACCACTCCGCCATTGCCATGATTCGCGACTATGATCCGGACTGCCCCCTGCCCGCGGGCGCCGGCGCCATCCTGATGATCGAAACGGATGGCACCGAGGCCGGTATCGACGCCACCACCGCCGGCGTGCGCACCGCGGCCGAGGGCCCCGGTTGCCTCGAGACCCACAGCGCCGACACCCCCGAGGCGGCACAGGCCCTGTGGGCCGTACGCAAGGCCCTGTCCCCGGCGCTGCGGACGGTCGCGCCCAAGAAGATCAACGAGGATGTGGTCGTGCCGGTCTCGCGCATCCCCGACCTTATCGCGGGCCTGGACCGCCTGGCCACGGAGCACGCGATCAAGATCGTGAATTTCGGCCATGCCGGCAACGGCAACATCCACGTGAACCTGCTGGTCAACCCGGACGACCCTCAGGAACTGGCGGCGGCCGAACGCTGCCTGGACGGGGTCTTTACGCTGGTCCTCGCGCTCGGCGGCACCCTGTCCGGGGAACACGGCATCGGTCTGGTCAAGCGGCCCTATGTGGCGCGCGAGTTGGACCCGGTGGCTCTGGGGCTGATGGCGGGCATCAAGCGCGAGTTCGATCCCGACAACATCCTCAACCCCGGCAAGGCACCCGGCCCGGCCTGAGGCGACGCCCCCTTCGTCCGGCACACATCCCCGGAAAAGAAACGGGCCCCATACGGGGCCCTGCGCACTACTTGACGACCTTTAGCGACGGCCCCTTGCGCCTGGGCGCCGGGGCATCCTCTCCGCCCCCGCCATCACCGGACCCATCCGGCGGCGCGCCTGGACCATCGTCCTCGGGGCCGGGCCCCGGCTCACTGCCGAACATCATGCCCTGCCCGTTCTCGCGGGCGTAGACCGCCAGGACCGCTGGCATCGGCACAAACACATCCATCGGGTTGCCGGCGAAGCGGGCCGAGAAGGCCACGGCGTCGTCCCCGATATTCAGCGCCTGTACCGCGGAGGGACCAACGTTCAGGGTGATCTTGCCCTGATCCACAAAGGCCTCGGGCACGACCACACCCTCGACCGTGGCGTCGACCAGGATATGCGGCGTGAAGCCGTTATCCGTGACCCACTCCCACAGCGCACGGAGCAGATAGGGGCGCGACGAAGTCACAGGCGCAGCTCGCGCTCGGCCTCGGTCAGACTCACCTGGAAAGACTCGCGCTTGCACACACGGTCGGCGTATTCCTGGATCGCCTGCGGCAGCGAGGCCAGGTCGATACCGACCGCCGGAAGCCGCCACATCACGGGCGCGATGGCACAGTCAACGATGGAGAACTCGTCACTCAGGAAGTACGGCTTGAGTTCGAAGATCTCCGCCGAGCTCACCAGGCTCTCGCGCAGGATCTTGCGCGCCTTGGTCAACCCCGAGCCGGAGGCCTTGTAGACCGCGTCCAGCCCCTCGTACCAGTCGCGTTCCACGCGATAAAGCGCCAGCCGCGCGGCCGCCCGCGAAACCGGATCCACCGGCATCAACGGCGGATGCGGAAAACGCTCGTCCAGGTATTCGGTGATGACATGCGTCCCGTACAGGGCCAGATCGCGATCCACCAGGGTCGGGACCTCGTTGTACGGATTCAGATCGGAGAGATCCTCGGGCAGCTCGTCCGGCCCGAGATTCACGACATCCACGGCGATGTCCTTCTCCGCAAGGATGATGCGCACCCGGTGGCAGCGCACACAGTCGTGAGCAGAAAACAGGGTCATAACGGAACGACGGTTGGCGACCAGCGCCATGGCTTTCTCCCTAGCCCGGCCAGGCACGAGGCCACGCCGGGCAGACGGTCAATAACACCGGCGCGCGATCATCCTTGATCAGTGCGCCGGCGACGGTTCAGGCCGCCTAGTGTACGTCTTTCCAGTACTCCTTTTTCAAGAAGTAGGCCAGGATCGTGAAGATCCCGAGGAAAATCAGGACGTACAGGCCGATCCGCTGGCGGTCCAGCTGCATCGGCTCGCCCATGTAGGAGAGGTAGGTGACGATGTCGCGCACGGCGCGGTCGTATTCGCTGGGCGTCATGCTACCGGAGCGCACCAACTCGAGACGCTCGTTGCCGTCCTCGTCGACAACCTTCTCCTGCCAGCCCTGGAGCTCCCACAGCACGTGCGGCATGCCGACGTTGCTGAACACGGTATTGTTCGCGCCCAGCGGACGCGACTCATCCACATAGAAGCTCTTCAGGAAGGTGTAGACCCAGTCCTCGCCATGGATGCGGGTGGTCATGGTCAGGTCGGGCGGGACCACGCCGAAGGCCTCTTCGCCGTAGTCGTCGCTCATGGCGTTCTTCATCAGCGAACCCACGCCGACCGGATCACCGGCTTCGTCGGTAATGAAGATGAAGTTCTCTTCCATGTGCTGCTCGGTCAGCCCGATATCCCGCGCGACGCGGTTGTAGCGCATGTACTCCGTGGAGTGGCAACCCATGCAGTAGTTCATGAACAGGTTGGCACCGCGCTGCAGCGAGGCCTCATTGGTCACGTCAATATTGGCTTTCTCCAGGTCACCGTCGTACCCGGCCGCCGAGGCGGCCGGGACGGTGAACAGGGCCGCAGCGGCCAGGAACGTAGTTGCAATCAGCGTTTTCATTACGAAGTCACCCTTTCCGGAACGGCACGGTCACGGCCCAGGCCACGCGCGAAGGCGGGGGCCACCATGGTCACGAACAGATACACGGTCGGAATCAGCCAGGACCACATGATCAGACTCGCGTCACTCGGATCGAAACGCAGGATGTCGTAGATCGTGTAGATGCCCACCACCACGGCGAATGCGATCAGGCTGAAGACCGCGGAGCGTTCCTTGCTGAGGAACCACAGCAGGAAGAAGAACGCGAAGTAGACCGTGGAGAAGCGCAGGCTCATCTCGCTCACTTCCGTGGTGGCCTGCTGCAGACCCAGCCAGCCGAGGATCACGAAGGCCACCACGAACACCGCCAGGTTGAACTTGGCCGCGAACGAGCGGTAGCGCATCGACAGTACCGGATTGCGATCCAGCCACGGGATGAAGAACAGCATCACCACCGCAAGGCCCATCGCGACCACGCCGAGGAACGGATCCGGCACGGATCGCAGCACCGAATACATCGAGGTGAAGTACCACACCGGCGGGATGAGATCCGGGGTGACCAGCGGGTCGGCCGGGATCATGTTGTCCGGCTTCAGGAACAGGCCGCCACCGGTCGGGAAGAAGAACATGATCACGGCAAAGACCATCAGGAACACGCCGACACCGACCAGATCCTTCACGGAGTAGTACGGGTGGAACGGGATGCCATCCTTCGGGATGCCGTTCTCGTCCTTGTTTTCCTTGATGTTGATGCCGTCCGGGTTGTTGGAGCCCACTTCGTGCAGCGCAATGATGTGCGCGGCCACCAGCATGATCAGCACCAGCGGCAGGGCAATCACGTGCAGCGCAAAGAAGCGGTTCAGCGTGGCATCGGAGAGCAGGAAGTCACCGCGAATCCAGGTCACCAGATCCGGCCCGATATACGGGATGGTCTGGAACAGGTTCACGATCACCTGCGCGCCCCAGTAGGACATCTGGCCCCACGGCAGCAGGTAGCCGGCGAAGGCCTCGGCCATCAGCACCAGGTAGATCAGCACACCGAAGATCCAGATCAGCTCGCGCGGCTTCTTGTAGGAGCCGTACAGCAGCGCCCGGAACATGTGCAGATAGACGACCACGAAGAACATCGAGGCGCCGGTGGAATGCATGTAGCGGATCAGCCAGCCCCACTCCACGTCGCGCATGATGTACTCGACCGACGCGAACGCGAGTTCCGCATCGGGCTTGTAGAACATGGTCAGGAAGATGCCGGAGACGATCTGGATGACCAGCACCAGCAGCGCCAGGGAGCCGAAGAAATACCAGAAGTTGAAGTTCTTCGGCGCGTAGTACTGCGCCAGATGCTCGTTCCACATCTGGGAGAGCGGGAAGCGGGCATCGACCCAGCCCAGCAGACCGCCCTGGATCTTGGTATCAGGATTGCTGGCCATTTAGATCGCCTCCCCGTCTTCGTCTTCACCAATGACAAGCAAGGTGTCCGTGCGGTACATGTGGCGCGGGATCACCAGGTTGGTCGCCGCCGGCATGTTGCGATACACGCGGCCGGCCAGGTCGAAGCGGGAGCCGTGGCAGCCGCACAGCCAGCCACCCTGCCAGTCGGAACCCATCTCGGGGTCGCCGATCTCCGGGCGGTAGGTGGGCGAGCAGCCCAGATGGGTGCAGATGCCGATCACGACCAGGAACTCGGGATTGCGCGAACGGTGCTCGTTCTGCGCGTATTCCGGCTGCTGGCTCTCGACCTCGGACTCCGGATCACGCAGACGGTCGGTCACCTCGGACAAACCGGCGATCATCTCTTCGGTGCGTCGCACGACCCAGATGGGCTGGCCGCGCCATTCGACGCTGACACGCTGGCCCGGCTCGACAGCGGACACGTCGAACTCGACAGGGGCCCCGGCCGCCTGAGCGCGCGCGCTGGGCTGCAAGGACGCCAGGAACGGGGCCGCGACAGCGGCGACCCCGGCTCCGCCTACGACAGATGTCGCGGCGACGAGGAACCGGCGCCGGCCTCGGTTTACGCCTTGGTTTGCCATGTTTGTCTCTCCAAACAACGTGTTGAAATCGTATTCCCGCAGCCACGCAACCAAGGCGCAGCCTGAACGCGAGGGGCCTTGGCCGCACGCGCGAATACCCATCTGGGCGGGCTGTAAAATCCGATAGAATTCCCGAACACGCTAATAAGGTCAAGTAGATTACTGCCTTAAGACCGAGCATTGCGCTTGGTCACGCGCGCCAAAAACCTCTATAACCAACTGATTACAGAAGGGCGCGGACGGGGCATCCGGCACGCCCCCAAAGCGAACAGGCTGCACTGCAATCTCGCACGCGGTCGCGTGCGGGCGGGATCGCCCCCGCTCAGGCGGGATTGTCGATCTCGATAAACTGGTGTTCGAGACCGAAGCGCTCCGCGCACCACTGGCCCAGGGCCGGGGCCCCGTAGCGCTCGGTCGCATGATGTCCGGCAGCGAAGTAGTGCACCCCCAGCTCGCGCGCCTCGTGGGTGGTCTGCTCGGAGATCTCGCCACTGATATAGGCATCCACTCCCTGTGCCGCGGCCTCGGAAAGCAGGGACTGGGCCCCGCCGGTACACCAGGCGATGCGGCGGATGGGATGGTCACCGGCCTCCACGCACAGCGCCTCGCGCCCCAGCACGTTGCTGATATGCGCCTGCATGTCGGGCGCCGACATCACCCGCGCCGGGCTCCCCACCTGGCCGACGCCGTCCTCGCGCAGTACACCATCGATCGCGAATCCCAGGCGCCCGGCCAACTGGGTGTTGTTGCCAAGCACCGGGTGGGCATCCAGCGGCAGGTGGTAGGCGACCAGGTTGATGTCATGGGCCAGCAGCAGGCGCATGCGCTCGCGCTTCATGCCGGTCACCTCCTGCGGTTCGCCCTTCCAGAAGTACCCGTGGTGCACCAGGATCAGGTCGGCCCCGGCCTCCACCGCCGCCTCCACCAGTGCCAGGGAGGCGGTCACCCCGCTGACGATCCGGCGGATCTCGCGGCGCCCCTCCACCTGCAGGCCATTCGGGCAGTAATCGCGGAAGCGCTCCGGCTCGAGCTCCGCATTCAGCGCCTGCATCAGTTCATCGCGATTGACCACGGCGGGATCCCCTGTTGAACGCTGATTCGGTATATTCGACATATGGTGAATTTCTCTCGCTTTCTGCTGCAAGCCGCGCTGACCGGCATTGCCCTGGCCGTGGTGATCGCGGTGTTCTTCCCCGAGATCCTCGGTCGCGACGAATCCGGCGCCGATCTGCAGGTCGCCGCACCCGTGCCGGCCCCGGGCGCCACGGGTGCGCCGGCCAGCTACGCCGACGGCGTACGCCGCGCCGCGCCCGCGGTCGTCAACATCATGACCTCGCGCACCATCGACCGGCCCTCCGGCCTCGGCCTGCATGAATTCTTCGGCCAGCCCCTTCCGCCGGGTGAACAGGAGCAGTCCAGCCTCGGTTCCGGGGTCATCATGACCGAACAGGGGCACATCCTCACCAATCACCACGTGATCGAGGAGGCTGATGCCATTGCCATCATGCTCCCCGGCGGCGAGGCCCACCCCGCCGAGATCATCGGCATCGATCCGGATACGGACCTCGCCGTGCTGCGCGTGCGCGCGCCGGGGCTCGGTGTGGCCACGGTGGGGCACTCCAGCGACCTGCGGGTGGGTGACGTCGTGCTCGCCATCGGCAACCCCTTCGGCGTCGGCCAGACGGTGACCCAGGGGATCGTCTCCGCCACCGGGCGCAACCAGCTCGGGATCAACACCTTCGAGGACTTCATCCAGACCGACGCGGCGATCAATCCGGGCAATTCCGGCGGCGCGCTGATCAATGCGCGCGGCGAGGTCGTCGGTATCAACACTGCGATCTTCTCGCGCTCCGGCGGCTCCCACGGCATCGGCTTCGCGATCCCGGTGGATCTGGCGCGCAGCGTGATGACCGAGATCATCGAACAGGGCTTCGTCGCCCGCGGCTGGCTGGGGATCGAGGTCCAGGCAATGAACCGCGAACTGGCCGAATCCTTCGGCCTGGACACGCCGCGCGGCGTGCTGGTCGCCGGCATCCTGCGCGAGGGGCCTGCGGAAGAAGCTGGAATCCGACCGGGGGACATCATCACCCACCTGGACGGCAGCAGCGTGAACACCCCGCGTGAAGCGCTCAACGTGATCGCCCGCACCTCGCCCGGCGCGACCCTCGACATCCGTGTCCAGCGCGAGGGCGAGGACGTCGAACTCGCCGCCACGGTCGCCCAGCGACCCATCTGACGACGAACCGCTAGCGCCCGCGTCGCCTATCCACCGGCCGGTGAACTGACCGTGGTCAGTACCGCGGTCAGCAGCAGGATCGACGCGACCAGGCCGCCCTCCAGCGCGATACTGCGGCGCAGCCGTCCGGGAGCCCCGGGTTCGCCGCGCTCGAACGCCGGTACCAGCCGCCACTTGTTCGCGGCGGCCAGCAGCAGGAGCAACCCGACGATCAGGACCTTGCCGATCAGGAACTGCCCATAGCCCGAGGTGAGCAATGGCGTGACACCGCCCAGCAGCAAGGCCGCCAGCACCACACCGGCAAGCACCAGCAGCCCGACCCCGAACACCGCCACCTGGCCGAAGCGCGCCAGGATGCGCGCGGCATCACGACCCGCCGGCGGGTGCCCCGCCAGGCGATACAGCGGCCACAACGAACCGATCCAGAAGGCCGCGGCCAGCAGATGCAGCACCAGCAGCCCTCCCAGCAGGGCGCGCGGCTCGTCCACCGTGTGCCCGACCTGCACGAAGGCGAGCATCACCAACAATACGCCGGCAAGGCTGAGACCGTAGCCCAGCCCCGGCAGCCAACGGGCATCCAGCAGGATCGCCTGCACCAGCAACAAACCGCTCACGGCCAGGACCAGCCGGGTTCCCTGCGCCCCCTCGAACACCATGCCGAGCAGCATGGGGTCGAAGGCGGCCGCACCATTGCCACCCCCGAGGTATCCGGCCTGCAGCGGCCACTGGACCAGCGCCAGCACGATCGCGACCCAGGCCGCGATCGCACCCATGCGGCTGGCCGCCCGACGTTCCGGATCGGGCAGATCCGGAAACGCCAGGCGAAACAGCACCGCCCCGGCCGCCAGCAAGGCACCGGCATAGAACCCGGCCGCCACCAGCATCATGGCGACCGTCCAGGCATCCACATCGGACAGCGCAGACAGCCAGGCCACGGCCTAGTTCTCCACCGTGAAGCGGAAGCTCCCGGACATCATGTGGCCGTCGCGGGCCAGACCGCGCCAGCGCACCTCGTAACGACCCGGTTCCAGGTCGCCGGCCGGGCGCACATGGTACTCCTCGGTCGGATCACTGCCCGGCTCGTTCTCCAGAGACACGCGGCCTTGCGGGCCGATCACGTCGAACTGGGTGATGCGCATCGCGCCATCGAAGTGAATCCCGATCTCCTCCGGGGTGCCCTGCACCGTGGAGCCATCCTCCGGGACCTGTCCTATTTCGCCCTCGTGGGCCAGCAGGGGGCTGGCGAAGGCCAGCAGCAGGGCCGCAAGGGCGGAACGCAGGATATTGCGGTTACCAATCGTCATCATGTAGTCCTCAAGTTGTTCAAGTGCAGTCGTGTCGTGTCAGAGTCCGCCGGCCACAGGCCACCGGGGGCCGCCTTGCGGCGGTCCCGGCGCCCGCGCCGGAGGAAGCTCAGTGGTTGTGGCCTCCGTGGCCGTTATGTCCTCCATGCCCCCCCGTGGCCGCCATGGCCTCCGTGCCCGCCATGCGCATCGCGGCTGGGGGTCGGGAGCCCGTCGGAATCCGCATCCGCGACCTTGCCGCGGCGTACCGGATTGCCGAAATCGGGGTCGCTGCTCACGCGACGGGCGACCTCCCCCTCCGGGTGCCAGTACCAGCCGGGATCTCGGAAGTCCCCGGGTTCCAGGTCGTCGCGCACCTTGATCAGGGTGAACATGCCGCCCATGCCGATGTTGCCGAACGGCCCCTGGCCCATACCCATCGCCAGGGTGTTCTCCGGCCCGCGCATATGCCCGCCGTCGGTGTGGTCCTGGTGATCCGCCATGCCGTGTTCGCCCATCGCCATGTAGCCGGGCAGCAGCGTACGGATCTCCTCCTCGAGACCGGACTGGTC
The DNA here is from genome assembly GCF_000377445.1 of Thioalkalivibrio sp. ALE9. Taxonomy (NCBI): domain Bacteria; kingdom Pseudomonadati; phylum Pseudomonadota; class Gammaproteobacteria; order Chromatiales; family Ectothiorhodospiraceae; genus Thioalkalivibrio; species Thioalkalivibrio sp. ALE9. Next base: position 46,193 of record NZ_KB898129.1, read on the forward strand.
CACGCCCAGGGTGTTGGCGATGCCGTGCCCCATCGGGTTCATGGTGTGGTGGGTCATGTGGCAGTGGAACGCCCAGTCGCCCGGCGGTGCGACGAACTCGATATCGCGGGTCTGGCCGACCGCGACGATCTCGGTGGTCTCCTTGCGCCACTGGTTGCGCGGCCAGCGCCCGCCATCGGAGCCGGTCACCTCGAACGACACCCCGTGCACATGCATCGGGTGGTTCCACATCGACAGGTTGCCCATGCGGATGCGCACCCGCTCGCCGGTCTTCGCCACCAGCGAGTCGATGGCCGGGAACACCTTGGAATTCATCGACCACAGGTCGAAGTCGACCATGATCGACGGGTCCGGCGTGCGCGTGCCCGGGTGCAGCCCCCAGTTGTGCAGCAGGATCGCGTAGTCACGGTCCACCGGCTCGATCTCGCCGTCCTTCGGGTGGATGATGAACATCCCCATCATCCCCATCGCCATCTGCACCATCTCGTCGGCATGCGGGTGGTACATGTGCGTGCCGTGCTGGTTCAGCTCGAACTCGTAGACGAAGGTCTCGCCCGGATGGATCGGCGGCTGGGTCACGCCCTTCACCCCGTCCATGCCCGAGGGCAGATGGATGCCGTGCCAGTGCACCGAGGTGTATTCCGGCAGGCGGTTGGTTACGTAGATGCGGACCCGGTCGCCCTCCACCGCCTCGATGGTCGGCCCCGGGGTGGTGCCGTTGTAGCCCCAGCACTTGGCCACCGAACCGGGCGCGAACTCGTGCTCGATCTCCTCGGCGACCAGGTGGAACTCCTTCACGCCGTTGTTCATCTCGTACGGCAGGGTCCAGCCGTTCGGCGTGTGCACCGGCATGTAGCCCTGTTCGGTGCGCTCGCCGGGCGTGGCGTCGCCCTCGTTGTGGTGCTCGTGACCCGTTTCGGCCATTACCCGGGTCAGGGTAGTTGCCGGCAGCATTGCCGCGCCGGCGGCCAGCAGGAAGTTACGCCGTTTCATCAGTGATGCCCTCCGTGACCGTCGTCGCCGTGGTCACCGTGATCCCCGTGGTCCCCGTGGTCCCCGTGATCCCCGTGGTCCCCGTGGTCCCCGTGGTCCCCGTGGTCCCCGTGGTCCCCGTGGTCCCCGTGGTCCCCGTGGTCCCCGTGACCGCCGTGACCGCCGTGACCGCCATGGTCTCCGTGATCCATCGCGGACGGGTCATGCTCGAGCGCGTCGGTTTCGAGATAACCCTCGTCACCCGGCGCCCCGCCCGGCAGCTCGCCAGCCACCGTAAAGGCCAGGTCCACGCGGGCCCGCCAGTAGTCACCCAGAGCGGCCACGGCGCGCTGCCAGTCGGCCAGCTCTTCCTGCTTGGTCACGAGCAGGTCGAAGACATCGTCGAACATGAAGTTCACGCGCTCCTGCACGCGCTCCAGTGCGATCTCCCGGGCCGGCAGCAATTCATAGCGCTTGGTGCTGAACTTGTCGCGGTGGTGGGCCAGGCGGACGAAGTGCTGATGCACATCGGCGGTGACCGCCTGCTCCAGCTGGGCCCGGCGGGCCTCGCCGTCCTCCAGCCGCGCCTCGGCGCGGACGATGCCGGCCTGGTTCTGGTTGAAGATCGGCAGGGAGAAGGAGATGCCACCGCCCCACAGGCGGGTGCCGTCCGTCTCGCGTTCGAACTCGATACCGGGCTCGATGTCGCCCAGCCAGCGATAGCGGCGCACTAGGGCCACACCCTCGGTCAGCCCCTCCAGGGCGTGATCCAGGGCCCGCAGGTCCAGACGCTGCTCCAGGGCCTGCGCGACCAGGGCATCGCGATCGTCCACACCGGCCAGCGGCAACGGCAGCTTGCCGGGGACCTCCCAGCCATCCACCTGGCCGGGCAGACCCATCAGGTGAGCCAGGCGCAGACGGGTTTCGCGCTCGCGCTGCCGCGCATCCTCGAGCTTCAGCCGGGCCTCGGCCGCACGGATGCGCAGCTGTGCCCGCTTCAGGTCGGGGATGTTGCCGGCGTCATAGAAGCGCTCGCCCAGCAGCGAGCCGAGATCCGCGGCGCGGGTCTCCAGCGCCTGCACCTGCGCCCGCTGGCGCGCGGCCACCGCGTCATACCAGGCACGCTCGGTGTCCGAGGCCAGGGCCACCATGCCTTCGGCCAGCTGCAGACGTGTGGACTCCCAGTGGGATTCCGCAATGTCCTGACGCGCACTGCGCATCAGCAGGCCGGAAATGCCCCAGGCCAGGCCGACCCCCGTCTCGTTGCCGCCACCGCCCTCGGGGCGCATCACCGACAGCGACAGGGTGGGATTGGAAAACTGGGCGGCCTCGACCACGTCGGCGGCCGTCAGATCCAGCTTGGCGTAGGCCTGCTGCATGCGCGGGTTGCGCCACAGGGCCTGATGAATGGCCTCCTCGAGCGTCAGCTCGCCGGAGGGGCGGGGCATCTCCGACTCGGGCAGGTCGATCCCCTGCACCGAGATGTCCTCCGCCAGTTCGGAGCGGTCCAGCTCGGGCGCGGTGACCGCGCAGCCGGCGAGGAACAGCACCGATACGACGGGGAGCAGCAATCGGGTTGCTCGCATCGTGAAAATCTCCTTGATCGGACTTCGATTCCGCATCCCGCGCGAACGCGCGACACGGCCTTGCCGCCCGCCGGCACCGAGTGGAACCCGGACGTGCGGACAGCCCCGGCGCTCGGGCCGGTACAGTCAGATCAGGAGAGGATCGGGGGTCGGTATAACGCGGCCGCGGGCGGGCCGCTCTGGAAGGAATACAGGCGCATGGCCTGCGTGACCGGGGTCAGCAGATGCATGCCGGTGATGGACGGCATGCCCTGGCAGTGGCTGCAGGCCGAGCAACTCGCCAGGCAGGCGCCATCCACGCAATCCGCGTGCACGATCACCCCGCTGGCGTCGGAGGAATCCGAAGTGTCTTGGGTGTGATCGTCGGCATGCCGAGTATCGGCGTGATCGTCCTGCGCATGGTGATCGTGGTCGTCACCGTGCGCGTGATCATGGGAGTGGTCGTGGGCCGCGTGATCCGCGGGCTTATCGCCATGCGACTGGGCCCCATGCATCGCATGCCCAGCGTGACTGCCTCCCTCGCTCGCGACGGCCGCAAGTGCCAGCAGGCCGGCAATCGCCAGCACCAGCATCCAGCACAGCAGTCGGTGGAAGACCCGTTTCACGTCGGCCAAACCCTCATCTCAAGAGGCATCACCCCGATAACCCCCCGATACGCTACCACAGCCCGCACACATCAGCGCACCCCTGTGGGCTTGTGGGAGCGTGCCTGCACGCGAATGCCCCTGCCCGCGTCCGGCTTTGGCGGGGGCTTCGCGGGCAAGCCCGCTCCCACACACATTACCGTCGCCCCATCGGCCAGGGGGCTGGCCTCCTACGCCAGCGCGCGCTCGATCACATCGCGCAGGTCGCGCGACAATTCGAGCGCGGCGAGGCGTTCGAGTTCCGCCCGCATCTGTTCGCCGCGAACGCTGTCCACCTTCTGCCAGCGCGTCAGCGGCTGGGCCAGGCGCGCGGCGGTCTGCGGGTTCATCGCGTCCAGCTTCTCGACGAAGCCGCCCATGCGGCGATAGCCCGCGCCGTCTTCCTGGTGGAAGTGGCGTTCGTTGCGCGCCATGAACGGCCCCAGCACCGCACGCACCCGGTTCGGGTTGGTCCAGCGGAACCCGGGGTGCTCCAGCAGCGCGTCCAGGCGCTCGAAGCCGCCCGGGACCTGGCTGCCGGCCTGCAGGCCGAAGTACTTGTCCAGCACCAGCGGGTCGTCGCGGTAGCGCTGCTCGAAGTCCGTCAACAGCACCTCGCGGGCCTCGTGATCCAGCTCGTTCACCGCGTTCAGCGCACCCATGCGCATGGTCATGCTGCGCGCCTTCTGGTACTGCGCCAGGGCCTCGGGCACCGCGGCCTCGTCGCGGGCCGCCACGCGCAGCGCCAGCAGACGGTTGCGCAGCTGGCGCAGGCCCATCGCCTCGGCGGTGAAGGCACCATTGTCCACGTCGTCCAGCTTCGGCTGGATCTGCTGCATCGCGCCGGTCAGCGGGGCATAGAGGCGCTTCTCCAGGTCGTCGCGCTCCATGCGCAGGCGCACCGGATCGACGCGCTCGAACAACTCGGCCAGCTCGCGCGTGGGCGGCAGCTGCAGGATGGTCGCCAGCAGCACCGGCTCGATCGCCGGATCCTCGATCAGGGCGTGCAGGGCGTGCTCGATGGCGGCCTCCAGCGCGGAGTCGGCGGCGTCGTGCTCGATGCGCGCACGGATGGCGCGACGGAACAGGGTCTGCGCGGCCTCCCAGCGGGCGAAGGCATCATCGTCATGCGCCAGCAGGTGCGCCAGTTCGTCCACGCCCTGGTTGGCGTTCAGGATCACCGGGGCGGAGAAGCCGCGTAGCCAGGAGATCGCGGCCACCTCGGCGGACAGGTCCTCGAAGCAGAAGGTGTGCTCGGCGGCGTCCAGCTCCAGCACCCATTCGTCGCGCGCGGCTTCGTCGCCGTCCCGGCGCGCGCGGATGCGCTGGCCGTCGGCATCGAGAAAGGCCATGCGCACCGGGATCACCACCGGCTCCTTGTGCGCCTGGCCCGGGGTCGGCGGGGTCTCCTGCGCGAGTGTGATACGGGCCGGTCCGCCGGGGCCGTCGAACGCGGTGCCTGCGGTCACATGCGGCGTGCCGGCCTGGGTATACCAGCGCTTGAAGCGGGAGAGATCGCGCCCGCTGGCCTCGGCCATCACCGCGACAAAGTCGTCCGTCGTCACGGCCTGACCGTCGAAGCGCTCGAAGTAGAGGTCCAGCCCGCGACGGAAGGTCTCGCGCCCGATCAGGGTGCGCAGCATGCGGATCAGCTCCGCGCCCTTCTCGTAGACGGTCAGGGTGTAGAAGTTGTTGATCTCGGCGTAGTGGTCCGGGCGCACCGGGTGCGCCAGCGGTCCGGCGTCCTCCGGGAACTGGAAGGCGCGCAGCATGGCGACATCGTCGATGCGCTTGACGCCGAACAGGGTACAGTCGGTGGTGAACTCCTGGTCGCGGAAGACCGTGAGCCCTTCCTTGAGCGACAGCTGGAACCAGTCGCGGCAGGTCACGCGGTTGCCCGACCAGTTGTGGAAGTACTCGTGGGCGATCACCGATTCGATGGCGACAAAGTCGCTGTCGGTGGCGGTGTCGGGGCTGGCCAGCACGTACTTGGCGTTGAACAGGTTCAGACCCTTGTTCTCCATCGCCCCCATGTTGAAGTCGTCCACTGCGACGATCATGTACACGTCCAGATCGTATTCGCGGCCGAAGACCTCCTCGTCATAGCGCATCGCGCGCTTCAGCGAGGCCAGCGCGTGATCGCAGCGATCGGCATTGTGCGCTTCGACATACAGCTCCAGCGCGACCTCGCGCCCGGACATGGTGGTGAAGCTGTCGCGCTGGCAGGCCAGATCGCCCGCGACCAGCGCAAACAGGTACGACGGCTTGGGGAACGGATCCTCCCACACCGCATAGTGGCGCCCGCCGTCCAGCTCGCCGGCCTCCACGCGGTTGCCGTTGGCCAGCAGCACCGGGTACTGCGCCCGGTCCGCCTCCAAACGCACGCGGTAGGTGGTCAGCACATCCGGGCGGTCGGGGAAGAAGGTGATGCGGCGAAAGCCCTCCGGCTCGCACTGGGTGCACAGCATGCCGCTGGAGGCGTACAGGCCTTCCAGCGCGGTGTTCTGCTCCGGGTGACAGCGGCCGATGATCTCCAGCCGCGCCGACTCCGGCAGGCCGTGCAGCAGCAGACCATCGCCATCCTGCTCGAGCAGGCCCTCGCCCGGCTCCGCACCATCCACGGTCAGCGACACCAGCTCCACGCCATCGCCGTAGAGCCGCAGTGCCCCGTTCGACTCCGCCGCCTGCGGATTGCGCCGCACCGCCATGCGCGTGGTCACCTCGGTGGTCGCCGCGGCCAGATCAAAGTCCAGCTCCAGGCTCTCCACCACAAACGCCGGCGGCTGGTAATCGCTCAGATAAACCGCCTGGGGACTCGCATCACGCATTCCAAACTCCAAATCAAAGGCACTGCAAAAGGTTTAACACGCTGCCGCGGTGCCGACGTCAAACCCGGACCATGGCCCTGTCATTGCCACGACGGCTCCGGCCCCTCGCCGTGATAACGGCCCGGAAACTGGCACCACACCACCAATCCGTTAGCATACCGCGCATGGAATGGATCGATATCTGCTTCAACCTCACCCACGAATCCTTCAACAAGGAACGCGACGAGGTCCTCGAGCGCGCCCGCGAGGCCGGCGTCTCCTGGATGCTGATCACCGGCGCCGACGCCCACCAGAGCGAGAAGTGCCTGGAGATCGCCGACCAGCACCCGGACTGCTGCCGCGCCACGCTGGGCGTGCATCCGCACCTGGCAAAGCAATGGACCGACGCGATCGCCGCGCGGTTCAGTGACCTCGCCCGCGCGGACGCCAACGTCGTCGCCATGGGCGAGATGGGGCTGGACTACAACCGCGACCACTCGCCGCGCCCGCAGCAGCGCATCGCCTTCGAGGCCCAGCTGGAGCTGGCCGCGGATCTCGGCCTGCCGGTGTTCCTGCACGAGCGCGACGCCCACCACGACTTCGCCCAGATCCTGCGCCGCTGGCGCGACAAGCTGCCGGCCGCCGTGGTGCACTGCTTCACCGGCGAGGCCGACGCCCTGGCCGAATACCTCGATCTCGACTGCCACATCGGCATCACCGGCTGGGTCTGCGACGAGCGCCGCGGCACCCACCTGCACCCGCTGGTCCCGCGCATCCCGCGCGGCCGCCTGATGATCGAGACCGACGCCCCCTACCTCCTGCCGCGCACCCTGCCCAAGGGCTCCGGCAAGAAGATCGGCAACGGCCGGCGCAACGAACCCGCCTTCCTCCCCCACATTGGCGAATACGTGGCCCAACTGCGCGACGAGACCCCGGAAGACCTCGCCGCCCACACCACCGCCACCGCCCGCGCCTTCTACAACCTCCCCGAAACCGCCGACGCCTGAGAGCAGCGATGGTGCCGTTCCTCGAGCGGTGGCGCAGTGAGCAACATCCAGCGCATTGTCATGGCCTGCAAGGGCGCGCAGGATGGTTGGTCCGATAGCGATTCGTGTGAGGAAGTGCGTATGAAGACTTCGGTGATTCTGACGGTGATCGGGCCGGACCGGCCGGGGCTGGTGAGCGCGGTGGCGGCGCGGGCTCGGTCGGCGGGCGGCAACTGGCTGGAAAGCCGGATGGCGCAACTGGCCGGACAGTTTGCCGGAGTGGTACTGCTGGAGGTGGATACCGAGAATGCCGACGCGCTGGAGGCCGCGCTGCGCGGGCTGGAAGGCGACGGGCTGCAGGTACAGATCCAGCGGGGCAGCGAGCTGCCATCGGCGGCGCGGCATCCGGTGGTGCTAGACCTGATCGGGCACGACCGGCCGGGGATCGTGCAGGACATCACCGCCGTGCTCTCGCGCCACGGCGTGAGCGTCGAGACGCTGGAGACGGCCTGCGAACCGGGCTCGATGACCGGCGAGCCGATGTTCCGCGCGAAGGCCCGCCTGGGCGTGCCGGAAGGCCTGGACCTGAACACCCTGCAGGACGACCTCGAGGCCCTGGCCAACGAGCTGATGGTCGACCTCGAACTCCACGACCCGCTGCAGGAACCACCCGAGGCCGTGGCCTGACCGCTTCCCGACGCGGCGACGGGCAGACTCCCGTTCCAATCAGGGTGCGGCGCGGTGGCGGCGGGCGGCGTCGAGGCGGCGGACGAAGTCCTGCATCAGGGTGGTGTAGAGGGTCTCGCCGAGGACCTTGTCCTCGATGCCGGCGTCGAGGTTGGGGTTGTCGTTGACCTCGATGACCATCACGCCGCGCGGGGTCTGCTTGAGATCGACGCCATAGAGGCCGTCGCCGATCAGGTTGGCGGCCTTCACGGCCGTCTTGACCACGGCGGCGGGCACGTCCGCCAGTGCCAGGGTGCGGAAGCCGCCCTCGCGCGGGCCACCCTTGGCGTCGTGATTGACGATCTGCCAGTGCTTGCGCGACATCAGGTACTGCGAGGCATACAGCGGCTGGCGGTTGAGCACGCCGATGCGCCAGTCGAACTCGGTGTAGACAAACTCCTGGGCGAGGATCAGATCGCTCTCCTTCAAGAGGCGTCGGGCGATGGATTCCAGCTCGGCGCGGGCGTTCGCCTTGAACACCCCGCGCGAGAAGCTGCCGTCCGGGATCTTGAGCACCACGGGATAGCCGATCTGTTCCTCCGCGCGCAGGATGGTCTCGCGGGTGAGGATCACGGTCTTTGGCGTCGGCACGCGATGGGCGGCCAGGCGCTCAGCCAGATAGACCTTGTTGGTGCAGCGCAGGATGGAGTCGGCATCGTCGATTACCACCATGCCCTCGGCCTCGGCCTTGCGCGCGAAGCGATAGGTGTAGTGGTCGATGGCGGTGGTCTCGCGGATGAACAGGGCGTCGAACTCCGCCAGTCGTGGCAGATCGCGCGCCTGGATCAGCTCGACATCCATCCCCTGTTCCTGCCCGGCGCGGGCGAAGCGCTTGAGCGTGGCCGGCGTGGACGGGGCCATCGCCTCGTCCGGGTTGTGCAGGATAGCCAGCTCGTAGCGCGCGCTGCGTGCCCCGCGGCGGCGCCGCCAGGGCTTGGAGAGGTAACGCTCCAGCGCGGCGAAGAAGGCCGGCTCCTGCTCGGGTTCCAGCGTGTTCAGCGCGAATGGGCGCAGGGCGTGGATCTGCCAGCGGCCCTGCAGCCGGAACTCCACCCGGAACATCGGCGCGGGGAACAGGGCGAACAGCTGGCCGGCGATCTCCTGCAGCGCCGGCTCGTCGCACTGGCCGAACAGCACGGTCAGCTCCAGGCGCTCGGGCTGCGCGCCCTGGCGGCTGCGGCCCAGAACGCGTGCCACGCGCTCGTCCAGTTCCTCGGTATCCAGGCTGTAGATGGACTTGCGCGACAGGTCCTGCAGGGTGCGTACGCTGGGGATCACCCGGTGCCCGCGCGCCTCCGCCAGCAGCGAGCCGTAGTACCCGGCGGACAGGTAACGCTGGCTGCGGCACAGGTTGATCACACGCAGGTTGGCCGGGTCGTCGGCAGCGGGGCCACGCAGGTAGTCGTCAATAGCCATGACCGGAAGGTCGGGGAAGTGCGACTTCCAGTCCGCCCGGCGCTCGACCAGGATGCGGTGCTCAGGCATGCGCGCCCTCCGCCGTACGGCGCGGGCCGACGATCACCGCCGCCTGCAGCCCCGCGCGGCCGTAGCGCACCATGCGCTCGAAGTCCGCACGCGCGATCGGCATGTTCACCGAGTCCACCGCGCGCCCCCCTTGCTCCACGTCCACGAACGGGTCATGCACGTAGACAAAGCGCTCGTCGAAGCCCGTCACCGTGACCCAGTGCGGGAAGCGCTCGGCATACAGCCGCACGCTGCTGATCAGCACCACCGGCACCCCGCCCTCGGCAAAGCGCGCCTCCAGCTGGGATACGTTCACCGGACCGTGCACCACCGGCACCCCCAGCTGTTCCAGCTCCTCGACCATGTCCTCCTGCACCAGCTGCATCACCTCCTTCTTCTCCGCGCTGCGCACGGAATCCGCGAACGCCACGCCGCGATCGCGCACCAGCAGTTCCACCTCGAACCCGCGATGGGCCGCGGCCAGCGCGAGCCCGTACGGCCCGCAGCCGCCGTGGCCCGAGGTCATAAAAATCGTGGTGGCGTCGCGCCACAGGCGCAGCTCCAAGCGCCGGTCCAGCTTCAGCGCCGGGTCCACCGTGCGCATCGCCATCATCAGCGCGGCCGGGCCGCAGGTGAACTCCAGCGTCTGCGCATAGTAGGGCGCGCGTACCAGCGCCGGATCGGGGCCGATCGCCAGCGACTTCTGCAGCCGCAGCGCATCCATGTGGTCCTCGTAGTAGTCGTCAATGGTGCCGAAGTCGCGATAGCCGAGCCCGCGGAACAGGGCCAGGCTGGCCGCATTGTCGCGCCGCACCTCCAAGCGCAGATCGGTCCGCCCGTGCTGGCGCGCCGCGTCTTCCGCCGCCTCCACCAGACGCCGTCCCAGCCCCTGGCCGCGCGCCCGCGCGCTGACCGCAATCGAGTACAGCCGCGCCAGCGACGTACCGCGGCTGAACAGCAGCATCACGTAGCCGAGCAAGCCCTCCCCGCCGGCATCCTCCGCCACCAGCGTGACCGCATGCCCACGCGTGAGCAGGTAGCGAAATTGCCGCCGCGAGATGCGATCGATCTCGAACGCCGCATCTTCCAGCGCGACTAGCGCCTCCAGATCCTCCACCGTGGCCGGACGGATCAAGGGCGATTCTGCGGCGGGCGCGACCCGTTGCTTGACCTGCTGGCTCACGCTCCTCTCCCGGCGGCGGACCGATCTCCATCGTAGCGCAACCACCGGGCGCCAATAGCCCGCTCCAGCAGGAATATTTGCCGACGGCAAGACCCCGGCTAACGCAGTGCCCTGGCCAGTTCGTCCAGGCTGCCGATGGTGGCCGTGGGCTCCCCACCCCAGGGGTCGAACAGCCGCTGCCGCGCCCGGTCGAGCCAGACCGTACGCATGGCCGCAGCCTGCGCACCGATCACGTCGAAGGGGTTGCCTGAAACCAGCCATGCCTGCTGGGGCAGCACATTCGCCCTCTGCAGGAAATGCCGGTACACGCGCGGGTCCGGCTTGAAGCAGCCGATCTCGTCCACGCTGACGAGATCCTCGAAGCGATCCTCCAGGCCGGCGTTCCGCAACAGCCCGCTGACCGTCTCAGCCGTCCCGTTGGAGAACGCAAACAGGCGGTGTCCGTCCGCGCGCAGCTCGTCCAGGGCCGGCCCTGCATCGGCGAAGGCCGGGAGCTCTCGGTAGCACCGCAACAACTCCGCCTCCTGCTCCGCTTCGAGCGCGATACCCAGTGCCTCGCAGCAGTACCGCAGCGCCTGCTCAGTGCAGGTATCGAAATCCGCGTACGCCCCCATCAGCCCGCGCCGGAAGGTGTACTCCAGCTGCTTCTCGCGCCAGGCACGTGCCAGCACCGGTGCCCGCTCGCCAATCCACCCTTCGAGCGTCGCCGTAACCCCCTGGGTATCGATCAGCGTCCCGTACACATCAAACGCCAGCGTCTGCCGCATAGCCCCTCCCGGATATAACCACCAAACCGCCATCTCGCACTACCGGCCGCAAGATGCCAGTATGAGAATTCCGCTTGCGCCGGTCATCGCCCCCAGCGATACCAGGAAGATGGTGACATGAAGATCAAAGACCTTATTGACGAAGCCGAGTCCCTGCCCGTGGAAGAGCGCGCTCTGGTGGTCGATTCCCTCCTGCGCAGCCTGAACCCGCCCGATGCGGGCGTGGACCGCAAATGGGCGGAGGTCTCGCGGAAGCGCCTGGAAGAGATCCGCTCGGGCACAGTCGAAGCGATTCCGGGCGAACAGGTCTTCGAGAGGATATGGAGCCGGTTTGAACGATGAGTTTTCGCTTTCACCCGGAAGCGGAGCAAGAACTCACCGAGGCCGTTCAGTACTACGAAGAAATCGAGCCCCGCCTCGGGAACGATTTTGCAGTTGAAGTGTTTGCAGCGGTGCAACGCGCCATCGCCTACCCGCGTGCCTGGACCGTTCTGGAGGGCGAAGTGCGGCGCTCATTCGTGAAGCGGTTTCCGTATGGGGTTCTCTACGCAGAAGAGGACGGGGCATCCTGATTCTCGCGGTCATGCACCTGCACCGCCACCCGGATTACTGGAAGGAACGCACACGGGAAGGCTGATGACTGCCCCCCAGACAGCGGCAGCCATGCGGCTGGCCAAGGATCTGGACATGCGGGTACGACACGGCACACTGAGTGCGATGTCCCGTCAATCGAAGCACTGGAGTCGTCGATGAGCATGCAGGAGACCATTACCCGGAAGCTGGAGGAGCGCTTTGCGCCCGAGCATCTGGAGGTGGTGAACGAGAGCCACATGCACAACGTGCCGCCGGGTTCGGAGTCGCATTTCAAAGTGACGGTGGTGTCCGAGGCCTTTCGTGATCAGAAGCTGATCGCGCGGCACCGGCTGGTGAATCAGGCCCTGGCCGACGAGCTGGCCGGGGGCATCCATGCCCTGGCGCTGCACACGCTGGACCCGGACCAGTGGTTCGAGCGTGCCGGCAAGGTCGCCGACTCCCCGCCCTGCATGGGTGGCGACGGCGGCAAGGCCTGATCGCTTGTCGATGACGGCTAACGCCGCGGCCGACTCGGTCGTGGATGACATCCTGCGCGCCCGGCTGGAAGCGCCGGGGCTGATGGACCTGCTCGGCCAGATCGAGGCCAGCCTGAACCCGGTGGCCAGCCACCCGCCGCTGGCGGGTGTATCCGAACACCTGGGGCCGGACCGCCATATCGTGCTGTGGCTGATCGACGGTTTTGCCACCCGCTATCGCCGCCACACGCCGCTGCTGGGCGCGGACTACGTAACCGACCTCGAGACCGTGTTCCCCAGCACCACGGCGACCGCGATCACCAGCATCCTGACCGGGCGCGCACCCGCGCAGCACGGCCTGCTCGGCTGGCACACCCGGCTGCCGTCTGCCGAGCGCACGCTGACGGTGCTGATGGGCCAGGAGCGCGACACCGAGGACCGCCCGGCCACGCTCGGCTACCGCGAGCTGACCGGCCGCGTACAACCGGACCGCCTGGTCGACCGGCTCGGCTGCCACACCACCATGATCGGCCCGGACTGGATCGGCGGCACGCCGTACAACCGCATGATGAACGGCTCCGCCGCGTTCATCGGCTTCGAGGACCTGTCCGAGCTGCCGGCACGGGTGGCCGCGCATGTGAACGCGACGCCGGGGCCGCATTTCACCTACGTCTACTGGTCGGAGCTCGACCACCTGGGACACCAATACGGCCCGGAGAGCCCGGAGGTGGAGCGCCACCTGAAGCAGCTGGACCTGGCCTACACCGCAACCTGCGCGCAGATCCAGCGCCCCGAGAGCATCTTTCTGACCACCGCCGACCACGGCATGCGCACGATGGAGCAACGCCTGGACCTGCGCGAGCACCCGGCGGTGCAGGCCTGCCTGCGCCACCGCCTGACCGGCGAGCCGCGCGCGGCCATCGCCCACGTGCGCGAAGGACGCGACACGGACTTCCTGACGGCCCTGGACGCGGCCTTCGGCGCGGACGTGTCCGTCATTCCCGCGGCCGACTGGCTGAGCCCCGGCACACTGGGCCTGCCCCCGGGGCATGACCGGGAGCACCCCGAGCTGCGGGCGCGCGCCGGCGACTACCTCCTGCTGCCCGCCGAGGACGCCTATCTGGTGGACCCGCCGGCCGACGACGAGGGCCCGTTCTTCATTGGCGCCCACGGCGGACTCTCCCCCGAGGAGCGCCATATTCCCCTGTTTCTTCGGAATATCGGCCAGTCGCGGTAAACTGCTGGGTTTGTTCGCGGTCGAAAGATCGCGGCTAGCCGAAAACCGATCTCGAGATCCCATGAACGACACCGCCGACCAGACCTACAACAACGCTGCCCAGAACCTGATCGAGCTGGCCAACCGGCTCGCCGACGACGGCCAGGCCGCCGAGACCGGCGACGTCGCCGACGGCCTGCTGGCCGGTGCCGTGCACTTCTGGCTGTACAGCCGCCAGCCCTGCGGCGATCCGTTGTGCAAGGACTGCGCCCCGTTCGCGGACGCCGAGAGCCGTCTGGCCATGCTGCACGAGCTGATCGACGAACTGGCGCGCGACAGCGACTACTTCCACGCCACCACCGACACCACCGTCGGCCACGCCTGACCCGCCCACCGGCGTTTCCCCTCGATGCCGGTCACGCCCTTTCGCCCCGCGACCGATACCTGGTTCGGCGAGGCCTTCGGGCAGGCGACCGCGATCCAGTCGCGCGGCTGGCCCGCGATCCGGGCCGGCCGCCACTGCCTGCTGACCGCCCCCACCGGCAGCGGCAAGACTCTCGCCGCGTTCCTGAGCGCAATCGACCGCCTGACCGGCGAACCCGCGCCCGACGCCCGCCGCGGCTACTCGGTGCTGTACATCTCGCCGCTGAAGGCGCTGGCCACCGACATCGAACGCAACCTGCGCGCCCCGCTGACCGGGATCGCGCAGACCGCCACGCGCTTGGGTGATGATGCCCCGCGCGAGCCGGTGGTACACATCCGCACCGGCGACACCCCGCAGGCCGAGCGCCGCGCGCAGGCGCGCGAACCCGGAGACATTCTGGTCACCACGCCGGAGTCGCTGTACCTGCTGCTGGGCTCGAAGGCCGCCGAGAACCTCGAGTCCATCCACACGGTGATCATCGACGAGGTGCACGCGCTGGCCGGCAACAAGCGCGGCGCGCATCTCGCCCTGTCGCTGGAACGCCTGGCCGAACGTTGCGGCGAGGACCCGCAGCGCATCGGGCTGTCCGCCACCGTGCACCCGGTGGAGGTGGCGCGCGGCTTCCTTGGCGGCGACCGCGAGGTGGAGGTGATCGACGCCGCCGAGCCCCCGCGCCTGGACCTGGAGATCCTCGCCCCCGAGGAGCCGCCCGCCGAGCACGCACCCGCCACCGTCGAGGCCACGGAGGCGACCAGCCCAATCCCGTCCGGCTCCATCCTCGGCGCGGTGTACGGCCAGGGCACCGGGCAGCTCCCCACCGCTGGCGGCGACCGCGCCGCACGCCTGGAGCCGCGCCTGCTGGCCGCGATCCTGGAGCACCGCTCCACCATCGTGTTCGTGAACAGCCGCGGGCTGTGCGAGCGCCTGGTCCAGCGCATCAACGAGGCCTGGCGGGAGCAGCAGCCGGAGGATGCCGAGGCACCCGAGGACCTGGTCGCCGCCCACCACGGCAGCGTGTCCCACGAGCGCCGCGCCGAGACCGAGGGCCGGCTGAAGACCGGGCGCCTGCGCGGCATCGTCGCGACCAGCTCGCTGGAACTGGGCATCGACATGGGCGCGGTGGATCTGGTGATCATGGTCGAATCCCCCGGCGCGGTCGCCCGCGGGCTGCAGCGCGCCGGGCGGGCCGGGCACGGCGTGGGCCAGGTCTCGCGCTCGCTGCTGCTGCCGCGCTTTCGCGGCGACCTGCTCGAATGCGCGGTGATCGGCGAGCGCATGCAGGCCGGCGCGCTGGAACCGCTCCACGCCCCGCATAACCCGCTGGACGTACTCGCCCAGCAGCTCGTCGCGATGGTCTGCGAACGCCCGCGTACGGTGGACGAGCTGCACGCGCTGGTCCGCCGCGCCGCGCCCTGGCGCGAGCTGTCGCGCGCGCTGCTCGAGGCCACGCTGGACATGCTCTCGGGCCACTACCCGAGCACCGACTTTGCCGACCTGCGCCCGTGGCTTGCCTGGGACCGCGCCCGCGACGAGCTGACCCCGCGCCGGGGGGCGGCACTGGCCGCGCGCCTGAACGCCGGGACCATCCCCGACCGCGGGCTGTACGGCGTGCATGTCGGCGAGGGCGGGCCGCGCATCGGCGAACTGGACGAGGAGATGGTGTTCGAGCTGAAGACCGGCGAGAACGTGACCCTGGGCGCCAGCACCTGGCATGTGGAGGCGATCACCCGCGACCGCGTGCTCGTCTCCCCCGCCCCCGGCGAGGTCGGCAAGCTGCCGTTCTGGCATGGCGATGGCCCCGGCCGCCCGATCCAGCTCGGCCAGGCCATCGGCGCCGCCACCGAGCGGCTGGCACGCATGGGCCGCGCCGAGCGCACGGCCTGGCTCAGGGAACACGCGCCACTGTCGGAGGCGGCGGTGGAGACCCTCTGCGACTACATCGACGAGCAGCGCGAGGCCACCGGACAGCTGCCCTCCGACCAGCGCATCGTGGTCGAACGCTTCCGCGACGAGGTCGGCGACTGGCGCGTCTGCATCCTGACCCCGTTCGGCGCGCGCGTGCACGCCCCCTGGGCGCTGGCCCTGCAGGGCGCGCTGACCAGCCGCTCCGGCTTCGAGGTGCAGGTAATGTACACCGACGACGGCATCGTGCTGCGCCTGGCCGACAGCGAGGACCTGCCCGAGCTGGACGCCTTGTTCCCCGACCCGGAGGAGCTGGAGGAGGCGGTCACCCGCGAGCTGGGCCACTCCACCCTGTTCGCCAGCGCCTTTCGCGAGAACGCGGCGCGCGCCCTGCTACTGGTGCGCAACCGCCCCGGCCAGCGCACCCCGCTGTGGGCACAGCGGCTGAAATCGCAGCAGCTGCTGGCCTCGGTGCGCGAGTACGCGAGCTTCCCGGTGGTGCTGGAGACCTACCGCCAGGTGCTGGCCGACGTGTTCGATCTGGACGCCCTGCGCCAGATCCTGCGCGGCGTGCAGGAACGCCGCATCCGCGTGCACGAGGTGGAGACACCGCAGGCCTCGCCGTTCGCCCGCAGCCTGGTGTTCGCCTATGTCGCGGCCTACATCTACGAGCAGGACGCGCCGATGGCCGAGCGCAAGGCCCAGGCGCTGACGCTCGACCGCGGCATGCTGGCCGAACTGCTGGGCCAGGCCGAGCTGCGCGAGCTGATCGACCCCGAGGCCCTGGCCGAGCTGGAGGCCGAGCTGGCGCACGCCACCGAGGCGACCCGGGTGCCCGACGCCGACGCCCTGCACGACCTGCTGCGCCGGCGCGGGGACCTGACCCCGGACGAGGTCGCCGCCGCCTGCACCGAGGCGCCGGGACCGTGGCTGGAACAGCTCGCCCACTCCCTGCGCGCGGTGGAGGTGCGCATCGCTGGCGAGCCGCGCTGGATCGCGGCCGAGGACGCCGCGCTGTACCGCGATGCCCTCGGCGTGGTGCCCCCGCCCGGCCTGCCCGCCGCCTTCCTGGAACCGCCGCAGCGCCCGCTGGAACAGCTGCTGCGCCGCTACGCCCGTACCCACGGCCCGTTCCGCAACGAGGATCTGGGCGCTCGCTACGGCCTCGCGCCGGGCGCACTGCTGCCGGCGCTCGAGAGCCTGGAGCGCGCCGGCGTACTGCTGCGCGGCGAGATCCGCCCGCAGGGCACGGGCGAGGACTGGTGCGAACTGGACATCCTGCGGCGGCTGAAGCGCCGCACCCTGGCGCGGCTGCGCGACGAGGCGGCCGCGGTGGACGCCCGCGCGCTGGGCCGCTTCCTGCCCGCCTGGCAGGGCCTGGCTGAACCTAGCCGCGGGGCCGGCGCCCTGCGCGACACGCTGACGCAACTGGAGGGCGTCGCCCTGCCCTGGTCGGCCTGGACCACCCATGTGCTGCCGATGCGGGTGCGCGACTTCTCGCTGGACGCGCTGGACCGCATCACCGCCTCCGGCGAATTCGTCTGGGTGGGCAGTGGCGCGCTGGGCCAGCGCGACGGACGCATCCGCTTCCTGCGCCGCGAACAGGCGATGGTGCTGCTGGAACCGGAGGCCGATGCCGCGGATGCCGAGGCCCACGACGACCCGCTGGCGCAGGCGATCCTGGAGACCCTGGACCGGCGCGGCGCCTGCTTCTACCTGGAGCTGGAACGCGCGGCCCGCAACGCACAGCCGGACGCCCGCCAGGACGCGATCGAGGCCGCGATCTGGGACCTGGTCTGGGCCGGGCAGATCACCAATGACACCTTTGCCCCGCTGCGCAGTCTGGGCCAGCGCAAGACGTCGGCGCCCGGCCGCCGGCGCTCGGGCCAGGGCCTGGCCGGCGGGCGCTGGTCGCGGGTGGCCGACCTGATCGATCCCGGCGTGTCGCTGACGGAGCGCGCCCGCGAACAGGCCGAGAACCTGCTGGCACGCTACGGCGTGGTCAGCCGCGAAATGGCCCGCGCCGAGGGCCTGCCGGGCGGCTTCGGGCGCGTGTATCCCGTCTACCGCGCGATGGAGGACACCGGCAAGCTGCGCCGCGGCCACTTCGTGGAGGGCCTGACTGGCGCGCAGTTCGCCCGCGCTGGCGCGGTGGACCGCCTGCGCGCCCTGGAACGAGCGGCCGACGACACCCCCGAACCGCAGTGGCTGGCAAGCGTCGACCCGGCCAGCCCCTGGGGCCAGCTCCTGCCCTGGCCGCAGCCGCCGGAAGCGGCCGAGGGCCGCCTGCGCCGGGTCGCCGGGGCGCTGGTAGCCCTGGCCGGCGGCCAGCCGCTGCTGTACCTGGCCGCCTCCGGTCGCCAACTGTTCGTCTGGGAGACCATCCCCGGCATCGACACCGGCGAGGCCCACGCGGCACTCGTCACCGAGGCGATTCGTCAGCTCGCCAGCAGCGCCTGGCTGCCGAAGCGCCGCGGCATCACCATCGAGAGCATCAACGGCGAACCCGCCCGCCAGTCCCCGTTCGCCGCCGCCCTGCGCGCCGGCGGTGCCATGGGCGAGGTCCGCGGCCTGCGCCTGGAACCGCCCGCCGGACGCCGCTAACCCACCTTGCAGGGAAAGGGCCAGGAAGGGCTTTTCACCACAGAGCGCACAGAGGCCACGGAGAAGTTCGGTTTGTGGTCTGCAGGAAGACGGGGAGGTTGGAAGAAGGGCTTTCGGGTTGTGGAGGATTGGGCGAAATTCGTCGCAGCGCGGCGTTCACATGCCCCCAGCCAGTAGGAGCCTGCTCGCAGGCGAAGCCCCTGCCCATGGTGGTGCAACCCGGAAGTCGTCAGGTGGAGAGGACCTGCCCTAGGGCGGCGAGGAACGCGTCGTTCTCGTCGGGCCGGCCGACGGTTACGCGCAGGCAGTCGGCGAGCAGGGGGTGCGCGCGGCCGACGTCCTTGATCAGGATCCCGGCGTCGCGCAGGGCGGCGAAGGTCGCATGCCCCGCCCCGGCGCGTACCCGGAACAGGATGAAGTTGGCCTGGCTGGGAAAGACCTGCTCGACGCCCGTCGTCGCAGTCAGGCGCTCGCTCAGGCGGTCGCGTTCCTCGATGATGCCTCGGGCCTGGGCATCCAGCGCCTCGCGGTGCTCCAGGGCGAAGGCCACGGAGCGCTGGGTCAGGGTGTTGATGTTGTACGGCAGGCGCAGGCGGTCCAGCGCGTCGACCCAGGCCGGGGTTCCGGCCAGATAGCCGAGCCGTGCGCCGGCGAGGCCCAGCTTGGAGACCGTGCGCATCACCATCAGCCCGTCATCCTCGCCAACGCGCGCGAGGAAGCTGTGCGCAGCGAACGGGGCGTAGGCCTCGTCGACCACGGTGACGCCCGGGTTCTCGTCGACGATCGTCTCCACGGTCGCGGCGTCGTCGAGCGTCCCGGTGGGATTGTTGGGATAGGCGAGGAACACCACGGCCGGGTTGTGCTCGGCCATCGCCTTGCGCATCGCCGCGAGATCCAGGGTGAAGTCCGCGTTCAGGGGCACGCCGACGAACGGCACACCCAGCGCACGGGCCAGCACCCCGTACATCACGAAGGTCGGCTCCGGGGCCAGCACCGGTCGGCCGGAGCCGGCGATCGCCGTGATCAGGATCTGAATCAGTTCGTCGGAGCCATTGCCGAACATCAGCCCGGCCGCTTCCGGCACCCCGTGGGCAGCGCGCACCTGTGCAGCCAGACCCTGCGCCTGCGCGTCGGGATAGCGGTTCAGTTGCGGATCACGCAGGGCCGCCAGCCAGGCGTCTTCCAGCTCCCCCGGCCAGGGATGCGGGTTTTCCATCGCGTCCAGCTTGATCAGGCCGGTGGCGTCGGCCACCTGGTAAGCCGGCTGCGCCAGCACCTCCGGGCGCATCAGGGCGTCCGGAGTCCGGGTCGCACGGGCGGTCATCGAGTGCGCAGTTCGGCCGAACGGGCGTGGGCGGTCAGGCCCTCGCCGTGGGCCAGCGCCGCAGCGGTCTCGCCCAGCTTGGCCGCGCCCTCGGCCGAGCAGTGGATGATGCTCGAACGCTTCTGGAAGTCGTACACGCCCAGCGGCGAGGAGAAACGCGCAGTACGCGAGGTCGGCAGCACGTGGTTGGGGCCGGCGCAGTAGTCGCCCAGGGCCTCGGAGGTATAGCGGCCCATGAAGATCGCGCCGGCGTGGCGCAGCCCGGCATCCAGCATCGCCTGCGGGTCGGCCACCGACAGCTCCAGGTGCTCCGGGGCGATGCGGTTGGCGACCGCGACGGCCTCGGCCGAGTCGCGCACCTTCACCAGCGCGCCGCGCTTGTCGAGGCTGGTGCGGATGATCTCGGCGCGCGGCATCTCGGCCAGCAGGCGGTCCATGGCCTCGGCGACGCGGTCGAGGAAGGCCGCGTCCCAGGACAGCAGGATGGACTGGGCCTGTTCGTCATGCTCGGCCTGCGAGAACAGGTCGGCCGCGATCCAGTCCGGGTCGGTCTCGCCGTCGCAGACCACCAGGATCTCCGACGGGCCGGCGATCATGTCGATGCCGACCGTGCCGAACACCTCGCGCTTGGCCGCCGCCACGAAGATGTTGCCGGGGCCGACGATCTTGTCCACCGCCGGGATGGTATCGGTGCCATAGGCCAGGGCCGCCACGGCCTGGGCACCGCCCACGGTGAACACGCGATCCACCCCGGCCACGGCGGCGGCGGCCAGCACCAGATCGTTCAATTCGCCGCCCGGGGCGGGCACGACCATCACCAGCAGCTCGACGCCGGCGACCTTCGCCGGGACCGCGTTCATCAGCACGGAGGACGGGTAGGCCGCCTTGCCACCGGGCACATAAAGGCCGACGGAATCCAGCGCGGTCACGCGCTGACCGAGGACCGTGCCGTCTTCGTCGGTGAAGTCCCAGTCCTGCATCTTCTGGTGTTCGGCGTACTGGCGGATGCGCGCGGCGGCGGTCTCCAATGCCGAGCGCTGCTCCGGCGGGATCGACTCCAACGCGGCCTGCAGGCGCTCGTGCGGGATCTCCAGGTCCGCGACCGCAGGGCGATCGAGGCGATCGAATTTGGCGGTGTAGCGCAGCACGGCCGCGTCACCCTCGGCGCGCACGGCCCCCAGGATCTCGTCCACCGCATCGCGTACGCCGGTGTCGGCAACGGACTCCCAGGACAGCAGGTGCTCCAGGGCCTGGTCGAAATCGGGCTGCTGAGTATCGAGTCGGGCAATGGAGGGCATGGCGTATTCCTCGGTTCAGACGGGCACGGACGTCTTGTCAGGCAGGCACGGGCGTCTTGCGGCGGGCCCGCACGGCCTCGGCCAGCAGGCGCAGGGTGGCCTCGCTGTCGTCCCAGCCCATGCAGGCATCGGTAATGCTCTGGCCGTATTTCAGCGGCTTGCCGGGCAGGATGTCCTGGCGGCCGCCGGTCAGGTGGCTCTCCAGCATCACACCCATGATGCGTCGGTCACCGCCGGCGATCTGTTCGCCCAGCACCCGTGCCACCTCGACCTGCTGTTGCGGGTCCTTGCGGCTGTTCGCGTGGCTGCAGTCGACCATCACCATCTCCGGCAGCTCGGCCATGCGCAGCTCCTTGCAGGCCTGTTCGATGCTCTCGGCATCGTAGTTCGGCTGCTTGCCGCCGCGCAGGATGATGTGACAGTCGTCGTTGCCGGTGGTGGAAAAGATCGCCGAGCGACCGGCCTTGGTCACCGACAGGAAGTGGTGCGGGCGTGAGGCCGAGCGGATCGCGTCGATCGCCACCCGCAGGCTGCCGTCGGTGGAGTTCTTGAAGCCCACCGGGCAGGACAGGCCGGAGGCCAGTTCGCGGTGCACCTGGCTCTCGGTGGTGCGAGCGCCGATCGCGCCCCAGGCGACCAGGTCCGCGATGTACTGCGGGCTGATCAGGTCGAGGTATTCGGTAGCCGCCGGCATGCCCTTGACCGCCAGATCGCGCAGCAGCCCGCGCGCCACGCGCAGGCCCTTGTTGATGTGGAAGCTGCCGTCCAGGTCCGGGTCGTTGATCAGGCCCTTCCAGCCGACCGTGGTGCGCGGCTTCTCGAAATACACCCGCATCACGATGTGCAGGGCATCGGAGAGTTCCTCGCGCAGGGTCTTCAGGTGATCGGCATAGTCCAGCGCGGCATCCACGTCGTGGATCGAGCAGGGGCCGACGATCACCTGCAGGCGATCGTCCTCACCGTGCAGGATGCGATGGCAGGCCTGGCGTGCCTCGAACACGGTGTCGGCGGCCGCATCGGTGATCGGCAGCTCCTCGCGGACGGTGTCCGGGGCGGACACCTCCTGGATTTCGCGGATTCGGAGGTCGTCGGTATCGGCGGTCATGGTGTTCTCGGTTACGTCGTCGCGGGCGTGACGGCCTCGCGCAGGCCCTCGATGAGATTTTGAATGGTTCTATGTCGCATCTTCATGGCTGCCTGGTTCACGATCAACCGGGAACTGATAGGGGTAATCAGTTCCAGCGGCTCCAGGCCATTGGCCTTGAGGGTGTTCCCGGTATCGACCAGGTCCACGATGTAGTCGGCCAGACCGACCAGCGGCGCCAGTTCCATCGAGCCGTAGAGCTTGATGATCTCGACCTGACGGCCCTGCTGGGCGAAATAGTTCTGCGTGATGTTCACGAACTTGGTGGCGATGCGCAGGCGCTGCTGCGGGTCCGGCTGCTGGCCCGGGCGCCCGGCCAGCATCAGGCGACACTGGGCGATATGCAGGTCCAGCGGCTCGTACAGCCCCGCGGCCCCGTGCTCCATCAGGACGTCCTTGCCGGCCACGCCAATGGATGCCGCGCCGTGCTGCACATAGGTGGGCACGTCGGTCGCGCGCACCACCACGATCTTCACGTCCTCGCGGTTGGTGTCGAGGATCAGCTTGCGCGTCTTGTCCGGATCCTCCAGCAGTTCAATCCCGGCGCTGGCCAGCAGCGGCAGGGTGTCCTTGAGGATACGGCCCTTGGACAGGGCGATGGTCAGGGCGTTGGGATCCATCATGGGTCAGGCGTTCGTCCGGTTCCGTGTGAGTCGCGTATCAGACCGGCTCGCGACGGATGGTCGCGCCGATCTGGCTCAGTTTTTCCTCGATGCACTCGTAGCCGCGGTCGATATGGTAGATGCGGTCCACCTCGGTCTCGTCCTCGGCCACCAGGCCGGCGATGATCAGGCTGGCCGAGGCCCGCAGGTCGGTCGCCATCACCGGCGCGCCGACCAGCCGTTCCACACCCTCGACGATCGCGGTATTGCCCTCGATCGTGATGTGCGCGCCCATGCGTTGCAGCTCCAGCGCGTGCATGAAGCGGTTCTCGAAGACCGTCTCCACCACCGAGCCGGTGCCCTCGGCGACCGTGTTCAGCACCATCATCTGGGCCTGCATGTCGGTCGGGAAGGCCGGGAACGGCGCGGTACGCAGGTTCACCGCCTTCGGCCGGCGGCCTTCCATGTCCAGTTCGATCCAGTCGGGCCCGGTATCCACGCGGGCACCGGCCTCGACCAGCTTGGCCAGGACCGCGTCCAGCAACTCCGGGCGGGTATTGCGGCAGCGCACGCGCCCGCGGGTCACGGCCGCCGCGACCAGGAACGTACCGGTCTCGATTCGATCCGGCATCACGTCGTATTCGCAGCCGTGCAGGCGTTCCACGCCCTGCACCCGGATGGTGTCGGTGCCGGCGCCCTGGATCTTCGCCCCCATCGCCGTCAGGCAGTCCGCCAGATCGATCACCTCCGGCTCGCGCGCGGCGTTCTCGATCAGAGTCTCGCCCTCGGCCAGGGTCGCGGCCATCAGCAGGTTCTCGGTACCGGTCACGGTGACCTGGTCGAACACCACCCGCGCGCCCTTCAGGCGATCCGCGCGCGCATGGATGTAGCCGCCGTCGACATCGATCTCGGCGCCCAGGGCCTCGAGGCCACGCAAGTGCAGATTCACCGGCCGCGAGCCAATCGCACAGCCACCCGGGAGCGACACCTCGGCCTCGCCGAAGCGCGCCAGCAACGGCCCCAGCACCAGGATGGAGGCGCGCATGGTCTTCACCAGATCGTACGGCGCCACACACTGGGTCAGCGTGGTCGGGTCGACCTCGATGCGCATGCGCTCGTTGACCGTCAGGCTTACGCCCATGCGCCCGAGCAGCTCCATGGTCGTGGTGACGTCCTGCAGGTGCGGGACGTTGCCAATGGTCATCGGCCCGTCCGCCAGCAGGGTGGCGGACAGGATCGGCAACACGGCGTTCTTGGCCCCGGAGATCCAGACCTGACCCTCGAGTCGGCCGCCTCCGGTGATGATCAGCTTGTCCATGGGGTGCCCGGATTCACCGCCGGACCGATCATGGCCCGGCGAAACGCGCCATGATAACGAATCCGCGCGGCACTCGCCCGTTCACCCGGGTCAGGCCACGGAACGGGCCGCGGAGTCGGTAATGATCGCCTCCAGGTCATACAACCCCAGCAACGGCCGGAGCCCGTCGGGCAGGGGTTCGAAGACCAGCGTGCGGCCCTGCTCCCGTGCCCGGCGCCAGAGGATGACGAGGAAGGCCACGCCGGCGCTGTCGATGCGTCCGGCCCGGGACAGATCCACCCGTGCATGCTCCGG
Source organism: Thioalkalivibrio sp. ALE9 (assembly GCF_000377445.1). Lineage (NCBI taxonomy): Bacteria > Pseudomonadati > Pseudomonadota > Gammaproteobacteria > Chromatiales > Ectothiorhodospiraceae > Thioalkalivibrio > Thioalkalivibrio sp. ALE9. The sequence goes on from NZ_KB898129.1 coordinate 70,482, forward strand.
CAGGTGCGCCATCAGCCCGCGCGCCCGGGCCTCCAGCCCGGAGACAGTGGCGAAGGTCAGCGGCCCGCTGACGACCAGGCCACCGTCATCGGCCCGGATCTGTGCATCGCTCACGGGTTGCCGGCCCCGTTGTCCTGGATGGCATCGCCCACCGCGTCCTCGACCAGACTCTCGTCCCCGTCTTCCAGGCGCTCGATCAGGGCGTCCAGACCGTCGCGGTTGATCTCCTCGTTGAATCGGGTGCGGAAGTTGCCCACGAAGCTGAGCCCCTCGGCCTCGACATCGAAGACCTTCCATTCGCCGTTCACCGGGCGCAGCCGGTAGTTCACCTGGATGTTCGACTGGCCGGATCCCATCACCACCTCGGTGGCCACCACCGCCATGCGCTCGTCCTGGCGCGAGCGGCGCTCGATCACGCGCACATCCTTGTCCAGATGGTCGGCCAGTTGCACCCCGTAGGCCTGCAGCAGCGTGTTCTTGAAGGCTTCGGTGAACCGGCTTTGCTGCTCGCTGCTGGCATCCCGCCAGTGGCGCGCCAGGACCAGCCGGGCCATGCCGTTGACGTCCACGCCCGGCAGGATCTTGTCCTCGATGACACCGATCACGAAGTCCGGATCCTCCTGCGCACGCGACTCGTTGGCGCGCAGCTCCTTGTACACCGCGTCGATGGACTGCTGGATGATCTCGGCGGGATTGTCGGCCTGGGCCGGCGCCGCCAGCAGCAGGACCATCAGCCCCAGCGGCAGGCTCCACATATAGTCACGCAACCGTGTCATGTCTCTTGCTCCGGGTTTGGGCGAATCAGTCACTACCCATGTTGGTCATGAAACGACCAATGAGGTTCTCCAGCACCAGGGCCGACTGGGTAAACATCAGCTCGTCGCCGTCCTGCAGGGTTTCGTAGTCGCCGCCCGGCTCCAGGGCGATGTACTGCTCGCCCAGCAGCCCCGCGGTATGGATAGCCGCCTGCGTATCCATCGGCAGATAGTCGTGCTCCGAGCGGATGGCGAGGGTCACCTCGGCGCGGAAGCGCTCCGGATCGTAGCGGATATCCGCGACCCGGCCGATGCGCACACCCGAGACCGTGACCGGGGCCCGGGTCTTGAGCCCGCCGATGTTGTCGAAGTAGCCGGTCACCGTGTAGGTGTCGCGGTCGTGGTAGTCGGTCACGTTGCTGACCTGGACCGCCAGGTAGAACAGCGCCCCGATGCCCAGCAGTACGAAGACACCCACTGCCAGTTCGAAGAAACGTACCTTCATATTGCCACCCTAGGGAAATACTGGTTGGTCAGCCCGCGCCGAACATCAGCCCGGTCAGGATGAAATCGAGGCCCAGCACCGCCAGCGACGCGACCACCACCGTTTGCGTGGTCGCGCGCGAGATGCCCTCGGAGGTCGGCTGCGCGTTGAAGCCCTGGAACACCGCGATCCAGGTCACCACGAAGCCGAACACGATGCTCTTGATCACGCCGGACAGCACATCCTCGTTCCAGTCGGTCACCGACTGCATCTGCGAGAAGTAGGCGCCGCTGTCCACGCCCAGCAGCCCCACCCCGACGAGGTAGCCCCCCATCACCCCCACGGCGCTGAAGATCGCCGCCAGCAGCGGCATGGAGAGGAATCCGGCGACAAAGCGTGGCGCGAAGATCCGGCGGTACGGATTCACCGCCATCATCTCCATCGCCGAGAGCTGCTCCGTGGTCTTCATCAGGCCCAGCTCTGCGGTCAGCGCCGAGCCGGCGCGGCCGGCGAACAGCAGCGCGGTAACCACCGGACCCAACTCGCGCACCAGCGACAGCGCCACCACCCCGCCCAGGGCCTCGGCCGCGCCGAAGTTCACCAGCGTGATGTAGCCCTGGTACCCGAGCACCATGCCGACGAACAGCCCCGACACGATGATGATCAGCAGCGAGCGCACGCCCACCGAATACACCTGGGCGAGTGTCAGGCCGAACCGACGGATGACGATATCGAGGCTCGCCAGCACCCGCATCAGGAAGACGAAGGCGCGACCGAACACCACCAGGGCGTTGATCGTGGTCCGGCCCAGCGAGGCAATCGCGTCAGTCATCGCGGCGCTCCCCCTGTCCCAGCAGGTCGTCGCGATAGGACGCGCCCGGATAGTGGAACGGCACCGGCCCGTCCGGGCGGCCCTGCAGGAACTGCGCGCTCCAGTCGGAGGCGCGCGCCTCCAGCTCGTCCGGCGGCCCGGCATCCACCACTCGGCCATTGGCGATCAGCACCACATGGTCGGAGATCGCCATGGCCTCCGCCACATCGTGCGAGACCAGCACGCTGGTGAGCCCCAGGCTCTCGTTGGTCTGGCGAATCAGGCTGACGATCTGGCCCATGGTGATCGGATCAAGCCCGGTGAACGGTTCGTCGTAGAGGATCAGGTCCGGGTCCAGCGCGATGGCCCGCGCCAGGGCGACGCGCCGGGCCATGCCCCCGGACAGCGAGGCCGGGTCCAGCTCGCGCGCCGCGCGCAGACCCACCGCCTCCAGCTTCAGCAGCACCAGTGCGTGCAGCACATCCTCCGGCAGATCGGTGTGCTCGCGCAGCGGGAAGGCGACGTTCTCGAATACGGAAAGGTCGGTCAGCAGCGCGCCGCTCTGGAACAGCATGCCCATGCGCTTGCGCAGGGCGTACAGGCGGCGGGTGGAGAGCTTCGCCACCTCCTGGCCATCCACCCAGATGCGCCCCGCGTCCGGGCGCAGCTGTCCGCCGATCAGGCGCAGCAGGGTCGTCTTGCCGCTGCCGCTGGGGCCCATCACGGTCGTCACCTGCCCGCGCGGGATACGCATCGACAAGTCGTCGAAGACCACCTTGCGCCCGCGCCGGAAACGCAGGTTCTCGATCACGATATGCGGACTGTCTGCCACTGCCGGGTCAGCCACGCGCGCTCCTCGCCATTAAGAACCCGGAAGTCTGGCCGCCGGCCGGTGGACCGTCAAACCCACGGGGAGATGCTCATCCCATTCCCAGTAGCTGGGCGATGGTCCGAAAGTCCGACAGACGGTCCGGGCGGGCCCGCAGGAAGACCGGAGTCTCGCCGCTTCCGCCGGCCGCACCCAGGGCCTCCACCAGCGCACGCCAGCCCGGCGCGCCCAGGCCCGGCTCGGGGGTGATCTGCCAGGCTCCACCCACGGTCGTCGATCCCGTCGGGGCCGGATAAAACAAAGCCGTCTCGGCGTGGGTGATCGTATGTGGCTCACCGGGTCCATAGACCATCAGTCGCGCCAGGCCGGCCGCCTCGAGCGCCTCCCGGATTGCCGAGACCTGCGCCGCCGTCATCGGCCCCGGCGCCACTGCCTGCAGACAGGGGCCCGCGGCCTCGGCAAGCGCGAGCGCCCGCGCGGCTCCCGACTCGGGAGTGACCTCCACCGGCCACTCGAGCGTCAGCCGCAGCGCGGGGGCGACGGCCTCGTCCCAGTCGCCGAACGCGGGGGCCGAGGTCTCCAGCCACAGCGCGGCGGGCAGCAGCAGGCGGCTGTGATAGTGGGTGTAATACTCGAGTTGCCACTCGCGCGGCAGATCCTCCGGGAAGAAGCCTTCCCACCAGTCCTCGCCGGGGCCCGCGACTCCGGCGGCCTGCAGCGCCAGCGCTTCCTGATCGTTCGTCATGTCTCTCCTTCCGTGCCGTCACCGCCCGGCCATCACCACGTTGTAACCGTATCCTCGCGCAGTCTGCTTGTATCGCCCCCGTGCGCGCGGCACAGTTGCGCCATGCGCTTCGACCTATTCCATGAACTCTCGGTGCCCGACTTCCTGCAGACCTCCGAATCGGAGGTGCTGGAGAACACCCTGCGCCTGTGGGAGCGGGCCGACCGTCTGGGCTTCGGCACCGCCTGGCTGGTGGAACACCACCTGATGCCGGAGTTCTCGCACTCCACCGCGCCGGACCTGGTCCTGGCCGCCGCCAGCCAGCGCACCGAGCACCTGCGCCTGGGGCTCGGCGTAGTGCCCCTGCCCTACCACCACCCGCTGCGGGTGGCCCAGCGGGTCGGCATGCTGGACCAGCTCTCCGGCGGTCGGCTGGACCTCGGCATCGGACGCGGCTTCTCGCCGCGCGAATATGCCACATTCGGGGCCGAGATGAGCGAGTCCCGCGCGCGGGTCGATGCCGGGCTGGACGCGCTGCGCCAGGCCTTCGCGACCGGCCGCATCACCCAGGACGGCCCGTTCCATCACCTGGACGACGTGCCCGTGATGCCGCGCCCGGTGCAGGCCCCGCACCCGCCGATCTGGACCGCCGCGGTCAGCCCGGAGTCCTTCACCTGGGCGGCCGAGCAGGGCATCGGGGCGCTGGCGGGCCCGTTCAAGCCCTGGCAGATGATCCGCGAGGACATCCGCCTGTACCACGAGGCCTGGGATGCCTCGCGCGCCGATATCGCCCATCCGCCGCGGGTCGGCATGACGCTTGGAGTCCTGTGCCTGCCGGACGGCAAACGCGCCCGGCGCGAGGCCAAGCCTGCGTTCGAGTGGTTCTACCGCCACATGTTCCAGCAGACCCTGCCGGTGCTGGAACGCCTGATCGAGGGCTACGACTACTACCGTTCGCTGGGCCGCTTCCGCCACCTGGTCAAGGCCGGGATCAACCTCAAGATCCTCGACATGCTGGGCATGACGCTGGTCGGCACGCCCGCCGAGTGTCGCGAGCGCATCGAGGGACTGCGCGAGGCGGGGGTCGACCAGGTCCTGCTCGCCTTCGGCGCCGGCGCCGTCCCGCAGGCCCTGGCCGAGGAGTCCATGGACTGCTTCGCGGAGGAGGTCATGCCCGCGTTCGCCGACCCCGCTCCAGCCGTCGCCCGCAGCGCGACCTGAGGGCCACACGGACCCATGCATATCGCCGTGACCGGCGCGGCCGGATGCGTGGGACAGGCCCTGCTGCCCGCCCTGGCGCGCGAGCCGGCGATCCTGCGCATCCTCGCGCTGGACCGGACTCCGCCGGCACTCCCCCCGCCGGGAGGCGCCGCCCTCTGCGAGGCCCGTGTGGGCGACCTGACGCGGCTCCGGCCGGAGGATCTGGCCGGGGTCGACACCCTGGTGCACCTCGCCTTCCAGTTGATGGGGGGCCACGGCCGCCGCCACGACCGTGCCTGGGTCCGGCAGCAGAATGTCGCCCTCAGTGATCAGGTCTTTCGGACCGCGATCGCCGCCGGCGTGCGCCACCTCGTATTCCTGTCCAGCGCCGCGGTCTACGGCCCCTGGCCGGACAGCCCGCAGCCCCTGACCGAAGACCACCCGACCCGACCGCGCTTCCCCTATGCGGAGGACAAGGTGGCCGTGGAGCAGGCCCTGCGCGCCCTCGCCCGCGAACACCCTGAATGCCGCGTGACCATCCTGCGTCCGCCCGCGATCGTCGGGCCGCATGCGCACCCGCTGCTGCTGCAGATCGCCCGCGGACGTTTCTATCCCGCCGCGGGCGAGCAGCCGGTGCAGATCCTGTGGGAGGACGACGCCGCGGCGGCGATCGCCCGCAGCGTGACCACCCGCACACAGGGCACCTTCAATCTGGGGGCCGAACCCGCCTGGTCACTGCGGGCCATGGCTCGCCACCAGCGGCGCTGGGGGGTACCGGTCCCCCTGGGACTGATCCGCGCCCTGCACCCGCTGGCCTGGCGCCTGAGCGCCCGCGCGGGCGACCCCGGGTGGGTGCGCGGGCTGGACGGCCCGCTGGTGCTGGACTGCGCCCGCGCTCGCGAGCAGCTGGGCTGGACCCCGCGGGTCAGTACCACCGCGTGCCTGGAGCGCCTGCGCCACTGACACAGCGCCCCAATCCGCTACAATCGCGGCCTGACCGTTCGGGACCCGTCTGCCCCATGGCCCTACCCATCGCCGCCGTCATCGTCGGCCTGATCCTGCTGACCTGGAGTGCCGACCGCTTCGTGTTCGGCGCCTCCGCCTTTGCCCGCGGGGTCGGCGTGAGCCCGCTGGTCATCGGCCTGACCATTGTCGCCTTCGGCACCTCGGCCCCGGAGCTCGTGGTCTCGGTCCTCGCGAGCCTGCAGGGCAACCCGGGCGTGGCGGTAGGCAACGCGATCGGTTCGAACATCGCTAACATCGCACTGGTGCTGGGGGCCGCCGCGGTGGTCGCACCGCTGGCGATCGGCCGCGGCATGGTTCGCCGCGAACTGCCGATCCTGTTGCTGGTCAGCTTCGGCGTCCTGCTCCTGCTGGTCGGCGGCGAGCTGGGCCGGATGGAAGGCATCGCCCTGCTCGCGGGACTGACCGCATTCACCGCCTGGATGGCGTTGACCGCCCGCCGCGCGCAACAGGCCTCGGGCGAGGATGCCCCCGAAGTCGTGCGCGGCATGGTGGAGACCATCCCGGACAGCGATCGCCTCGGTCCCGCGATTGCCTGGCTGGTGTTCGGGCTACTGCTCCTGCTGGCCAGCAGCCAGGCCCTGGTCTGGGGCGCGGTGGAAATCGCCGAACAACTGGGGGTCAGCGATCTGGTCATCGGCCTGACCATCGTCGCGATCGGCACCAGCCTGCCCGAGCTGGCCACATCGGTGGTCGCCGCCTTCCGCCGCGAGGCGGGGCTGGCGATCGGCAACGTGGTCGGCTCCAACCTGTTCAACCTGCTCGCGGTGCTGGCGGTTCCGGCCCTGATCGCGCCGCTGGCAATCGACGCCGACGTCCTCGCACGCGACTATCCCGTGATGCTGGCACTGACGGTGGCCCTGTTCCTGATCGCGCTGGGCCGCCGGGGACAGATCCTGCGCTGGCAGGGCGCCCTTCTCCTCGTCGCCTTCGCAAGCTACCTTGTCTATTTGGGAATTACGGCAACTGCATGAACTTCAACCCCGAAACCACCCGCAACCTGGCCCTGGCCGTCCTCAACGACGAGGCCGAGGCCGTGCACAACCTCGCCCGGCGCATCGACGACAGCTTCCTCGAGGCCTGCCGCTGCATCCTCGAGTGCAAGGGCCGCGTGATCGTCACCGGCATGGGCAAGTCCGGGCACATCGGCAGCAAGCTGGCCGCGACCCTGGCCTCCACCGGCACCCCCGCGTTCTTCGTGCACCCGGGCGAGGCCAGCCATGGTGATCTCGGGATGATCACCCGCGAGGATGTGGTCATCGCGCTGTCGAACTCCGGCGAGACCGACGAAATCCTCACCATCCTGCCGCTGATCCGGCGCCTGGGCGTGCCGCTGATCGCGATGACCGGCAACCCCGGCTCGCGCCTGGGCGCCGACGCCACCGTGCACCTCGATGTCAGTGTCGAGCGCGAGGCCTGCCCGCTGGGCCTGGCCCCCACCTCCAGCACCACCGCGGCGCTGGCGATGGGCGACGCCCTGGCGGTCGCGGTACTGGATGCACGCGGCTTCACCGCCAACGACTTCGCCCGCTCGCACCCTGGCGGCCGGCTGGGCCGGCGGCTGCTGGTGCATGTCGCCGACATCATGCACACCGGCGACGCGATCCCGCGCATCACGCCGGAGGCCCCGCTGAAGGACGCCCTGTTCGAGATCACCCGCAAGGGCCTCGGGCTGGTGATCGTGGCCGGCGCCGACGACCGCATCCAGGGCGTGTTCACCGATGGCGACCTGCGCCGCACCCTGGATGCCGGGCACAGCCTGGACGGCCTGACCATCGGCGAGGCGATGACCACCGGCGGCCACACCGCGCAGCCCGACTGGCTGGCGGTCACGGCACTCGAGACCATGGAGAGCCGGCGCATCAACGCCCTGCCGGTCACCGACGCCGACCAGCGCCTGGTCGGCGTGATCAACATGCACGACCTGCTGCGCGCCGGGGTGGCCTGATGAACCTGGATGCCGCGACCCTGCGCACCCGCCAGCAGGCCGTACGCCTGCTTATCCTGGACGTGGACGGCGTGCTGACCGACGGCAGCCTGTTCCTGGGCGATGGCGGCGAGCAGTACAAGGCCTTCAACAGCCGCGACGGCCACGGGATCCGCCTGGCGCTGGACGGCGGCCTCGACATCGCCATCCTGACCGGGCGCACCTCCGGGGTGGTCGAACACCGCATGCGGGACCTGGGCGTGGAGCACCTGATCCAGGGCCGCCGCGACAAGGGCGAGGCCCTGCACGAGTTGCTGCAGCGCACCGGCCATGACCCGGCGGAAGCCGCCTTCATGGGCGACGACATCGTCGATCTGCCGGCCATGCAGCGGGTCGGGCTCGGGATCGCGGTCGGGGACGCCCACCCGCTGGTATGCCGCCACGCCCAGTGGGTCACCGAGGCCCACGGCGGGCGCGGCGCCGTGCGCGAGGCCTGCGAGGGGCTGCTGGCCGCGCAGGACCGGCTGGACGCCCTGCTCGAGACCTACCTGAACGGATGAGCCGGCGGAGACGCAACCGGTACGGTCTGGCGCCGCCGTTGGTCCTGTTCACGCTGGCGTGCGCAAGCCCCGCAACCGCCGAGGTCACCCCGCCCGAGGGCGAGGTGACCCTGCAGATCGACGGATTCACGCTGCACGCCACCGGCGACGACGGTGAGCGGACCCACCGGCTGCAGGGCACCCGACTGCGCGAATTCGGCCGCGACGGGCCGCAGTGGGTGGATGACCCGGAACTCGACCTGTTCGCCGATGGCGGTATCGAATGGCGCTGGACCGCCCCGGCGGCCCTGCACCGCCCGGCTGACGAAACCCTGGACCTGGTCGGCCCCACCCACGGCGTACAACCAGCCCGCGGCGAACGCGTGCAGACGGTCATCGACTCGCGGGATGTACGTATCGCCACAGACACCATGGTCGCCACCTCGGACGCCCTCTCCACCCTGAACCAGCCCGGGCTGTTCCAGCGCGGCACCGGCCTGCGCGTGGACTCGCGAGCGGATACCATAGAGCTGTTCCATGACGTGTACTCGCTCTACAGCGAGGCGAGCGAGGAGGACCCCGCGCATGACCCCGATCCCGAATAGCCGCCGCCTGCCGGGCCTGCTTGCGGCGGCCGGCCTCCTCTCCGCCCTGCTGGCGACGCCGGCCCTGGGCCAGCAGGGATCGGGACCCTCGCTGCCGGTGGAGATCACCGCCGACCGCGCGGAGATGGACGAACGCCAGGGCCTGGGCACCTACACCGGGGACGTGATCGTGATCCGCGGCGACATGACGCTGGAGGCCGACACGGTCTACGTGCGCACCCGGGATCGTCGCCCTTACGAGATGGAGGCCCACGGCGAGCCGGCCCGCCTGGAATCCCCCGACCCCGAGACCGGCGAGATGCGTATCGCCACCGCGCTGCGCATCGACTACCTGCTGAACGAGGACCGCATGATCCTCACCGACCAGGCCCATGTGATCACCGCCAGCGAAGAGGCGCGCGGCAAGCGCATCACCTACGACCTGACCACCGACGTGATCGAGGCCGAACGCGGCGAGGGCGACAGCGAACGCGTACGTATCACCATCCAGCCACGCGACGACGAATGAACGCACCCGCCACCAGCCCGGCGCCGGAACCCGCCGAGGCCCGTGATCGCCTGATCGGGCGCGAACTGACCAAGCGCTACGGCCAGCGCACCGTGCTCGACCAGGTGGATGTCGACCTCGCACCCGGTGAAGTGGTCGGCCTACTGGGTCCCAACGGCGCCGGCAAGACCACCTGCTTCTACAGCCTGGTCGGGCTGATCCGCCCTAACGCCGGGCGCATCACCCTGGGCGGGCACGACATCACCCGCGCGCCCATCCACGTGCGCGCCCGCGCCGGTCTCGGCTACCTGCCCCAGGAGGCCTCGATCTTTCGCCGCCTGAGCGTGTGGGACAACCTGCAGGCCGTGCTGGAACTGCGTCCCGGACTGGACCGCCACGAACGCCGGCGTATCGGCGACGCGCTGATCGAGGAGTTTCAGCTCGAGACCGTGCGCCACAGCCCCGGGATCGCGCTGTCCGGCGGCGAACGTCGGCGCGCCGAGATTGCGCGGGCCCTGGCCGGTGACCCGCAATTCATCTGCCTGGACGAGCCCTTTGCCGGGGTGGACCCGATCTCGGTGGGCGATATCCAGGATGTAATTCGCCACCTTGCAGCGCGCGGCATCGGGGTTCTGATCTCCGATCACAACGTGCGCGAAACCCTCGGGATCTGCCACAGGGCCTATATTCTGAGCGAGGGGCGCCTGCTGGCCGCCGGGACACCCGACGAGCTACTGGCCGACCCCCAGGTGCGCCGGGTCTATCTCGGCGAGAATTTCCGCCTGTGATTCCGGCACGCGCACAACCCGCGCCGGTGCACAAACCACGAGGCAGCATTTAAGATCGCTCTTATGGTCACCCGCGACCCGCACAGCCAATGCTGAAACCCGGCCTGAATCTTCAGCTGGGTCAGACGCTCACCATGACCCCGCAACTGCAGCAGGCGATCCGCCTGTTGCAGTTGTCCACGCTCGAGCTGCAGGTGGAGATCCAGCAGGCGCTGGAGAGCAACCCCATGCTCGAACAGGTGGAAGACGAGGACGACATGGGCGGGGCCGAGCGCCTGGACGCGGAGGGCGAGGTGGTGGAAGGCGACCGCATGGAGGCCACTACCACCAGCGATGACGTGATTCCCGAGGAGCTCACCACCGACAGCCGCTGGGACGACATCTACGAACCGCCGCCCGCCCCCAAGGGCGTGGATGACCGCGACCCGCTGGAAAACACCAGCGACGACGACGGCGAGGGCCTGCAGGACCACCTGCTGTGGCAGCTGCACCTGAGCCACCTGACTCCGCGCGACCAGCGCATCGGCGCGGCCCTGATCGACGCGATCAGCCCCGACGGCTATCTCGAAGGCGACCTCGAGACGCTGGCCGAGACCATCAGCCGCGGCGAGGAAGAGCCCGTCGGCGTGGATGAGGTCGAGGCAGTCCTGCACTGGATCCAGCAGTGCGACCCCCTGGGCGTGGGCGCGCGCGATCTGCGCGAATGCCTGGAGATTCAGCTGCGCGAACTGGCCCCGGACGCCCCCGCCCGCGAGGCCGCCCGGGCGATCCTGGAACACGGCATGGACAGCCTGGGCAAGCGCGATTACAAAGCCCTGCAACGCCAGTCGGGTGTGCGCGACCCGGACGAACTGGCGCGCGCCCTGGACCTGATCCGCACCCTGAACCCGCGGCCGGGCGCGCAGATCAGTGCCGCCACCTCCGAATACGTGGTGCCCGATGTCTACGTGCGCCACACCCCGGAGGGCTGGCGCGTGGAGCTGAACCCGGAAATCGCGCCACGCATCCGTATCAACGACCTCTACGCCGGCATGGTGCGCCAGGTATCGGATGCCCGCGACAGTGCCTTCATGCGCGACCAGCTGCAGGAGGCGCGCTGGTTCCTGAAGAGCCTGCACAGCCGCAACGACACCCTGCTGCGCGTCGCCGAGGCGATTGTCCATCGCCAGCAAGGCTTCCTGGAACACGGCGAGGTCGCGATGCAGCCATTGATCCTGCGCGATATCGCCGAGATCCTGGAGATGCACGAATCGACCATCTCCCGGGTGACCACCCAGAAATACATGCACACCCCGCGCGGAGTCTTCGAGTTCAAGTATTTCTTCTCCAGCCATGTCGGCACCAACGACGGTGGCGAGTGTTCCGCCACCGCCATCCGTGCCATGATTCGCGAATTGATCGACGACGAACCCGCGAACAAGCCGCTCAGCGATGCCCGGCTCGCCCAGATCCTGGCGGACCGGGGCATCAATGTGGCGCGTCGCACCGTGGCCAAGTACCGCGAGGCGATGCACATCCCTTCATCCAGCGAACGCCGGCAGATGGCCTCCATGCCCACCGGCCACAAGTAACCAAGGAGTCCCGACCATGCAGATCAACCTGACCGGCCACCATGTGGACCTCACCGACGCCCTGCGCGACTACGTCAACGAGAAGTTCGCGAAGCTGGAACGCCACTTCGACAAGGTCATCGACGTGCACGTCGTGCTGACCCACGAGAAGACCCAGAACCAGTTCAACAAGGCCGAGGCGAATCTCCAGGTCAGCGGCAATCACATCCACGCGGAGGCCTCCCACGAGGACATGTACGCCGCCATCGACGCGCTGATCGACAAGGTCGACCGCCAGCTGATCAAGCACAAGGAAAAGGTCAAGGATCATCACCGGGCCGAGGGCGCCCAGCGCAACCGTGAGCAGGCCTCCTGACCCATGTCCATTGCCGAGCTGATCACCGCCGAGCGCATCCGCCTGGAGCCGGAATGCTCCAGTCAGAAGCGGGCCCTGGAGGCCCTGTCGGAACTCCTCGCCGGCGGCGGTGATGCCGGCGGACCGGGCAGCACCGCGATCTTCGAGGCCCTGTCCGCGCGCGAAAAGCTGGGCTCCACCGGCCTGGGCCATGGGGTTGCGATCCCCCATGGCCGCCTGGCCGATCTCGAGGCTCCGCGCGTGGCCGTCCTGCGCCTGGAGAGCGGCGTCGACTTCGACGCCATGGACCACGAGCCGGTCGATATCCTGATCGCCCTGCTGGTCCCGGAGGCCGCCACCAGCGATCACCTCGACCTGCTGGCCCAGCTGGCGCGCGGGCTTTCGCAACCGGACACCATTGCCGCCCTGCGCCGGGCCGGCGATGCCGCCAGCCTGGAACAGGAACTCGTCCGCCGCTTCCGCGAGGGCTGATCCCGTGCGCCCCGCACCCTGCCACGCCACCGATCCCCGCCGGCCCTGCTCATGAACGAGGCACTGGGCGAAGGCGGGATTGCCCGCGACATCAACGTGGAGAGCCTGATCCAGGCTATGGGCAACCGCCTGGATCTGCGCTTCGTGCATGGCGAGCACGCCGCCCCCGACCGCAAGCTGGTCGGCGAGGACGGGGATGACCTGCCACTGGCCGGCCACCTCAACCTGATCCGCCCCAACCGCATCCAGGTCATCGGGGACTTCGAGGCCCGCTACATCGCCGGCCTCAGCGACGACCAGCGCAACGACCTGATCCTGGAGATGGCCCGCACCGGCACCACCGCGGTGATCTTCGCCGAGGACACCTGTCCGTTCTCGGAGATGCCCCATGCCCCGCAGGAGGCGCTGCCGCTGATCCTGTGCTCCAGCACCAGCAGCCACGAGATCATCGCGCTGCTGCGCTACTTCCTGCAGCAGCGTCTGGCGCACTTCGAGGTGCGCCATGGCGTGTTCATGGAGATCCTCGGCATCGGCGTCCTGATCAGCGGGGCCTCCAGCGTCGGCAAGAGCGAGGTGGCGCTGGAGCTGATCTCGCGCGGGCACCGCCTGATCGCCGACGATGCCCCCGAGTTCGCGCGCATCGCCCCCGACATCGTGCGCGGTCACTGCCCGGCCCTGCTCCAGGACCTGCTCGAGGTGCGCGGGCTGGGGGTGCTGAACATCCGCGCGATGTACGGCGACTCCGCAATCAAGGGCGGCAAGTACCTGCGACTGATTATCGACCTGCGCGATCACGGCGAACCCTCACCGGTGCCCGACGACCGGCTGAACGGCCGCCGCGGCGAGATCGACATCCTCGGCCTGCGCATCCCGCTGATCAGTCTGCCGGTGGCGCCGGGTCGCAACATCGCGGTGATGATCGAGGCCGCCGTGCGCAACCACATGCTGCACATGCAGGGCTACATCGCCGGGGATGACCTGCGCGCCCGCCAGCGCCGGCAGATGAGCGGCGAGGCCGAGGAGCCGCCCTACCACCGGGCCGTGCCCGCCACGACCGTCCCCAACCCGGACCCGGAGGGCTGAGTCCGCCATGCGCCTGCTGATCGTCAGCGGTCTGTCCGGATCCGGCAAGACCGTGGCCCTGCACACCCTGGAGGACGCGGGCTATTTCTGTGTGGACAACCTCCCGCTGCCGCTGCTGCCGGATCTGATCCGCCAGGTGCGCCAGGGCCACTACGACACCGAGGGCGATCGCCATCTGGCGGTGGGCGTCGACGTGCGCAGCGGGCTGGAGGCCCTGAAGGGGTTTGCCAGCCTGCTGGCCGGGCTACGGGCGGAGGGCCTGCAGGTGGAGGTCCTGTTCCTGCAGGCCTCAAGCGACGTACTGCTGCGGCGCTACCACCTGACCCGGCGGCGTCACCCGCTGGCGCGCGATGGCGTGCCCCTGGTGGAGGCCATCGACCGCGAACGCGAGTGGCTGGGCCACGTCGCGGCGGAGGCCGACCTGACGGTGGACACCTCGCGGCTGTCGATGCACGACCTGGCCCGTACCCTGCGCGACCGCATGGGCGAGCGCGGAGAGCACGAGCTGTCCCTGCTGTTCCAGTCCTTCGGCTTCAAGCACGGCGCGCCGATGGACTCGGACTTCGTATTCGACGTGCGCTGTCTGCCCAACCCCTACTACGAACGCGAGCTGGCCGGCCTGACCGGCCGCGACCCGGCCGTATGCGAGTTCCTCGAGGGGCACGGGGAGGTCGCGGCCATGTTCGACAGCATCCAGGGCTTTCTCTCGCAGTGGCTCCCGCGGCTGCTGGAGGACCACCGCAGTTACGTGACGGTCTCGATCGGCTGCACCGGCGGCCGACACCGCTCGGTATACCTGGTCGAACGCCTTGCGGGGGCGTGGCGGGACCGGGAACATGTTACTGTTAGCACCCGTCACCGCGAGCTGGGCAAGCAGTAACCACGAAGCGCGGGGGCAGGCCCCTACGGAACCCGCAATTGGAGCAGATCCATGGGCGTTGGTCTCATTCTGATCACGCATCAAAACCTGGGCGACACCCTCTTGCAGACCGCACAAAGCATGCTTGGCGGCCTGCCCGATGACTGCGAGTCCATGGCGATGTCCCAGAACGACGACCCCGACGAGGTCCTGGCCCGCGCCCGCGAGCGCCTGACCACTCTGGACAGTGGCGCCGGGGTACTGATCCTGACCGACATGTTCGGTTCCACCCCCTCCAACGTCGCCAGCCGAGTGGCTCGCGGGGCCAACGCGCGCGTGATCGCCGGGATCAACCTGCCGATGCTGATCCGCGTCCTCAACTACCAGCATCTCCCGCTGACCGAGCTGGTCAACAAGGCCCTGTCCGGCGGGCATGACGGAATCCTTCTCTGCGACCAGGAGTGCAGCGATGCCGCAGCGCGTAGTCCCCATCGTTAACCGCCTGGGGATGCACGCGCGTGCTGCGGCCAAGTTTGTCAGCCTGGCCAGCCAGTACGCCGCCGATGTCACCGTCTCCCGCAACCAGCAGGAAGTCAACGGCAAGAGCATCATGGGGGTCATGATGCTGGCCGCGGCCCAGGGCAGCGAGATCACCATCGAGACCGAAGGCGAGGACGCCCCCGAGGCGCTGGACGCGCTGACCGAACTGGTGGCCGACCGTTTCGGCGAAGAGGCCTGACCCTCCACTGACGCCTGTGTGCCGCTGAACAGGCGGCTATCCCCCTTCTCCCGGCCCTAACCCGGCCCGGCACCGAGGTCGGACACCGCCGCCGCCAGCCCCTCGAACCCGCGCTGCGCGAGCTTGCGCTCGGCCAGGCGCACGGCCGCGTACAAAGCCTGCTCGGGGGGCGTGCCGGAGACCAGTGCATCGATCAGGCCGGCATTGAAGGCATCTCCCGCACCCACGCTGTCCACGACCTGCAGACCGGGCGTGGGTGCACAGTGGTGGATCGCGCCACGGGCAGCCAGCCAGGCCCCGGCGCTTCCGGCCGTCACGGTCAGGATGCGGTCGGGGAAGCGGCTCGCCATCTGCCGCAGCGCGTCCTCCGGTGTATCCGCCACGGTGGCGGCCCAGTCCCGCGAAAGCATCAGGACGTCGGCATACTCCAGGCAGGCCTCCAGGCCGGGACGGGGTTTCTCCAGCTCCAGCGATACGGGCTGGTCGAAGATACTTGCGCGCGCGGCTGCCAGGATCGCGACCAGGGCTTCGGGGTTACGGCCCTCGAAGTGCAGCCAGTCGTATTCCGACCAGGGCACGCCGGAGACATCCGCTTCCTCCAGTTCGGGGAGATCGCGGTGGTGGACGATGGTACGGCTGCCGGTGGCCCGGGAACGCAGGATATGCGAGGTCGGCGTCGCTCCGGGCCGCCGCACGCAGTGCTGTACGTCCAGCCCGCGCGCCTGCAACTGCTCGACCAGGGCATCCCCGCCCGCGCCCCGGGCAATCACCGCGGCCAGCCCCGGGCGGTGCCCGAACTGGGCCAGGATCGCCGCGGTATTGGTGGCGTTGCCGCCGGGCTGGGTCGTGCTGGCGAGCGCGCGAATCTCCGCATCCTCGGCGGGAAATGCCGCGACGTCGAGGGTATGGTCGAGGGTCACAATGCCGGTGGCGAGGATGCGTGCCATGCGGGCTCCAGAGGTCCGGGGGCGCCATTCTGGCGGCTCGAGCCGACCACGTCATCTCCCGGCCCGCATTCGTCATCGGGAAGCGCTCCTGCGACAATAAGCATTCCGTTTCTGGAGCTCCCCCGACGCGTATGGCCACGTTCCCCTCTCCCCAGTCCGCGGAAGCCGCGTTCTACGAAGCCTTTCAGGCGGGCGACCCGCAGGGCATGCGCGAGGTCTGGCACGACAGCGACGAGTGCGTCTGCATCCACCCCGGGGGCGAACGCCTGCAGGGAACGGACGTGATCCTGGAGAGCTGGGACGACATTCTGCCCGGCATGCGCGGCGTCGTGGTCCACCGCACCCAGGTGACGGCGATCCCGGGCGATGACCTCGTCCTGCACGTCCTGCGGGAAAACCTCTACGTCCACGGGGAGCGCCGAGGCGTGATGCTGGCATCCAACGGCTACCGCCAGGTGGGCGACAGCTGGCGCATGGTGCTCCACCACGCCAGCCCGGACCCGGAACCGGCCCCGGAATGGCCGACCGGGGGCATGCACTGATGGAGACCGATGCCGACCGCTGCGTCGAGGCGTACTACACCGCGTTCCGCGCCGCCGACATCGAGCAGATGATGCGCCTGTGGGCCGAGCGGCCGGACATCGTCTGCATCCACCCGGGCAGCCCGCGCGCGCACCGCGGCGTGGCGGAGGTGATGGAGAGCTGGCTGCTGGTCTTCGCGCGCGAACTGAACATCGGTATCGAGCCAAAGATCGTGGGACGCCACGACAGCGGCGAAGTCATCAGCCTGGTCATCGAGGAGGCGATCACCCGCCCGGGCGACGTGGCGCCGACCGGGACCATCCTGATCAGCCAGACCTGGCGACGGGTGGATTCGCGCTGGCGGCTCCTGTTCCATCACGCCTCGCACGGCCGCCGCTCGCCCCCCTCCCAGGAAGGCATGTTCGTCCCCGACGGCGGCGGCAACACCCGCCACTAGCCGCCTGCACCACGCAGGCCCACGCGGAATTCAAGGTCAAGGGCGGTTGCACCACAGGGGGCACGAAGAACACGAAGAAGGGCTGAATTCTTGGGCGGCCGGTACGGGGATGTCACGTCGGCCGGGGACGTTCACAACCACTGTGGTTCAAGGGTTCGAAAACCAAAGAATCGGGACGATCTCGTATCTTTGTGGGCTAAGTGGCACACAAATCCTTTCCCTTCTCTGTGTCCTCCGTGACCGCTGTGGTCAAAACGCTTTCCTGATTAGCGACGAGAGTCAGCCAGGCTCACAGGGTGAGCCACCCCCGGGCGTACGCTGAGGCTACACAGCGAGCGGAGGGTGCCACCATGGCGCAGAATCGGATTCAGTTTCAGCCGGGGATGTCGTTGCCGGCATTCATCGCCCAGTACGGCACCGAGGCCCAGTGCGAGGCGGCGCTGGAGCGGGCCCGATGGCCGGACGGCTTCCGCTGCCCGCGTTGCGGGTGCCAAGCCCACTGCGTCCTGCACGGCAGCCCGCGCAAGATGTTTCAGTGCAGCG
>NZ_KB898130.1:0-87716 GCF_000377445.1 Thioalkalivibrio sp. ALE9
CCGTTGCTGTTCCGCCGTCAGCGGCCGACCCTCGCCCGGTTGCCCCGTGCGCTCCGCCTTGAGTTGATCGACCCAGCGGCGAACGGCCGTCTCGCCTAGATCCTGATCCCGGCATACGACCGAGACCTCCAGACCGTCATCGACCACCATCCGGGCCACGCGCTCCTTGTATTCGCTTGAAAAACTTCGGCGCTTGCGTGCCATGGTTGTTCTCCTCGTCCAGGGGGTATCGTCCCACCTAACGAGGTGTCCACGGAAATTAGACCAGCTCAGAGGACAACCTTGTGAGACTCCACACCTAGAGGTATTTCATCCGCGCCCGCAGGGCATCCGGGTCGGAGACGACGTCCTGCAGGCTGGCGCCGTCGTCGCGGCTCCCCACCACCAGGCCCTTGCCCGACACCGGGATCACGTTGTCGATCTGGAAACGCCCGGTCGTCCCCCGCAGGAAGCACTCCTCGTCGAAGAACAGGCGGTCACCATCGGGACCGATCTCGTCGGACTCGAGCGTATCGAAACCGATCAGCCGCGCGATATCCTCGCGCCCTTCCACCTCCACCGCCTCGATCGTCTGCTTCTCCGGGTCGATCAGCAAGGCCTTCATGCACATCTCCTCTGCACCATGGATTGATCCCGCGTCCTACCGTACCGGCTGGGGCCGCACGGGGCCACCGCATTGGCCGCCGTCTGCCCCCTATACTCGCAGGAGGTGCCCCGACGGAGGCTGACCATGACCCATACGGCCTATATCTCGCACCCCGACTGCCTGCTGCACGATCCAGGCCCGACCCACCCGGAGCGCCCCGGCCGCCTGCACGCGATCCGCAATGCCCTGCTCGACGAAGGCCTGCTGGAAGGCCTGATCCTGCTGGATGCGCCCCCGGCCACCGACGCGCAACTCGAGCGGGTCCACAGCCCGGCGCATGTCGCACGCATACGGGCCAGCGCCCCGGCGCCCGGGCAGCAGACGATGCTCGACGCGGACACCGTCATGAACGAAGGCTCGCTGGCGGCCGCCCTGCACGCGGCCGGGGCCGGAGTCGCGGGCGTGCGGGCCGTGATGGAGGGGGAAGCCGACCATGTCTTCTGCGCCGTCCGCCCGCCCGGCCATCACGCCGAACGCGAGCGGGCCATGGGCTTTTGTCTGTTCAACAACATCGCGGTGGCGGCCGCCCACGCGCTGGCGCGCTACGGCCTCGCGCGCGTGGCGATCGCGGACTTCGACGTCCACCACGGGAACGGGACCGAGGACATCTTCCGGGAGGACCCTCGGGTGCTCTACTGCTCTTCCTTCCAGCACCCGTTCTACCCGGGCACACCGCTGGCCGAACGCGATCACCTGATCCACACGCCCCTGGCCGCCGGCACCGACGGCGCAAACTTTCGCGCCGCGATCGAACGCGACTGGCTGCCCGCTCTGGATCTCTTTCAGCCGGAGCTGGTGCTGGTCTCGGCCGGGTTCGACGGCCACCGGGACGACCACCTGGCCAGCCTGCACCTGGCGGAAGACGACTTCGCCTGGATTTCGCGTGCCCTGGTCGATGTCGCCGCGCGCCACGCTGGCGGGCGCCTGGTCTCCATGCTGGAGGGTGGATACGACTTCTCGTCGCTCGGGCGCAGCGCGGCGGCCCATGTCCGCGCCCTCTGCGAGCTGTCGCGCCGCTGAGGCGCCGGGCCCCTCCCTCACGCCGGTAAAACGCATTCTGGACCGGCCCTTTGCATTTTTGTGGTGCAGTGTCTTTACTCGACAGGGTTGCGACGGGCCGACATTCGGCCAAGGCAACATGCCAGAAAAAAGCCAAGGAGGAGACGGTGAGCGAGAATCCGCAGGACCTGGAAAAACAGAAAGAGGCACTGGAAGCCGAATACGACACCGACCACGAGATTGGCGAGCAGAACATCAATCCGCTGGGGCTGGACCTGCACAACCCGGTCTTCGTGGTCAGCGCATTCCTGATCGTCGTATTCGTCATCCTGTCCCTGATCTTTCCGGAACAGGCCAACGAACACCTCGACGCCACGCGCCAGTGGATCGGCCGCACCTTCGACTGGCTGTTCCTGTCGGCCGGCAACATCTTCGTTCTGTTCTGTCTGGCCCTGATCCTGCTGCCGATCGGGCGCATCCGCATTGGCGGCCAGGACGCCAAGCCGGAGTTCTCCGTGATCTCCTGGTTCTCCATGCTGTTTGCCGCCGGCATGGGTATCGGCCTGATGTTCTGGAGCGTGGCCGAGCCCGTTGGTTACTTCACCGAATGGTTCGGCACACCCCTGGGCATCGAAGGCGGGACCGAGGAATCCCGCCAGGCGGCGCTGGGCGCAACCATGTATCACTGGGGCCTGCATCCCTGGGCGATCTACGCGGTGGTCGGCCTGGCGCTCGCGTTCTTCGCCTACAACAAGGGCCTTCCGCTGACCATCCGTTCGGCCTTCTATCCCCTCCTCGGCGAGCGCGTCTGGGGGCCGATCGGTCACGTGATCGATACCCTGGCCGTACTGGCCACCATGTTCGGCCTGGCCACCTCGCTGGGCCTGGGGGCACAGCAGGCCGCCTCGGGAATGGAATTCCTGTTCGGCATCGACTCGGGCCTGAATACGCAGGTCGCCATCATCATCGGCGTGACCATCATCGCCCTGCTGTCGATCATGCGCGGCATCCATGGCGGCGTGAAGGTCCTGAGCAACATCAACCTGCTGTTCGCCGCGCTGCTGCTGCTGTTCGTGATGGTGGCCGGAGGGGTTCTGGCGTTCCTGTCCAGCGTCGGCACTACGGTCGGCGGCTACGTGCAGTACATCCTGCCGCTCAGCAACCCGGTCGGGCGCGAGGACGAGACCTTCTACCACGCCTGGACGATCTTCTTCTGGGCCTGGTGGATCTCCTGGTCGCCGTTCGTCGGCATGTTCATCGCGCGCGTCTCCCGCGGGCGCACCGTGCGCCAGTTCGTCACCGCCGTCTTGCTGGTGCCGACCCTGGTCACGGTGATCTGGATGAGCGCCTTCGGCGGCTCCGGCCTGGACCAGGCACGCGAGGGGATCGGCGCCCTGGCCGACGGCATCTCCGACTCGTCGCTGGCGCTGTTCCAGATGCTGGAACACCTGCCGTTCACGGCGATCACCTCGTTCCTGGCCATCGCCCTGGTGCTGGTGTTCTTCATCACCTCGTCGGATTCCGGTTCGCTGGTGATCGATTCCATCACCTCGGGCGGCAAGACCGATGCCCCGCAGTCCCAGCGCCTGTTCTGGGCCACCACCGAGGGCGTGGTCGCCGGTGTCCTGCTGGCGGTTGGCGGGGCCGCGGCCCTCAACGCCCTGCAGGCCGGGGCGGTCAGTACCGGCCTGCCGTTTGTCATCGTGCTGCTGCTGATGTGCATCAGCCTGATGAAGGGGCTGTTCCACGAACTGGCCCTGATCCGCATCGAGGAAGCCAGGACCTGACGACCCCCACGGGCCATCCAGGGCCTTCACTCCACCCCGCGCCCGCCCGTCCGGCGGCGCGGGTTTTTTTCGTGCGGGACAACCGCCCCCGGGATCGGGCATCCTCTCGCGAATGAATCCGTCCACCCTGCCATGAGCCTGCGTAAGGCCATCGCGCGGCACCCATTGCTGGCCGGCCTGGTCTTTCAGGCCGCGCTGATCCCGCTCGCCCTGATCCTGGCCCGCGTTGCCGGGATCCCGCTGGCCGAGCGGATCGAGTGGAGCCTGGACGCCGCCGCCCTGGGCGCCCTCGCCGTACTGCCCATGCTGATCCTGCTGGGCGCGCTCGCCATCAGTGGCTGGGAGCCCTATCGTGCCCTGGCCGATCAGGTGCGGGATTTTGTGCACCAGCTCTTTCGGCACGCCCTGCCCGGTGCCGTGCTGCTGATCTCCATCCTCGCGGGCGTGGGCGAGGAACTGCTGGTGCGGGGTGTGCTGCAGGGGTGGCTGACCGAACGCTGGTCCGCCGAGTGGGCCATCGTCGCCGCCGCGGTGGTCTTTGGACTGGCCCATTCGATCAGCCGCCTGTATTTCGTGTTCGCCACGATCATCGGGCTGTACCTCGGGGTGCTGTACCACCTCACCGGCAACCTGCTGGTGGTCATCGTCACCCACGCCCTGTACGACTGGATCGTGATCCACCTGTACCTGCGTTCACGATCGACAGGATAGGCAGCGAACGCATCAGGCCAGCGCTGTCAATCGCGCGTCCGCAACATCTGCTCCATGAAGTATCCCAGGCGGGCCGGCCGGCCGAGGTAGAACCCCTGCACCAGATCACAGTCCAGGGCCCGCAGACGGGTCAGCGTGTCCTCGTCCTCGACCCCTTCAGCCACGACCGTCAGGCCCAGTTTGTGTCCAAGGCCGACCATGGACTCCACGATGCGCTGATGCGGGGGACTGGCGCTGAGTTCGTGGACAAAGGTCATGTCGATCTTGAGTTCGTCCAGGGGCATGCGCAGCAGCCGCTCCATGGATGAATAGCCGATGCCGAAGTCGTCCATGGAGAGGCGCAGCCCGAGCCCCTTCATGCTGTGCAGGGCGTCGCGCGCGGTGGCATCGTGGCTCTCCATCACCGCCGTCTCGGTCAGTTCGATCGTGACCTGCTCGGGTGGCACGCCCCAGAGGTCCAGCGACTGGGCCACCAGGTCCACCACCTCCGGCTCCTGCAGATCATCCGCGGAAAAGTTCACCGACACCCCGACGCCCAGCCCGGCCTGGCGGTATTCGGCGCACTGGCGCAACGCGGTGTTGAAGACCCAGTGGGTCAGGCGCGGCATCAGATCGGTCCCCTCCGCCGCGCGCACCATGGTGTCCGGCCGGATCGCGCCATATTCCGGGTGATCCCAGCGCAGCAGGGCCTCGGCCGATTCCACCCGCCCCGAAGCCAGGGCGATCTGCGGCTGATACTCGAGGTGCAGGGCTCCCTCCTCGATCGCATCGCCCAGCTGCGACCACAGGTCGACACCCTCCAGCATCGTCTCGGCTGCGTCGGGGGCATGCAGGCGCAGGCGGACCCGTTCACGCCGAGCCTTGCGCATCGCCGCACAGGCCTGGGCCAGCAGGGTCGGCGGGGCTACGGCGCGCCCGCCCCGGGACAGGGCCAGTCCGACCCGCGGCCACAGGAGCACCTCGCGCTCGCCGCAGGGAAAAGGCTCGCCCAGCACCCGCAGCATCTTGTGGCCCGCCAGCTCGGCGAATCCGCTGCCGTCCACATGGGGCAGCATGCAGGCGAGCTGGTGGCGTCCCGTCATCCCGACGAACCCGCCCGGCAAGGCGGTCGCCAGAGCCTCGCCGGCCTGGCGCAGCAACCGGTCCGTCACGTCATAACCCAGGGCGGCATCAATATCGCCCAAGCCCTCCAGATCGACCACGGCCAGGGCCGGCGAACGCGCACCGCAACCCGCCTGCAGGCGTTCGAGAAAGGCTGGATAGTCCGATAGATTCGACAACATCGCTGGGCTCCGGCATTGCGCCCGCGCGGCGCCTCCAGGAAAAGACTGAATCCGTTCGGTCCGGCCGTGTGCCACGAACGCTGTAGCGGACCAGGAACCACTCACCTGGCACAGGGACGCCGGCCGCCGCTTGTAACCAAACCGGACATTTTTTCAGTCTTTTCTAGAGATAATAGCGTGCAGGATCGACTCCGTAGGCCCCGGCCGGCAAATCGCGCACGATCTGCCGTTGCGCACCCTCGGATTCCGGGTCCGTCGACCCTAGGTCGAGTTCCAGCGGATCGGGGTAAGGCTGACGCTGCGGATCCAGGATGCGCATGACCCGAGGCATGAAGCGCTGGGTCCGCCGGTGGCTCAGGACGATGGCGACCTCGCCGCTGTCCAGCTCCACAAGACTGCCCACCGGGAACAGCCCCACGCAGTGCGTGAACTGGTCGACCAGCGCCGAGTTCAATCCCCAGCGGCCATGCTCGCGCAGTTCCTTGAGCGCCTCGAAGGGCGTTCCCGCCAGGCGCCGATCCGCCAGCAGTTCCTCGTAGGAGTCCACGATCGCCGCCATCCGCGCGCAGGCGCTGATCTCGTTGGCCACCAGCCCCCGCGGATAGCCGCGACCGTCCTCGCGCTCGTGATGCTGAAGGACGATATCGCGGACCTTATCGGGGATGCCGTGGGAGCGCTGCAGGATCTGCTCGCCGTACTCCACGTGCCGCTGCATCTCGCGGCGCTCGTTGGGGGACAGCCGCTTTCCCCGCTCCAGCAAGGCTCGGGGCAACTGCATCTTGCCCACGTCCATCAACAGCCCGCCCAGCCCCAGGATCGACAGCTCGCCGCGGTCCAGCCCCAGGTGCCGTCCCAGCGCCAGCAGATGCACGGACACCCGCAGGGAGTGGTCGTACAGGACATCGCCGGAATCGCGCAGTCGGGCCAGCAACAACAGAGCATCGGGATTGCGCTCCACGCTCTCGCGCAGCGCCTCCGAGGCCTCCCGCGCCGCCGCGACGCGCACCCCGGGATTGCGCTCCATCTCGGTCCGGATGCGATCGAGAATGGTACCGGCCGTGGCCCAGGCCTCGCTTGCGGCCGGGAGTTCCTCGTCCACGCTGCACTGATCGCGGTAGACGGTCATTCCCCGAAACTGGGCCGCCTCGGCGCGACCGGGAACGGCTACGGTCAGCGCCGCTTCGCGGGTGGCGGGCGCAAGTCGGGTCAGCGACTCCGGGGCACTCTTCTCCCGGTCCACGAACACGTGGCGACAATGGCGGGCCAGCTCGTCGATGTCCTCCTGCGAGCGGATCAGAATGCCCTCGACCCAGTACGGCGTATCCCGCCACGGGCGGTCGAGCTGGCTTACGTACATGCCAACCCGCAACTCCGCGACGGGAATCTCCTGTTGTATCAATCCCCAGGACATGCCAGGAACACTCCGCTTGCCATCCGGCGCTCTCGTAACTCACACCTTCAGTATTGTTTTCTACACTACCCAGACGCCCCGCCCCAGGCCAGCCCGTTAGTGCGCCGGCCGTGAATCGCTAACGCTCGGCGCCCCGAACCCGTGCACACATCACGATTTTGCGGGACGATGGACCCGCAGCGACGACGATCCCACGCCGGAGTGCCTCATGCCAGCCGACCAGGACACCCTCCTTGGCTCCCCCCGCCAGCCGCTCAAGGCCTCCGGCAAATGGACCGGGATGGCCGGGCTGTCGATCGTGCAGCGAGAGCAGCTCGCCGAGATGGTCGTGCCCCGGGTGATCGAACACCTGGAGCGCTGCCTGTCGACGGCCCGCGACGAATGGGAGGCCGGACGCACCTGGGGCAATGTGACGGGCAATCCCCTCCTGTGGGCGAATGACTTCCGCATGTTCGAGAAGCGCGTGACCCGGGACTTCCAGGACACCCTGATGGAGGACTTCCGCAGCCACGACTACCCCCCGCAGTACGAGTTCTCGGGGGTCGCGTTCGCGGATCAGGACGACGGTCTCAGCATCCTCGACGACTACCAGTCCACGCGGCGGTCGCTGCGGCACAAGCTGGAAGGCTCGATGCGCGAGAACAACCGCTACTCGC
This sequence comes from Thioalkalivibrio sp. ALE9, assembly GCF_000377445.1. Lineage (NCBI taxonomy): Bacteria > Pseudomonadati > Pseudomonadota > Gammaproteobacteria > Chromatiales > Ectothiorhodospiraceae > Thioalkalivibrio > Thioalkalivibrio sp. ALE9. The sequence goes on from NZ_KB898130.1 coordinate 7,494, forward strand.
ACTACGTGTTCACCCAGGCCGCGCGCGAAAAGAACCGCTTCGAGCATCCCAACTGGGCGCCCTGGTCACCGCTGCACTGGTACGAGCGCCTGATCGAGATTGGCGAGCTGTACTTCGGCAAGACCGAGATGACCCTGGACCTGATGCGCTCCTACCTGGACTGCATGCAGAAGACCGCGGCCCCCACCCTGGCCTTCGTGGTCGAGGCGATCGAACACTGCGGGCTGATCACCGAGACACCGGCCGCCCCCGAGTCCAGCGAAACCCTGCGCCGCAACGCCTCGTGGAAACGCCTCGCCGGCGCACGCGATACCGACGCCTCCGCGGAACCGGACGCCGACCCCGCCACGACGACCTCCGGGTGGCGGCCCTCCACGCGCAAGGCCGAGGCCGACGAACCCGCGCGCATGCCCGACACCGAGGCCGACCCGGCACAGTGGGCCGCCTGGGCCTCGAACATGGTGCAGTCCCCGGTGTTTCGCCCGGTCGAAGGTGATGGCGGCGGGCAAGCGGCGGGCTCCGCGGGCTCCGGCAACGCGGCCCCGATGACGGCCTTCGTCATGCCCTCCGATCAGCCGGACCCGCGCGCCTCGCTGATGCCGTTCATCCACGACCTGCTGCAGGGGCTGTTCGACCACATCTTCCGCGAGGTGGGGTTCAACCCGGCCGTGCGCGCCGAGATCGGCGAGATGCAGTACCCGCTGGCCACCGCCGTCATCCGGGATCTCGGCTTTTTCCGCGACCGCTCGCACCCCTTGCGCCTGTGGATCGGGAGCCTGATCAACGTCGCCATACGCATCAATCCGGAGTCGGAACCCGACAGCGAGGATGTGGAACGCTACCTGGGCTGTATCCGGCGTTCGATCGAATACTTGCGTAACCGGGCCGACCGCCTCGACCGCGACAGCGCCGAGGTGCTGATGAACCAGTTCCTCGAGAGCGTGGAGAACGAGGACGCCCTCTGGCACGCCCGCCAGATCACCCAGATCGACCTGCCCAACGCCGAGGAATGGGCCGAACAGGCCCGACGCAATCTGGCGCTGGCCGCGCTGGAGACCGGGGCCGACCTCCCGGAGACCGCGGCCGAGGAGATCTTCCAGTCCTGGGAGACCGTGCTGGCCGTGGAGCACGACGCCGGCGAGGCCGGGGAGGCCCTGCATCGCGTGCTGCGCCAGGTCGTGCGCCACATCTGCAACATGGCCACCGCCGCCGAGGTGAATCCGCTGGTGGTCGAGGCAAAGGAACACGCCCGCGCCGCGGGCCTGGGGGACGACCGCATCCGCGACCTGGTGCAGCACCTGGGCAAGGCCCACCTCTACCGCCTGCGGGCCCCGGAGGACGCCGAGCGCTTCGACCCGCGGGCACGGCTGCAGACACGCGAATCCGTGCGCTACGAGGACGACGACCCGACACTGGACCAGGACCGCGACGACGACCACGTCTTCGCCGCGATCGGGCTCGACATCGGAGACTGGTTCGAATTCTGCGACGACGCCGGCGAGAACCCGCGGCGCCTGGCCCTGATCTGGCGCGGCGACACGACGCGGCGCTTCTTCTTCCTGTCCCTCGACGGCGTGCACGCCCGCCGCCACAGCCTGCAGGGCGTGGCCCAGGAGCTGCGCCAGGGCCGCATGCGCGCGCTGCCGGAGGACAACCCGCTGGACGCCATTATCGAGGCCCCGGGGGGCTGAGCCCCCGCGCAGCCGGATCGGTCAGTCGCGCGCCTGGCGGATCGCCAGGGCCAGCTGGTTGCGCACCGCCTTCAGCGCCCGCAACACGCTCGGGTCCAGCGAAACGCCTTCCGGCAATTCCAGGTAGAGCAATCCCACACACCGATCCCGCACCGCCAGGGGCAGCAACAGGAAGCTGCGCGCATCCAGGGCCTGCCGGAACTCATCGGGGATATAGCGGCTGATCGATGCCTCGTGGCTGTCGCTGATGACCAGATCCTTTTGCTGCTCCAGGGCGAGGGACAGGATGTCGCCCTTGCCCGCTACGCTCAGGCGCAAGCGACCGGACAGGGTCTCCGCGTCCTGACCAAACGCGGTATGGGCCACCAGGACCCGGTGCTCGCGGTCCGCCAGCATCAGCATGACCCGGCGCAGGCCCAGCGCCTGATACAGCGTCTCGAGCGTCGTCTGGACCAGCGCGTTCAGGTCGAACTCGACGACCATGCTGTCCAGCATGTCGGTCAGGGCCTCCATCAGCGCCGCGGCCTGAACGGCGGGCTCCTGCCCGGCCCGCGGGAGCGCATCCCCGGCTCCCGGCTCGGGTTCCAGCGCCTCCGCTTCGCCGTCATCAATGCGTACCCCCAGGTTCGCCTTCAGGCGGTTCAGCGGTTCCCGACCTTCCGGCGGCAGCTTGACCACCGCCAGGAAGTGATCCATATGCTCGCGTCCCGAGCGGATCGCCCGCTGCATGCCGCGCGCATCCACGCCCAGGGCATGTTCATAGCGCCGGCGCAGATCGGTCAGCAAAGCCCCCTGCTGGTCGCGCTCGGCGCGGGTGATGCACTGGCCCATCTCGGAGGCCAGGGTCACGATGCGATGCAGGCGCTGATCGGCATCCCGGGCCGCCGGCAGGATGCCGGATGGAGCGCGCTCTACCGATGCCACCAGCTCGCGCGGGAAATTCCAGTCCTCCAGTACGCTGCGCGCCAGCGCCTCGTAGGAGATCCCCAGCACCTGGCGGGCGGCACTGTCCTCCCCCGTGCCCTGACCCACACGGATGCGGATCTCGTCCGCTTCCTCGGGCAGGTAGTACAGCACCAGCATGCGCCCGATATCGTGGAACAGCGCGCAAACGAAGGCCTGCTCGCTCTCCACCCCGCCAACCTGCTCCGCCAGATCGCGCGCCAGCATGGCGCTGAACAGCGTGCCGACCAGGGCCTCCATCAGGCGACCGGAATGCCGGCCGCCCTTGAGGTTTTCGAACAGCACCAGCCCGAGCGCGGCCGTGCGCACCTGCTCGAAACCAAGCAGCACGATCGCGCGCGACACCGTCCGGATATTGCCGCCGAAGTTGCTGTAAAAGGGCGAGTTGGCCAGTCGCAGCAGCTTCTGGGTGGTGGCGTAATCCTTCAGCACCGCGTTCGACAGCTCCGCCACCGAACGCTTCATGGTGTCATCGGAACACTGGGTAATCTCGCGGATGTGGCTGGAGATCCCGGGAAAATCCGGCTTGCGCCGGATCTTGCGCAGGATGAAATCCTGCGACCCGGCGTCCTGCGAGCCTTCCCCCTCCAGGGCCGCCACCAGTGCCTCGCGAAACTCGCGGGCCGAGGCAAAGCGTTCCGCCGGATCGGGGCGGGTCGCCCGCAGGATCAGGGCATCGAAGCGCTCGTCGCCATTACCGGTACGACCGGATGGTGGCTCCAGCCCCGCCGCCAGCATCGACTGCCGGATCGCCTCCGGATCCTCGCCTCCAAAGGCGCGTTCACCCGTCAGCATCTCGAAGAACAGGGCCCCCAGCGAGAAGACGTCGGAGCGTTCGCTGGCCGCTTCGCCTGCCAGCTGTTCCGGGGCCAGGTAGTAGGGGGTGTCCGGCAGGTGGCTCTCGCCACGGGCCGCGGCGTCGGGCAGCGCCATGCCCAGCCCGGTGATGCGTGCATGCCCCTCGGGGTTCACGGTCACGTTGGCCGGCTGCAGGGTCCCGTGCAGGATGCCCTGCTCATGGGCCGCCGCCGCGGCGTCCAGCAGCTCGCGCATCAGGGCCAGGCCACGATCAATCGGCAGCGCGCCCCCGGCCAGGATCCGGTCCAGGGTCTCGCCCTCAACGTACTCGAACACCAGGTAGACGCCCTGAGCGTAGTTCCCCGCCTCGAAGATCGGCGCAATATTCGGATGCCGGAAGCGGCTCAGGCGACGCGCGTCCGCAAGCAGGGCCTGACGGGTGAGCTCGTCGGCGCCCGCCTGGGTCAGCGTACGAATCGCGACCTGCCGGTCCAGTACCGGATCGTGCGCCACGTAGAGCCCGTCGCGGGTACTGGCACCCAGCGTCCGCAGAATGCGGAAGCGTTCAATCTCGGGAACCGCCATGTGCTCAGCCATCCGCCCGAACCCCGACCGCACCCCACCCCTGTCCAGGGCGCCTGCTCGCGCCCGGCATGCTCGGATCCATCCGTATCTCTCCCTAATTTACAGCGGGCCGGCCCCATCCCGGCCCTGCGCCGATATTCCGCGGTGGATTGCCCCGCTCAATCGGCCGGGTCGCGCGCGTGTTCCTTCAGGATATCCAGCGGAATGACCGCCAGGGTCTCCTCGTGCGTGGCGCGCAGAAACACACCCGGGGCCGCCCCCGCCCGGTAGGCCTCCAGCCAGCGCGCGGCACACAGGCACCAGCGATCCCCTGCCTCCAGGCCGGGGAAGCCGAACTCCGGTACCGGTGTCATCAGATCATTCCCCTGCGCCAGGGAAAAATCCAGGAACTCGCGCGTGACCTCGGCACACACGGTGTGCATGCCCTGGTCGTCATAGCCCGTGGCGCAACGGCCGTCGCGATAAAAGCCGGTCACCGGGTCCCGGCCGCAGGGCTCGAGCGCCCCGCCAAACACATTCTTGGAGGGAAAAGGCTGCATGGAAAACTCCCCGTTCGTGGTCCCTACAGCATAACGGACACCCCCCCGCCCCATGCGAGCGACTACTCGGCCCGCGGGAATTTCACTGGCACCGGCCTCAATCTTGAGGAAACACTGATCAGTCGGCATCCGGCCAGCCCCACTCAACCACGTGGTCGCGCAGGTTGTCGGGCCGATAGTCGGGATCCTGCTGGTACCGATCGAGGACGCCGGGATGCAGTTCCGTCGGATACCCCGGCTGGTGCAATGGACGCCGGTGGCGGCGGCGCAAGCGATAGATGTGCCGCCGTGAACGATGCAGCGGGGCCAGTGGATCGGGCCGCAGGGCATCGACCAGGTGTGGCTCCACCTGCAGGCCGGCCGCCCGCGCCTGGTCGATCATCCATGCGAGCGGCGCCTCCGACGCCAGACGCCCATCGGTATCCGGGGCATAGCCGCCCCCCACATCGGCATGCACCCCGCTGAACCAGACCTGTTTGAGGTCCAGCCCCGGGCGCGGCTCCCACAGGGTCGGCTCGAAGTCGGCGCGGGTCTCGTCGATCGCCATCGCATGCCGCGCGACCCGCACGTTGGGGCCCAGCTTGGTGTCGTAGAACTCGTCAGTGCGGTCGAACAGCCCCAGCAGGGAGAACGGGATGCCCAGGGCGCCCACCGTATCCCAGACCCCGACAAAGCGGATCTCCCGCGAGGGGTGGGCATACGCCGCCCGGAACTCGCGCGAGGCCGACCCCTCCGGCGCATGGCTGGCCGCGGTCTTCTTGTAGTGACGGAAGGCCTGTTCGATCAGGCGCGCGTCCGGGCGCCTCAGGATCCCGCAGTTGTTGATCAGCCCGCACAGGCTGCGCACGGTGTAGGCACCGCGACTGAAGCCGAACAGAAAGATCTCGCTGCCGGGGTCGTAGTTCTGGACGATGTAGCGATAGGCATCCTGGATGTTCTTGTGGATGCCCCGCCCGGTCACGCCGCCCGTTACCTTCGCGTAGTACGCCCCGACACCCCAGTCGTAGAAGACCTGCTGGGGGTCACCACTGGCGTCGGCGGGCGCGATGGCCCGCGCCAGACGCAGCACGTTGGTCGGCACGTCCGACTCGACGTCCTCCTCGGGGCGATTCCAGGTCCCGTCCGCGCAAATCACGATCCGTCGTGTCATCCGCTTGCCTCATAGCCTGTTCGCAGAGGAACGCCCCACGGAAACCGCATACCTGCCGGCGGGGGCATCTCGCTCGTCAGGAGCCGATCTCGATCCGGCGCACTCCCGGCCGCGCGTCCTCCGCACGGCGGGGAATGTCGATCGTCAGCACGCCGTTCTTGAACCGCGCCTGGATCGCATCGACATCCGCATCCCCCGGCAGGCTGAGGATCCGGCGGAACTGCCCGTAGGCCCGCTCGACCCGATGATAGCCCTGGTCTTCTTCGTCGGTTTCCTGGCTCTTCTCGCCGGAGATGATCAGGTCGTCGCCGTCCACGGTCAGGTCGATCGCGTCCTCCTCGATACCCGGCACCTCGACGGTGATCCGGTAGGCCTTGCGGCTCTCGGCAATATCCACACTGGGCTTGAGCAGCAGCGAGGCCGCATCGCGCCCGCGCCCGCCGAGAGCGGCACCGAAGAAGTCCTCGAACATCCGGTCCATCTCCCGGTGCATGCGCATCAGCGGATCACGCATGGGCACCTCCGACATCTCGCCACGGGCCGGAACCACCTCCGGGTTCGCCGCCTCCTCGCGCTTGAACCAGTTCCACGGCTTGAGCTTTTGCAGGTCCATGATCATCACCTCCGGTAGAAATCCAACCCTGTCTAGCGAATTAACTAGGTCGCCCAAAGGGACTTTTCAAGCCCGGTGAATCAAGCCCTTCGAAAGTCGGCCAGCCGCACCGACTGACGCCGGGCACCCCAGGTGCCGGGGCGGGACTCGAAGACACCCGGGACCGATGCCCCGCAGGCGTTGCAACAGCCATCGGCGGTCAGATTCCAGTCCGACAGTTCATACCAGTCGCGCCCGATCAGGCGTTGCCCGCACCCCGCACACCAGGTGCTTTGGCCGTCCGCATCGTGCACATTGCCGGTGTACACGTGATGCAGGCCCTGCTCGCGGGCGATCCGGCGTGCCCGCTGCAGGGTCTCGATCGGCGTGCGCCGGTGTTCCGTCATTTTGAAATCCGGATGGAAGGCCGTGAAGTGCAGCGGCACATCCGGGCCCAGGTGTTCCAGGATCCATTGCGCCATCGACGTAATCTCCGCGTCGCTGTCGTTCTCGCCGGGGATCAGCAACGTGGTGATCTCGACCCAGGTATCGGTCTCGTGTACCAGCCACTCCAGGGTGTCGAGCACCGGCTGCAGATGCGCCCCGGTCAGCTTGTGGTAGAAGCGATCGGTGAACGCCTTTAGATCCACGTTCGCCGCGTCCATGGCGGCAAAGAACTCGCCGCGAGCCTGTTCGGTGATGTAACCGGCGGTGACCGCCACCGAGCGGATGCCCCGCGCACGGCAGGCAGCCGCGACGTCGATGGCGTATTCATGGAAGATCACCGGGTCGTTGTAGGTGAAGGCCACCGCGCGGCAACCCAGCGCCTCGGCCACGCGGGCGATGGTCTCGGGATCGGCACGGTCCGCCAGGGTGTCGATCTCGCGCGACTTGCTGATATCCCAGTTCTGGCAGAACTTGCAGGCCAGGTTGCAGCCCGCCGTACCGAACGAGAGCACCGGGCTGCCCGGCAGGAAGTGGTCGAGCGGCTTCTTCTCGATCGGGTCGACACAGTAGCCGGAGGAGCGCCCGTAGCTGGTCAGCACCACGGCATCGTCGAGGTTGGCGCGGACAAAGCAGGCCCCGCGCTGCCCGGGCTTCAGCTTGCAGTAGCGCGGGCACAGGTCGCATTGCACGCGGCCATCCTCCAGGCTGTGCCAGTAGCGAGTGGCCACCGTGAAGGCGTCATGTTCAGGGGTGTCGTTCATATCCGGTCCGGCTCGTGGTTCATACCCTTGAATATGAGGCCGAAACCCCGATATTCAACGACATAATGTCCGACGGAGACCTCCAATGAGCGCCCCGCTCCGCGTCCGCGAGCCCGCTATCGCGGGACAGTTCTACCCGGCCGACCCCGCCGAGCTGCGGGCCACGGTCACCCGGCTGCTGGATGCCGTCCGGCCGGCACCCGACGCGGCGCCGCCCAAGGCCCTGATCGCCCCGCACGCCGGCTACCCCTACTCCGGCCCGGTGGCGGCCTCGGCTTATGCCCGCATCCGCCCGCTGGCGGGCCGCATCCGGCGCGTGGTGCTGCTGGGCCCGTCGCATCGCGTGCCCTTCCACGGGATCGCGACCACCACGGTCACGGCCTACCGCAGCCCCCTGGGCGACGTCCCCGTGGATCACAAGGCGCTGGATACCATTGCGGGGCTGCCCGGCGTCCAGGCACTCGACGTCGCCCACGGCCCGGAACACAGCCTGGAGGCGCACCTGCCGTTCCTGCAGGTGGCCCTGGGGTCCTTCGAGCTGGTACCGCTGGTGGTCGGGGATGCCCCCGCGGAACAGGTTGCGAACGTACTGGAACGCCTGTGGGGCGGCCCGGAGACCCTCGTCGTGGTCAGCTCGGATCTCTCCCATTTCCATGACTACGCCACGGCGAGCCGCCTGGATGCCGCCACCACCCGGGCGATCGAACGCCTGGACGAACACGCGCTGGGCCCGGAACAGGCCTGCGGCTGCCGCCCGCTGGCGGGTCTGTTGCGTCTGGCGCGGCAGCGGGGTCTCGCCATTACCACTCTGGACCAGCGCAACTCCGGCGACACCGCCGGCCCACGCGACCAGGTGGTCGGCTACGGCGCGTGGATGCTGCAATGACGCCCGTCATCGAACTGTCCGCGCCGGCGCGTGAGCGCCTGCTGGAACTCGCAGCGGACGCCATCCACCGGGCCGCGCACGACCATGCCGCCGACGGTATCGCGCTCGCGGAGGAGCCCGCCCCGCTTGCCGACCCGGGCGCCAGCTTCGTGACCCTAAAGCGGGGGGATGCCCTGCGCGGCTGTATCGGCAGCCTGGAGGCCCATCGCCCCCTGGCCACGGATGTCCAGCACAACGCCCGGGCCGCCGCCCTCCATGATCCGCGCTTTCCCCGCCTGCGCCCGGAGGAACTCGTCGGGCTCGAGTATTCGGTGACCCTGCTAAGCGCCGCGCACCCCGTGGATGCCCCGCATCGAGAGGCCCTGCTGCAGCAGTTGCAGCCCGGGCGCGATGGCCTGGTCATCCAGGCCGGGACGCGGCGGGCGACCTTCCTGCCCGCGGTGTGGGAGCAGCTACCCGATCCCGAGGCCTTCCTCGATGCCTTGCTGCAGAAGGCCGGGCTGGGGCATGACGGCTGGACAATGGGGCTCCAGGCCTGGCGCTACAGCTCGCAGGAGTTTGCCGGTGAACTTTGAACCCAGCATCACCCTTTACATCGTCATTGCCACGGTCGTGATCTCGCTGCTGGCATGGCAGAACCCGCGCTGGCTGCAGGCGATGATCCATCACCCACCGTCGGTGCAACGCGGCCAGTACTGGCGCCTGGTGACCCACGGCTTCATCCATGCCGACGGCACCCATCTCGCGTTCAACATGATCACGCTGTTCTTCTTCGGCATGGCCATGGAGCGCGTGCTGGTGCCCGAGATCGGCATGGGTGGCTTCGTCCTGTTCTATCTGGCCGCCATCGTGCTCGCCAGCCTGCCCAGCCACCTGCGCCATCTGCGCGATCCCGGCTACCGCTCCCTGGGGGCCTCTGGTGCGGTGTCCGCGGTGCTGTTCGCCTACATCCTGCTCCAGCCGTGGTCCCTGCTGTTCGTGTTCTTCATCCCGGTCCCGGCCATCGTGTTTGCCGCGGTCTATATCGGCTACTCGCTCTACGCCCAGCGACAGAATCGCGACAACATCAACCACAGCGCCCATCTGTGGGGCGGCGCCTGGGGCGTGGCCTTCATGCTCTGGCTGGAGCCCGGCCTGCTGGCGCGGTTCTTCCGCGAGCTGCTCGCGCCCCTCGGCTGACCCGGGGTACTTGCGGCCCGGACGCCGCCGGCCTAGTTTCGGCGGCTGTCGATACCCAGGGACCGGACCCGCCATGCAAGACGCCATCGCCACCCTGCCCAAGGTCGAGCTGCACCTGCACATCGAGGGCACGCTGGAGCCCGAGCTGATGTTCGCCCTGGCCGAACGCAACGGGGTCGAGCTGCCGTATGCCTCGGTCGAGGACGTGCGCGCGGCCTACCAGTTCCACGACCTGCAGTCCTTCCTGGACATCTACTACGCCGGCGCCCGCGTGCTGCTGACCGAGCAGGACTTCTACGACCTGACCCGGGCCTACCTCGAACGCTGCCAGGCGGATCACGTCCGCCATACCGAGATCTTCTTCGATCCGCAGACGCACACCGAGCGCGGCGTGGCATTCGCGACCGTCATCGACGGCATCCGCCGGGCGCTCGCCGATGGCGAGCGCGAACTCGGCATTACCAGCCGGATGATCCTCTGCTTCCTGCGTCATCTGAGTGCGGACGCGGCCATGGAGACCCTGGAGACGGCACTGCCATGGCGCGAACATATCCATGCAGTCGGCCTCGATTCGGCCGAGCTGGGCAACCCGCCCGAGCGCTTCCAGGCCGTGTTCGACCGGGCCCGCGCCGAGGGCTTCCCCGCGGTGGCCCATGCCGGTGAGGAAGGCCCGCCGGAATACATCTGGCAGGCACTGGACGGGCTCCGGGTCGCGCGCATCGACCACGGGGTGCAGGCCGAACAGGACCCGGCGCTGATGGAGCGACTGGCGCGCGACCGGATCCCGCTCACGGTCTGTCCGCTGTCCAACATCAAGCTGTGCGTCTTCGACCGCCTGGAAGACCACAACCTGAAACGCCTGATGGATGCCGGGCTGTGCGTCACCATCAATTCGGACGACCCGGCCTATTTCGGCGGCTATGTGGGGGAAAACTTCCGCGCGACCGCCCAAGCCCTGCAACTGGGTCCCGACGACCTGGAACGCCTCGCGCGCAACGCCGTCGACGCCGCGTTCCTGGAGCCCGAAGCACAACAGCGTCTGCACGGCGAGATCGACGCCTGGCGCGCCCGTCTCGCGGACTGACGGCGGTCGACGACTTCTCTACCCGGAAAACCGGAGCGGACGCGCCGGCAGGCGACCCTGCTCCACCAGGCGCTCGATCCGCGAGAAGACCTCGCCGCGACCGAAGGGTTTCTTCATGAAGTCATCGGAGCCGATGCGATCGAGGAAGAACTGCTCCACCGCGTCCTCGTTGCCGCTGATCATGATCACCGGCACCTTCGCGGTGGCCGGGTCCCGGCGCAGCTGACGCAGCATGGCAAACCCGGTCATCCCGGGCAGGATGATGTCGAGAAAGATCAGGTCCGGCGGGTTCTCGCGGGCCAGCGCCAGGGCCTGCTCGGCATCGCCGGCCCCCACCGGCTCCATCTCGTTTTGCCGGAGCATGCTGGAGAGCAGTGCGACCACGGTGCGCGAATCATCCACCACCAGCACACGCAGCCCGCGCGCGGCCTCCCGGCGTGCCTTCCTGCGCCGTTCGCCAGCCTTGCCAAAACGCAGCAGACTCCCCATTCGCTGCAGATAGCTCATGCCGGACTCCCTTCCTGATCCAATGGACGTGGCGCCCCCCGTCTGACTGCATTGTTCCTCCCCCCGCAGGCCCTGTCCACCGCGCCCGTTGCTTCGGTTTGAACAGCAGCGCAAAGGCGCGCATCATCCGGGTTTTCGTGCGGATGCCTGAACGGAGTCGGAACCCGCCATGAAGACCAATACAGCCCGGCCACAGCCCACGCGCGCGCCCCTGCGGCGCCCGGCCGCGGGAGGCCCGGCATGAAGATCCTCGTCGTCGACCGCTCGCGGGTCTTCCGGGCGCTGTGGAGCCGCATGGTCCTGGCCGCCGGGCACAAGCCGATCATGGCCAGCAGCGGGGCCGAAGGGCTTGCCCGCATCGAGGAAAACGACCTGGAACTGGTCTGCGCCTCGATCACCCTGCCCGACATGACCGGCGTGGAATTCTGCCGCCGGGCCCGCGCCAGGGCCGCTGGCCATGACCTGCCCCTGATCCTGCTCACGACCCAGCACGACCACGACATCCGCCGTCAGGCATTCGAGGCCGGCGCCACCGACCTCCACGACAAGACCAACATCCGTGACCTGTTCCATCAGGCCGCGCGCTACGGGCGGCCGGTGGAACACGCCCACGAGGGGAACGTCCTGTACGTGGAGGACAGTCCCACCGTCGCCCGCGTGATGATCCGCATCCTCGAGGGCATGGGCCTGGAGGTCGCGCACTTCCGCAGCGCCGACGAGGCCCTGCAGGCCTTTGACCGGGGCACCTGGGACCTGGTGCTCTCCGACATCCTGGTCGAGGGCGAGATCAGCGGGATGGGGCTCGTCAGTCGGCTACGCCAGCAGTTCCCCGACAAGACCAGCCTGCCGATCGTGGCCATGTCCGGCCTGGACGACCAGAACCGGCGCGCCGAACTCTTCCGCCTCGGCGTCAACGACTTCGTGACGAAACCCGTGCTGGAGGACGAGGTCCGCGCCCGCATCGGGAACCTGCTGGCCAACAAGCGGTTGTTCGAGGAGGTCCAGGACCAGCGCCAGAAGCTCTACGACATGGCAATGATCGATCCGCTGACCGGACTGCGCAACCGCAACGTCCTGGCCGAATGCGCCGCGCGGTTCTTCGCCGAGGCCAACCAGAACGACATCCCGCTCAGCCTGATCCTGCTGGACATCGACCACTTCAAGCAGATCAACGACACCCATGGCCACCTGGTCGGGGACGAGGTCCTGGTCGGCGTCGGCGAACTCCTGCGCACCACCGGACGCGAGAGCGACGTGGCCCTGCGTTTCGGGGGCGAGGAATTCCTCCTGGTACTCCCGGAATGCGACCTGTTCGATGCCCACACCCGCGCGGAGGAGCTGCGCCAGCAGCTGCGTGAACTCGAACCCGCCGGGCTGACCATTACCGCAAGCTTCGGCGTCACCAGCCGCCCGGCCGGGCGCGAGGTCAGCATGAACGACCTCTTCCGGGTCGCCGACCAGGCCGTCTACCAGGCCAAGGGCGAAGGCCGCGACCGCGTGGTCTCGCGCACCCTGGACGGCCCGGGCGACCCCGACCTGCCGGACAGCCCACCCGATGCCGCCCCGGGGGCCGGACAGGCAAGCCCGCAACCCGTCAACTAGCGAGACGCCGAGGCCATCGCACACGCGCCGGGGCTCGAAAAACCCGATGCGCCCACGCGAACGCGTGTGTTGATCCGCACGGCCCGGGTCATCGGGCGCGATGCGCCCATCAGCTCTGAACGCGCCAGCTGCCGTCCGCCTGCCGGCAGGCCGTCCCGTATACCTGCTCGGTCTGGCCGCCGATCACCGCGTCAATGGTGTATTCGCGGCACGGGCCGGCCGTGGTCTCGTAGGTTCGGGTCGGCACCACGGTATACTGATTGCCACTGTCGGGATTGACCCATCGCGAGGGCACACCCGTGCGCACACTCTCCAGAGTCTGGGCCGTCTTCAGGCGGTCCACCTCGTCCATGGACTGGCCCACCGAGCCACCGATCGCCGCACCGGCCAGAGTCCCGGCGATGATGGCGGCCGTGCGGCCACGTCCGGATCCGACCTGCGAACCGAGCACGCCGCCCAGCACGCCACCGATCACCATCCCGGCCTGCTCCTGCGAGCCCTGATAGGTCGCACAGCCGCCGAGCCCCAGGGTCGCCGCCAGGACGATCACGAAAGAAACATTGCGCCACATGAGCATTCCTCCACCGGCGACCCGACCCTGAACCCGCGGGGGACCGGCGCCGGCTTCGGCGTCCCCCTGCTCCGAGTATAGGCGGCCAGGCGGCGGGTCTCCGGGGCCCGACCCGGAGACCCGGTCGGTCAGCCGGGCGGCTTCGGCGGGGAGGCCGCGGCACTCTTGGGCTCCGGCTTGGAGGCGTTGATCGCGCGCTGGAACACCCAGCTCTTGATCTCGCGGATCTGCTCCACCATAGTCCGCGACAGCGGTACCGTGTTGATCACGTTACGGATCACGTCGCGCTGGTTGAACACCCGGCCTTCCTGGTAGGCGTCGATGCGCGCCGACTTCACCGCCTGTTCGATCTCGGCCCCGCTCCAGTCCTCGGTACTGGCCGCCATGTAGTTCAGGTTGAAGTCCTCGAGGTGGCCGCCATGGCGCTCGATATGGATGCGCAGGATCTCCTTGCGCTCCTCCACGTTGGGCAGGTCGAGGAAGAACAGCTGGTCAAAGCGCCCCTTGCGCATCAGTTCGGCCGGGAGCTGCTGGACACGGTTCGCGGTCGCCGCCACGAACACGCGTGGCGACTTCTCCTGCAGCCAGGTGAGGAAGCTCGAGAAGATATTCACATTGCCGGCGCTGCCGGCGGCGTGGCTGTCGAAGCCAAAGGCATTCTCCAGCTCGTCCACCCACAGCACCATGGGCGCGATTTCCTCCGCGATACGGGTGGCCCGGGCAAAGGCGTATTCCGGGGTGCCGAAACTGCCGGACAGCACCAGGCTCATGTCCAGCCGCACCAGCGGCAGCCCCCAGGCGGTGGCGATGGCCTTGGCGGCCATGCTCTTGCCACAGCCGCTGACCCCCATGAACAGCACCCCGGCGGGCAGCGGAACGTTGTCGTTCCAGGCCTTCTCGGTGAACAGGTCGGCGCGCGTGCGCACCCATTCCTTGAGATTCTCCAGGCCCCCGATGTCCTCCAGCGAGCGCTGTGGCGGATAGAACTCGAGACAGCTCTCCTTGCGCAGGATCTGGCCCTTCTCCTCCTGGATCTCGGCCAGCATCTCGGCCTCGGGCAGGGGCTGGCCGCGGAACAGCCGCGCGCTCAGATGCCCGACCTCGTTCAGGGACAACCCGCGCATCCCCGCCGCGAGGCGGAACAACTGCTCGCGCGGGATCGCCTCGGCGCCATGGGTGTGCTCGAGCTGCTCCAGCACCTCGGCCTCCGAGGGCAGGTCCACCTCGACCAGGAAGATCTCCTTTTTCAGGATCTCCGGCAGCTTCAGCAGAGGACAGCTGAGGAACACCACGTTGCGACCCTTCTTCAGCTGGTAGTAGAGATCGCGCACCCCGCGCACCAGTGCCGGGTTGTCGTCGAACCAGGTCGGCAGGTCTTTCAGCAGCACCATACGCGGCGCTTCCGTCTCCCCTGCCGCCACCCGCGCCACCGCCGCGACCGGATCGGTGGTCGGCGCGTCCGGGTCATCGTGTTCCCCGAACCCGTGGCTCGCCGACCAGACCTCCAGGTGACCGTCCTCGCCGTAGAACGAGCGCGCGACCGAGCGCAGCAGCCGCTCCATCCGATCCTCGTCCCAACCCAGCAGGTAGAACACCGGATAACGCGACTTGAGCCCGCGCAGGATTTTGTGTGCCGTCCGATTCTCCAGCTTCTTGCTCAATCCGTCGCTCCTTCGAGGTACTCCGTCGAGTGTACCCATCCATCACGGCACTGCGGGAGAACACTGATCATCCACGCCGCCCGTGCGCATCGTCTACCCTGAAACCATCGGCCCGCCGCAGCCACGGAGACCCCATGCCGCCAGCCCACCGCCGGATCGCGCGCGCCACCCTGGGGCGTGGCGTGCTGGTCCTGCTGATCGCACTGGGCATCGGCAGCGCACTGTGGATGGGGGACCCGGCCCGCCTGCTGGCCTGGGGCGAGACCTTCGCGGGCGGCCCCTGGGCCACCGCCGGGCTGGTGCTACTGATGGCGCTGATGCTCGTCTTCGCCCTGCCGGGCACGCTGGTCATATGGCTGATCGCCCCGTTCCACCCGCCGCTGGTCGCCGTCGGCCTGTTGCTGATTGGCAGCACGAGCGGTGCCTGGGGGGCCTACCGGGTCGCCGCCCGCCTGGCGCGCACCGAACGCGAGGGCCACGAGAACAACTGGCTGACGGATTTCCTGCGGCGCCACGGGCACGTCGCTATGCAGATGGCGCTTCGCGTGTTCCCCGGTTTCCCGCATTCGATGATCAACTACGCCGGCGGGGCCCTCGGCCTGCCACTGGGCGGCTTCCTGCTGGCGGCCGTGCTCGGCCTGGCCGTCAAGTGGGGCGTCTACGCCACCGCCATCCACGAGGCCACGGATGCCATCACCACCGGCGAGGTCCTGCAGGCCCGGACCCTCCTGCCGCTGGTCGTCCTGGCGATCTTCCTGTTGCTCGGCTCGGTGCTGCGCTACTGGATTCAGCGCCAGCACTCGCGCCGGCGGGCGGGCCGACCATGACGGCGTGCCCATGCGGTCGCCCCCCTCAAACCGAGAACGGTTTCCCGCTACACGCCCGCAAACCTGTCACCGTCCGCCAGGTTCGTTAGACTGTCGTCCCGCATTCCAGCACGCCCTCTACGTGACTCGAGAGCCCTCCCCACAACCCTGTTCGGACATCGGCGACGTCAATCAGCGTTTCTATGATGGCCTGTGGGCGGATACCCGCCTGGTAGCCCCCGAGCGCTTCAATACCTGGACCCTGGTCTCCAGTCTCGCGGCATCCCGTGAGCGCCGCCTCGAAGTGGGGCCCGGCATGCGCCCGCGACTGCCCATCGCGGACACCCACTTCGTCGACATCAGCCCGCCGGCCCTGGCCGCACTGGACCATCGGGGCGGTGTCACCCAGACCGCCCCGATCTCCGCCCTGCCCTATGCCGACGACCGCTTCGACCTGGTGTGCGCACTGGACATCATCGAACACGTGGAGGACGACGAGGCGGCCCTTGGCGAACTCTCGCGGGTGGCCGCGCCCGGGGCCCGGGTGCTGCTTTCGACCCCGCTGCACCCGGAATACTGGACCCCGTTCGACGACATCGTCGGCCACTACCGGCGCTACGAGCCGGCGCATCTGATCCAGCTACTCGAATGCCACGGGCTGACGATCGAACAAAGCGCGATCTTCGGGATGAAGCCGAAATCCTCGCGCCTCACCGATCTCGGGATGTGGTTCCTGCAGCGACACCGGCCCGTCGCCATGAAGGTCTACAACCGTTTCCTGATGCCGCTGGGCCTGCGCCTGCAGAAGCCGCTCGCACTGAGCCCCGGCATGGTGCCCACCGCGGGAGTGGAAGAGGTCTTCCTGGTCTGCCGCCGCGAACCCTGAGATCCGCCGGCCGCGCCCCGGGCCAGCCAAAAACCCGGCCTTTCCTCATGCCCGCTTGAAGGAACCACCCGCCCCGGCGTAATGTCTCCTGAAGCAAGACTCCCGAGAGACCATCCGATGCTCGATCTGCTGCGTTCACGTTCCACCTACCGCGATCAGCGCTTCCAGCTGTCCCTGCTGGTGCTGGCCACGGGCTTCGTGCTGACCGTGCAGAACCCCGAGGCACAGGAATCCGCCGCCGAGCTGTTCTCCAAGGTCGAGTTCCCGAATCTGGCCCAGGTCCAGGACATGCGGCCGCAATTGCCGCCGCCGTGGATGGAAGGCGACCAGTTCGTCAGCGAGGACAGCGAGG
This sequence comes from Thioalkalivibrio sp. ALE9, assembly GCF_000377445.1. Taxonomy (NCBI): domain Bacteria; kingdom Pseudomonadati; phylum Pseudomonadota; class Gammaproteobacteria; order Chromatiales; family Ectothiorhodospiraceae; genus Thioalkalivibrio; species Thioalkalivibrio sp. ALE9. The sequence continues at coordinate 24,554 of NZ_KB898130.1, forward strand.
CCACGCCCGTCGTACCCCTGCTGGAGCGCACCGACGCGCGCTCGCCCGACCCGCGCGAGCGCCCGACGCGCTCAACCGGCGAATAGCGACTCGGGCGCGGCCACTTACAGCCCCGCTGCGCAGACCCGGTTGCGCCCCTCGCGCTTGGCGCAGTAGAGCAGCCGGTCCGCCTCGCCCAGCAGAGCCTCCGGGGTCGTCGAACGCGCCCCGCTCACCGTACTGACGCCGAGACTGACCGTCACCGTAGCGGTTACGTTATCCGGATGTTCCAGTTGCAGGGCCTCCACCTCGCGGCGCACCCGCTCGCCGACCGCGCGGGCACCCTCCAGCGTGGTGTCCGGCAGGATGCAGGCAAACTCCTCCCCCCCGTAGCGCGCAACCAGATCCGTCGGCCGGTGTGCCGCCTCCCGCAGCACCCGGGCCACCTGGCGCAGACAGTCATCCCCGCGCTGATGCCCGAAGCGGTCGTTATACGGCTTGAAGTGGTCGATATCGATCATCAGCAGTGCCAGATTCACCTCGCGGCGAGAGCGGCATTCGCGCTCCAGCACGGCGTCGAATTCGCGTCGGTTCGCCAGCCCGGTCAGGCCATCCACCCGCGCCTGGCGCGCCAGTTCGGCCTCCGCCTGCTTGCGGGCGAAGGTACCGGCGATGATGTCGGCCACCACCTGCAGGGTGGCGATCTCTTCGGGGCTCCATTCGCAGCGCCGGTTCACCGAGTCGAAACCCAGCATGCCGAAGGCGTTCTGATCACTGATCAGCGGGATCAGCAACAGGGACTCGATCATCTGGCGGCGGAACTCGGCCTGCTCCACCGCGGCCTCCGGGGGGAGGTCGTCCACATCGGGCACGTGCACGGTATCGCGGCGCCGGATGTGACCGGTCACCCACCCATGGGACTCCATGGGAATGCCCTGCATCTGGTCGAGGAACGGCTGGACGCCGGGGGCACACCACTCGTGCACCAGGTCCATAGTCGCCCCGTCCGGACGGAACCGGATCACATAGGCACGGCCCGTCTGGAAGAACTCGCCGAGATCCCGAAGTACCTCCGTTACGGCCGCGTCCACTGCGTCCGCCGCGAGGTCGGCGAACCGGGCGGAGATCGCGGACACCAGCGCCTGCAGCCGCTGCTGGCGCTGGGCCCTTGCCTCCAGGTGCTTGCGGCGGGTGATGTCCTCGGCGATCGCACTGGCCCCGATGAGCGTGCCGTCATCATCGAAAAACCGCTGGGCCGCCCACGACAGCGTGCGCGCCTCGCCGCTGCGCGTCCGGATCGTGGTCTCCAGACCCGCAATCTCGCGCCCGTCGCGGATGATGGCCTCCACCTCCTCCTGGATCGCCGCGCGATAAGCGGCGTCGGGGTAAAGCCATTCCCAGATCGCGGCATGCCCCACGACGTCCTCGCGCCGATAGCCGCTGATCCGCTCCGCCGCGCGATTCCAGAGCGTCACCCGCCCCTCGGTGTCCAGGGTGTTCACCCACACCGGGGCATGCTCGATGATCAGGGTGTGGAAACGCGTGTGGAGATCGTCCGCCATGGCCATCCTCGCACAGGGATACCTGTCGGCACGCACCGCGCAATCGTTCGACGGAGCCCGTCCACGATGCTCGCCCATACTCTGGAGGGTAGCAACATTCCCGCCGCGCGGGTCCCGCGCTCGCACCTTTGTTAGGCTCTCCGTCCCATCCGTACACCACGCCAGACCGCATGACCGATACCTTCAAGGCCCTGATCCTCGAACACACGCCCGATGGACCGCGGGCGACAATCCGCCCACTCCAGCTCGATGACCTGCCCGCCGGCGAGGTCCTGTTGCGGGTGCACTATTCCGGGCTGAACTACAAGGACGGCATGATCCTGCAGGGCCAGGGGAACCTGGTCCGGGACTACCCGCACGTGCCGGGCATCGACCTGGCCGGCACGGTCCTCGAGTCCGCGGACCCACGCTACCGCCCGGGCGACCCTGTTGTGCTGACCGGCTACCGAGTGGGCGAGACCCACTGGGGCGGCTACGCCGAACGCGCCCGCGTGCAGGCGGACTGGCTCGTCCCGCTGCCTGCGGGCTACAACGCTCGCCAGGCCATGGCCGCGGGCACCGCCGGCTTTACCGCCATGCTGGCGATCCAGGCCCTGGAGGACCACGGCCTGCAGCCGGACGCCGGCGAGGTCCTGGTCACGGGTGCCTCCGGCGGCGTGGGCAGTATCGCCGTACGCCTGCTGGCCCGCCTGGGCTACACGGTCACCGCCGTCACCGGCCGCACGGAGAACGCCGACTACCTGCAACAGCTGGGTGCGTCGACGATCCTGCCCCGCGCCGACCTGGCCGATGCCCCGACCAAGCCCTTGCTGCGCGAACGCTGGGCCGGCTGCGTTGACACGGTGGGGGGCGACATGCTGGCCCATGTACTCGCCGGCATGGGCTATGGAACCTCGGTGGCGGCCTGCGGCCTGGCCGGGGGGCCACAGCTCAAGACCACGGTCCTGCCGTTCCTGTTGCGCGGCATCAACCTGCTGGGGATCGACTCGGTGCTGTGCCCCGCCGAACGACGGCGAGAGACCTGGGAACGCCTGGCCGCATTGCTCCCCGGCCACGATCTGGAGGCGATGGCCACCGAGATCGGGCTGGACGACCTGCCGCATTACGGCGAGCAGATCCTCGCGGGACAGATTCGGGGACGCACGGTAGTGCGCCTGGATCCGCAAGTCGCTGGCGACTCCTGATATCCCCGGGCCACCTCGAACCGGCTATGCTCGCGGACAGACCACCCAGGAGATCCCCATGACCGTACTCGCGTCCCGCCTGAAGTCCATCCGCGACCGCCTCGCCGAACTGGAAGCCATGGCCCGGGAGGACCGAGCGGAGGCCGCCCACCGCCTCACCGCCGAACTGACGCGGGAACTCAATCAGGCGCTGGAGGAGGCCTCCGGCTCCACGGACGGCGAGCCCGCGCCGACATCCGGCGAACCCCGTCCGCCGCGCGACCCGGTCGAGAAATGCCCGCGCTGCACCCTGCGCAGTTTCACCTTCCAGGACGGCACCATCCGCGAACGCCCGGACGAACCGGGACACTTCGAGGCCCAGTACCAGTGCATGAGCTGCGGCCACGAGGCCTGGCGCCGACTGGGCTAGCAAACACGGGCCGCTGGACGCCGGGCCCGGACCAATGTCTACACCTGCCCCCGCGTCCAGCGCACGATATCCGCCGCGCCCATGGCCCCCGCCTGGCGGGCCAGCTCGCGGCCGCCGCGGAACAGCGCCAGCGTCGGGATGCTGCGGATCCCGAACTGCTGCCCCAGATCGGGTGCTGCCTCGGTGTTCACCTTGGCCAGCCGCACGGTGGGCTCCAGCTCCCCCGCCGCCTGCCGAAACTGCGGCGCCATCATCTTGCAGGGACCACACCAGGGCGCCCAGAAATCGACCAGCAGCGGGATATCGTTGCGCTCGACGTGCCGCCGGAAATTCGTGCTCGTCAGTTCCGCCGGTTCGCCGACGAACAACGGCTGGTGACACTGGCCACACTTCGCCCCGGCGCCAAGGCGCGCGGCGGGGATTCGATTGACCGCATCGCAATGCGGACACACCACATGCAGGGACTCACTCACAGCAGCACCTCGCCATTACCACCCGACGGACCACTTCATTCTACTCCGCGCCGCGGCAGCAACCACCCGAACAGAAGATGGGTCAACCACCAGACCCCGGTACAAAAAGCCATCACCACGCCCAGCCACGTGACCGGATGCATCCACTCCTGGACCTGGCCGCCCGGCCCCAGGACCCAGTTCACGTTGTTCTCGGGGTCCGCCAGCGCAAAGGTCAGCAGCAGGATGGCCCAGCCCAGAACCGCCATGTAGCGCCAGGCGCGCGGGTCGTAACCCAGGCGCCAGACCAGCCAGATCAGCACGAACGGCAGCGGCAGGTGGTACAGCGACAGCAGGCGCACGAACAACGGAATCTCGGGGTTGAACATGTAGTGCACGATGCCCAGCGGCGCCCAGCCCCAGACCAGCATGCTGAGCAGGAAGTCCAGCACCCAGCCCAGCTCCAGCAGGACCACGGCCACCAGCATCATGCTGGCCAGGCGACGGCTCTCCAGCCAGGCCGCGAGCAGCCCGCCCAGCAGCGCGACGTTGGAAAACCACAGGAAATTGAACCACCCGTGCACGGCCGCGTAGATCGGCACCAGCACCAGCACAAAGGCGAGATAGGCCCACTTGAACCCGCGGGGAATCCTGTCGGCCCGCGCACTCGAATACCCTGATTCCAAAAGGCTTGCCCCCGGATGCATTCCGGCTCAGGGTAGCAGGATGCACCTCACGATTCGGAAGTACGCCACCCCATGAAGCCGCTGCTGGTCCTGCTCCTCGCCCTGTTGCTGTCCGCCGCGCCGGCGCCTCTGATGGCGGAGCGCGCCGATTCGTCATCGCCAACCATCGGGCTGGCGCTGGGCTCGGGCGGCGCCGGCGGCCTGGCGCATATCGCCATCCTCCAGGTGTTCGACGACCTCGAGATGCACCCCGACCGCATCACCGGCACCAGCATCGGGGCCGTGATCGGCGGGCTGTATGCCGCTGGGCTGGATGCTGAAGAGATCCTGGACCTGTTCGATGACTTCGCCGGGTCCGAACTCGACGCCCTCACCGGGCTGGCACGCTCCGACATCAAGCTGCTGGACCTGGTCCCGCTGCGGCTGGGCCGCAACGCCCTGTTCGACTCCAGCGAATTCCTGCGCTTTCTCGCCGATCACACCGAGGCCCGTGACTTCGACGACCTGCGCATCCCGTTCTCCGTGGTGGCCACCGACTTCCGCAGTGGGGACAGCGTGGTGATCGACGAGGGCGACCTCTTCGCCGCCATCGGCGCGAGCATGGCCGTTCCGGGACTGTTCGAACCGGTGCAACATGGCGATGACCGCTACCTGATCGACGGAGGCGCCTCCAACCCGCTGCCCTACGACCTGCTCCAGGGCCAGTACGACTATGTCATCGCCGTGGATGTCTCCGGCAACGGCGCGCAGAACGACACCGAGGACATCGGCATCACGGACCTGCTGTTCAAGAGCTTCAGCATCATGCAGGGTTCCATCATCCGCCACATGACCCGGCTGGATCCGCCCGATCTTTACCTCGTCCCGGACACCGGCGGCATCCGCCTGCTGCACTTCAACCGCATTGACGAGATCCTCGAAAAGGCACAGCCCGCCGCCGACGAACTGCGCGAGCAGCTCGAGTCCCGGGGGCATGCCCTATAATCGCGGCATCGGTCGCAACGGAGGCGACCCCGCGGGAACCCAGGAGCAGCGTGGCCCACGCCCCCCCCAATCCCTCGCCCGATCCCAACGACCCGTTACCGGAACCCGGCGACGGGCGCCATGAACTGTGGTTCACCCGGCGCGGCGGGCAGGTCTGCGGCCCCTACCCCCAGCGCTCCATCGGCCGTTTCCTGATCCTGGGCCGCCTGTGCCCGGATGACGAGGTCAGTCGCGACGGCGAGACCTGGTGGCGGATCGACCAGCGCCCGCACCTGATCCCCGAAGAGCTGCAGAACGCCCACACCCCGGAGGGTCGCGAACGCCTGGAGCAGGCGCGCCTGCGCGAAGACGAACGCCGCCGCGAGCGGCGTCACGACGACCCGCCGCCCGAGATCCGCGACCGCCGCAAGGGCGACCGCCGCTGCCCGGAATCACCGGAGACCCTCTCTCACCGCCAGCAATGGGCCGAGATCCTGGAACAACCGCCACGGCCCTGGAGCGGCTGGATCCGCGGGCCGCGCCCCTGGATCGTGGGCGGCTCCGCGGTTGCGCTGGCCCTCGCGCTGCTCATCGGTTTCGGCATCACGCTCGAACGCGACCCGGGACCGGACTGCGCAGCGGCACCGGCGCCCGGCATCAACTGGAACTACTGTGACCGAGCCGGCGCGGACCTGCGCGGCGTCGACCTGACGGGCGCATCCCTGCACAACACCCGCCTGGCCGGCGCGCGGTTGCACGGTGCTCGCCTCACGGACGCCGACCTGCGCTTCGCCGATCTCACCCTGACCAGCCTGGAGGGTGCCGATCTCGCCGGCGCCAACCTGACCGGCGCGGACCTGATCCGGGCGCACCTGGTCGACGCCAACCTCGAGGACGCCAATCTCGCGCATGCCAACCTGACCGGGGCCGACCTCGCGGGCGCACGCCTGGACGGGGCCCGGCTCGGGCGCAGCATCTGGACCGATGGCCGCATCTGCGCCCGCGACTCCGTCGGGACCTGCGACTAGCCCCGATCTCCCTGCGCACCTACTTCGGACTCCAGGTCGATCCCCAGTTCCCGGGCGACTTCCGCCCAGTAAGGTTCCGCCTCGCAGGAACAGCAGTCACAGGACGCTGTCACGCCTTCGTGCATGCTGAGGCGGCTGCGCGGCGCGGCAACAGCGGCTTCGGCCCGTGTTCCGGGCTGGGTGGGTTCCGTCTTCGTGTTCATCGGGCACCCCCGAACCGACCGGTATCCCTTCGAGCATAGACGGCTCCGGATGCCGCGCCAAAGCGCCGCGCCCGCCCCGGAATTCGTCCGGGCGCATGCTAAGCTTCAAGTGTCCCGCCTGTTCCACGGCCACCATGATCACACGACGCGACAAGGTCCTGCTCTCGGTCTCGGCCGCGGCCCTGCTCGGCATCCTGCTGCCGCTCGCCGCCCTGGCCTGGTTCCTCTGGCAGGAGTCCGTGGTGGCGGAGGAAAAACGCCTGGCCGAACTCGCCCAGCGCCTGGGCGAAGGGACCGAGGCGACCCTGGTCGATGCCCGCGACCTGCTGGACACCCTGAACCAGCTGGAGATGGAGCCCTGCTCGCCGGAACACCTGGAACACCTGCAGGATGTGGCGATGGCCCGGCCGCATGTACGGGCCATCGGCTACTGGCGCGCGGCGGAACGCCAGTGCGGGGCCGGATTCGTCCAGGGCGAGGCCCTGACCCCGCCCCGGGCCAGCCGCATCTATGACAGTGGCGTGATCGCCTGGTGGCCGAGCTCGGCAACCGCCGTGGGCGGTGTCGAGCTGTTCCTGATGCGCTTCGGACAGCACGACGTGGCCATCGACCCGCGGCTGCTGATGCCCCCCGGCCTGCTGGACAGCCAGCAGGTTGGCCTGTGGGTCGAAGGCCTGCCCATGACACGCCATCCAGCCGACGCGGACCTGCCGTCGCCCGACGCCACGCCCGCCGGTCTCAGCGTCGACCATGCCGCGGGGCGCCTGGTCAGCCACTTCTCCCTGGATACGATCTTTCCCATCGACATCATCGCGGCGCAGCCACTGGCGGCCTTCTGGGAGCGCTACCTGCCAACCCTTGTCGTGGCCGGGATCTTCGGGCTGCTGCTGGTGGCATTGTGGCTGCTCCTGGTGGTGCACTACCTGCGGCGGCGCCTGAGCCTCGCCAGCGAGTTGCGCGAGGCCATCGCCCGCGACCGCCTGAGCGTGGAATACCAGCCCATCGTCGACCTCGCCGATGGCCGCTGCCGGGGGGCGGAGGCCCTCGCACGCTGGCACCGCGAGGGCGACGAGACCATTCGTCCGGATGTGTTCGTGCCCCTGGCCGAGGACACCGGACAGGCCACCGACCTGACCCTCGCGATCCTGCGCGCCATCCTCCACGACCTGGGGGATCACCTGCGGGCGCATACCGAACAGACCATCAACCTCAACATTACCGGCCACGACCTGGCCTCCGATCGCTTCGGGGACGCCCTGCGCAAGGCCCTGCGCGAGGCCGGCGTTGCCCCCGCCTCGATCAAACTGGAACTGACCGAACGCTCGCTGCTGAACGAAGACGCCGTACGCGGCCGCCTGCGGGAACTGCGCGGGCGCGGGCACCGCATCGCCATCGACGACTTTGGCACAGGATATTCAAGCCTTTCCTATCTGGAACATTTCGAACTGGATACACTGAAGATCGACAAGACCTTCGCCGATGCCATCGCCCACGAGGCGGTAACCAGCAGCGTGATCGGCCACATCATCGAGATGGCCCGTTCCCTGAAGCTGCACATCGTCGCCGAAGGCATCGAATCGCCCCACCAGGCCGAATGGCTGCGCCAGCAGGGCGTGGACGGCGGACAGGGCTACCTGTACAGCCGCCCCCTGCCCGCTCAGGCCTTCCTGGACTGGTGCCGCAACCACTGAGGAGAGCATGCCCAACATCCCCACCCCGCGCCTGCCGGGACGCGCCCTGACACTGGCCCTGCTGCTGGCGGCAACCGCCACCGGCTGCGGCCTGTTGCCGGTAGAACAGGAACGCCCGGCCGCGACCGAGGACCGCCCCGCCACGACCGCCGAGCCGGCCACCGACCCGGACGGGGCCGCGGACACCCCTGCGGCCGACGAGGCCACGCCCGAGGAACCCTCGGCCGCGGCGCTGAGCCTGGCCACCTCCAAGCACGCGGAAAGCGAACGCCGCGTGGCCCTGCGCGAGCAGGGCCACGAGACGCTGGAGCCGGCCCGCGTGGGCTACTACGTGGATGTCCTCGGCGCCCGGCTGCGCCAGGAGCTGGCCGGGCAGCCCGCCACCATCGAGCACCGGGACGCGGGCATCCACGTCACCCTGAACGAAGGCAACGGCCAGGCCCGTGCGCTGGACACCATTGGTCACCTGCTCCACGAATTTCGCGCCAGCCTGATCACCCTCGTGGCCTATCGCGACGGCCCGGACCCCGACTCCGACGACGGCGCGGAGACCCCCGCCGCAGGCGATGCCCTGAACGCGGGCAAGCGCCTGCAGGATGCCGGCGTGGCACCCGAGCGGCTGGTACTGCGCAGTATGGGTACCGGTACAGTGAACACGAACCCGGGCAGCCCCGTCCGGACCCCGCGCCTCGAGCTGCTGATCCAGCCACTCACAACAAGCTGAAAGACGGCACAAGGACGCCTTTCGCCATGAGCGCGAACCCGCCCGAAACACCCGGTGGCACACGGGGACGGGGCGAAATTCGTGCTGATCCTGCCGGACACCGATCGGGAGAGTGCTCACACCCTCGCCGAACGCTGCCTCCAGCGCATACGCGACGAGGCGATCCCTCACGCCAGTTCGCGCATTACCCCGACGCTCACCGCCAGCGCCGGGGTGAGCAGCATCATCCCGGACGCGACGGGCGGCGCCGCGCGGCTGGTCGAGGCCGCGGACCGCGCGCTGTACCAGGCCAAGCGCAATGGCCGCAACCGGGTCGCGATCACGGACTCCCCGAGGGCCGGCTGAACCATTGCCATCGCCAGCGATCTCAGGGAAAACCGATACGCGTGCGTGACGGGGACACGATCGGCCGCTAACGCCCGAATCCGTGATCCATACCCGATTCCGCCGGGCGCTACGCGCCGTCATCTGGAAAACGCCCCGGTTTCGGACCAGACTCCGGGGAATCCGGCACTCGGGAGGGCGAAACGGACATGACCAGCCTGCATGACCCCGCGCGCGAACCCGCGCTGTACCGAACCCTCGGCGTCACCCTGCCCCCGATCGCGGCCTACCGCTACGGTGCCGCCGCCCACAGCTGCGCCGCCCCCATCGCCATCGTCTGGGCCGCGGCCCTGGTCTCCATTGCCTATGCCCTGTGGACCGGCCTCGGGGGTGCTTCGGGGCACGCCGCCTTCCCGCTGGCCATCGGGGTCTTTCTGTGGGGGTTTGCCACCGTGTGGACCTTTCTGGTGGTACGCAATGTACAGGCCGACCCCTCGCTCGCCGATCCCGGCCTGCACGCACGACGGGTGCGTCAACAGGAGGATGACCACGACCCGCTGGATCAGCTGGAGTCCCGCGAGGACCCGCACTGACCTCTACGGGCGCTCCCGCACCCGGCGACAGGCGGTCGCGTAGCGCGAGCCAAATCTCCCTCTGAAGTACCGTTTGCGCGGTCGCGGACCTCCTGCCAGACTCCGGAAGACGCGATCGGTGGGAAGGGGCCACCGAAACCGCGACCGACAGGGGGAAGTGCATGAGCGATTCGTCCGGGGTGGAGATCCAGTACCAGGAACTGGTGGAACATCACCCCTTCATCATCATCTGCTATCACCCCGACACGACCATCCTCTATGCCAACCAGGCCGCCCACGAATTCTTCGCGGCCCCGCCCGGCGGGCTGGTGGGCCACCGCTGGATCCACGACCTGCCCGACGAGCGCCAGGCGGAAAACCGGGCCGACCTGCTGCGCTACACCCCCGATGCCCCGGTGCGCACCATCGAAAACCCCGTCCAGCGCGGCGATGGCGCGGACCGCTGGGTTCGCTGGACCAGCCGCGCGTTCTTCGACGGGGCCGGCCGGATCACCCACTTCCAGACCCTGGGCATCGACGTCACCGAGCGCCGGCAGACCGAGTCCCTGCGCGACAACCTCCTGGGGAGCCTGGCCGAAGGCGTGTTCGGCATCGATGCCGACGGTCACTACACCTTCCTCAACCCCGCCGCCCGCGAACTGCTGGGGTTTGCGACGGAGGAAGAAGCTCTGGGCCGCAACTCGCACGAGCTGTCCCATCACAGCCGCCCCGATGGCCAGCCCTTCCCGGCCACGGAATGCCCCGTGTACCGGGTCCTGCGTACCGGGGAACCGCTGCAGGCCTGCGAGGAATACTTCTGGAGCCGCGCCGGGCACGGGTTTCCTGTACTGATCAACGTGGCCCCCCTGTTCAATTCCCGCAACCGGGTCACCGGCGCGGTGGTCTCCTTCCAGGACATCACCGAGCGCCAGGCCGCGCGCGAGGCCCTGGAGCAGCGTGAATGGGAACTCCAGGAGGCCCAGCAGATTGCTCATCTGGGCAACTGGATCTCGGATTTCGAGGCCGGCAGGATCCGCTGGTCCAGCGAAGTCTTCCGGATCTTCGGCCTCGAAGCGGACCAGTGGGGCGCGACCCACGAGGCCTTCATGCGGGCCGTGCATCCGGACGATCGCGAGCGCGTGCAGCATGCCGTCGACGCGGCCCTGACCCCGGCGGGCCCGGACTACGACATCGAACACCGGATCGTCCGCCCCGATGGCAGCGTCCGCATCGTGCACCAGCGTGGTAGCGTGGACTTCGACTCCCGAGGCCGGCCCCAGCGCATGGCCGGTGTGGTGCACGACATCACCGAGCGCCGCGAGGCGGAGCGGCGGCTGCATTTCATCACCTATCACGACGCCCTCACCGGCCTGCCCAACCGGACCCGGTTTGCCGAGCGCGCCGAGCAGGCCGTGGTGGATGCCGAACGCCTGGGACGCCCGCTGGTACTCGCCCATATCGGGCTCGACCGCTTCAAGAGCGTCAACGAAGGCATGGGCCAGGCCACCGGTGACGAGGTCCTGCAACATGTGGCGCGGCGGCTGGAGAACCGCCTGCCCGTGGGCGGCGTCCTGGCCCGACTGGGCGGGGACGAGTTCGGCGCCCTGCTGCCGGTGGAAGCACCCGGCGCGGTCGCCGGATCGGTCACCCGCCTGCTGGAACCCCTGCGCCGGGTCATCAAGGCCGGGGAACACGAACTCTACGTCCCGGGCTCGATCGGGGTCGCCGTGTATCCGCACGATACCCGCGACATCGCCGACCTGATGCGGCGCGCCGAGTCGGCGATGCATCAGGCCAAGCGTACCGAGGGCAATGCCATCGAATTCTGCTCCGGCGATCTCAACAGCGACGTGCGCAAGCGCGTCTCGCTGGAGGGTCAGCTGCGGCGCGCGGTCGACCACCACGAGGGGTTCTTCCTGCATTACCAGCCACGGGTGGCCGCGCAGGACGGGCGCGTCGTCGGCGTCGAGGCCCTGCTGCGCTGGACGGACCCCGGCGGTACGGTGCATTCGCCCGGCGCCTTCATCCCGATCCTCGAGGAGACCGGGCTGATCGTCGAGTTGGGCCAGTGGATCCTGACCGAGGCCTGCCGCCAGTGCCGGGCCTGGCACCAGGCCGGACTCCCCGCCGTGCGGATGTCCGTGAACCTGGCCGCCCCCCAGTTCCGGGATCGGCAGATGGCCCACTCCATCGACCGCGTGCTGGAAGAGACGGGGCTGGACGCCAATTCCCTCGAGCTGGAGGTCACCGAAAGCATGCTGATGGCCGACATCGAGCAGGTGATCCGTACCCTGGGCCAGTTCCGCGAGCGGGGCGCGCGGGTGGCCCTGGATGATTTCGGCACCGGGTATTCCTCGCTGGCCTACCTGCGCCGCTTCCCGCTGGACGTGCTGAAGATCGACCGCTGCTTCATCGCGGATCTGGCGCCTGGGACCAGTGATGCCGCCATCGTCCGCACCATACTGGGCCTGGCCGACAACCTCGGCCTCGAATCCGTCGCCGAGGGCGTAGAGACCGCGGCACAGAAGGACTTCCTGGAGGCGGAGGGCTGCCAGACCCTGCAGGGCTTTCTGTTTGCCCGCCCGCAGGCAGCGGCGGACTGCGAACGCCTGATCGCGCGACCCACGGCAACCGGCGCGCAGTCGGGCCACAGCGCCTGATCACTGCGTGCCAACAACCCCGGCACCGCAGGGAGACATGCAAGGGCGTCCACCCAGCGGCTACGATGGCACACCATCCACCGGAGGCCACCGCGTGCGTCCACTCCTCGTCCTCGCCGGAATCGCCCTGCTCGCCGGTTGCAGCGCACTGCCCCGCGGCGACGACGCGCCGCGCGAGGTGTCCTACATCTGCGCCTACGGGCCCGAGTTCACCGCCACCTTCGAGGACGACCAGGCCTTGCTCGCCTTCAATGGTGCCCGGGCCCGCCTGCAGGCCACCGAGACCGCCTACGGCGGACGCTACGCCAACCCCACCGACGAGATCGTGTTCTGGACGCGGGACGACGCAGCGATGCTGGAGATGGTCGGCGTGTTCTGGAGCTGCCGCGCCCTGCCCCCGCGCCGATGAGCGCCCGCACCACCGATTTTGTCCGGCGGGCCACCGGCGCCCGCCAGGCGGAACGCGAGCAGGTAATCCAGACCCTGTGGAGCGGCTACGGGGAGATCGTCCGCTACCGGCTGCAAGGGGCCGACCGGCCGACGGTCATCCTCAAGCACGTGGTCTTTCCCGACGCGATGGACCATCCGCGGGGCTGGAGCAACGACCGCTCGCATCGGCGCAAGGTTCGCTCCTACCAGGTGGAGATGGCCTGGTATCGCGACTGGGCCGGCCTCTGCAACCCCGTTAGTCGTGTGCCCCACTGCCTGGCCGCCGAGACCATCGGCGAGGAGCACCTGCTCCTGCTGGAAGACCTCGACGCCGCCGGCTTTGCGCGGCGCAAGGAACACCTGACCCGCGCCGAGGCGCCGCACTGCCTGCACTGGCTGGCCCGCTTCCATGCACGCTTCCTGGGACACGCCCCGAAGGGGCTGTGGCCCGAGGGCAGCTACTGGCACCTGTCCACCCGCCCGGACGAATGGGCCGCCATCGAGGACCCGGCGATGCGCGCCGCGGCGCCCGCGCTGGACGCCGCCCTGACCGGTGCCCGCCACCGCACGCTCGTCCATGGCGACGCCAAGGTCGCGAACTTCTGCTTCACGCCCGGGGCCGACGCCGTCGCCGCCGTCGATTTCCAGTACGCAGGCGGTGGCTGCGGGATGCGCGACGTGGCCTATTTCCTCGGGAGCTGCCTGGACGAACGGGAACAGGAGGCCTGGGAGGCCGAACTGCTGGAGGTCTATTTCGCCGCGCTGGGCAAGGCCCTGTACGCGGAGGGCAAGGGAGACGTGACCGGGGCCGTCGAGCGCGAGTGGCGCGCCCTGTTCCCGGTGGCCCAGGCCGACTTCTACCGCTTCCTGGTCGGCTGGATGCCGGACCACTGGAAGATCCACGACTACAGCCGGCGCATGGCCCTCGCCGTGATCCACCGCATTCAGGAAGAAGGCGGTTCCGGCACGGACCCAGAGTCCATCCCGGGACCCATCTCGGGATCCAGCCCCAGCTCCTCCGCGACTTCCAGCCAGTAGGGCTCCGCCGAGCAGCTTCCCCAGGCCGCGGTCGCGCCTGCCGGTTCCGCGTCCGGAGCGGGCGCTTCACTCGGCGATTCGGCGTTGTTCCGGCTCGTTTCGGTCGTCATCCGTGAATGATGGCACACCCGGGCGCCCATCACGGAGCGGGGGAGTCGGCCGCGGCCGCGCCCGCCGCGCCGAAAAATCCGGGACCACGCACATCCTCGGCTGACCAGCCCCGGTTGCTGTCACGCCCCGTAACCCACCACTCGTGCACGAACAGCCGCAGCGGGCCCCGCACCCGCTCCTCGAAGCGGGTCGGCAAGGTGAATCCCTCGACCTCGGCATACTCCAGGAAGGTCGTGTCCACGTGGGCACCCTGGGTCGGTCCAAAGCCGTTCAGCGTGATGTGCACGCGATAGAGCAGGTCCGTCTCCGGATGGATCCACATCACCACCTGGTCCCGGTCGGCCTTGCCAAAACCCGGCTCGAGGGTGGCCAGGACGCGCCGATAACGCACCCCGCCCTCGCGCCGATCCTCCAGGCGCTCGAAACCCGTTGCCCGATGCTTCACGAAGCTGGGTCCGTAATGAAACAGCTCGCCGGCATCCGTGGTCATCGCGCTGGCACGTATCCGCTCGGGATCCGTGCTGCGTTCGCCGTCGTAGAACACCCGAAACACGTCGCCATGGCGGTACACGCTCTTGGTGCCCTCCGGTCCGGTGTAGTGGAGGGCGTACAGATCATCGGCGGGGCGGAAGCGCTCCTCCCCCACCCCGCGGTAGCCCGCGTCGGCCACCAGCGGCTGGATGCGCTGGATCATGCGCCCCCATTCGCCATCGGTCGCCTGGTTGAGGTCGCCGTCGAACGCGCGCAGATCTCCACCGTGCGCCGCGAGCGTGCGCTGGAACAGGGCGTCCGCCGTCAGTCCATCCTCGAACGTCGCCCCAGGACCGGGCTGGGGAAAGGTCCCGCCACAGCCGGCCAGCAGCACGGCCAGACCAAGCCACAGAACCGCCCACGAGCCTCCCGAACGTGCTGAGTGCCCCATGCCATCGCTCCTTTTAACAAATAGCTGTACTTTTCTTGTACACGCCCTGTACAGTGTTTTCAACGACACAGGTCGTTCCCTCACTGTCCGGAGTCCACCATGACATCCATCTTCCCGTCCCGAGCCGACGCCGCAGCCGCTTCCGACGCGCCCGCCAACCCCGTGCTCGAGGCGATTCGCGAGGCGGTCGCCTACATCGAATTCACCCCGCGCGGCCAGATCCTCGACGCCAACGAGCGTTTCCTCCAGGCCGTGGGCCACAACCGCGAGGACGTGATCGGGCAGCACCACCGGATGTTCTGCAGCCCGGAATACGCCCGTTCGCTGGAGTACCGCGACTTCTGGCGCCGCCTGGCGGCCGGGGAATCGCGCGCCGGCACCTTCCCCCGGGTGACACGCTCGGGCGAAACCCTCTGGCTCGAGGCCACCTACTTTCCCGTGCGCGACGCCAATGGGCGGCTGGAGAAGGTGGCGAAACTGGCCTATGACGTGACCGAGCGGCAGGCTCAACTGCGCGACCAGGCTGCGGTGTTTACCGCGCTGGACCGGTCCAT
The DNA here is from genome assembly GCF_000377445.1 of Thioalkalivibrio sp. ALE9. Taxonomy (NCBI): domain Bacteria; kingdom Pseudomonadati; phylum Pseudomonadota; class Gammaproteobacteria; order Chromatiales; family Ectothiorhodospiraceae; genus Thioalkalivibrio; species Thioalkalivibrio sp. ALE9. The sequence goes on from NZ_KB898130.1 coordinate 40,045, forward strand.
GGCCGTCATCGAATTCACCCCGGACGGCGTGATCCTCAAGGCGAACGACAACTTCCTCAGGGCCGTGGGCTACGATCTCGACGCGATCCGCGGCCAGCACCACCGCATGTTCTGTGACGAAGCCTTCTACCGCGATCATCCGGACTTCTGGGAGCGCCTGGCGCACGGGCAGTTGATGAGCGGCAAGTTCCGCCGGCTCACGGCATCCGGTGAGGAGCTGTGGCTGGAGGCTACCTACAACCCGATCCTTGATGAACACGGACGGGTCGAGAAGGTGATCAAGTTCGCCACGGACATCACCGCCAGCGTGCATACCGCCGAACGCACCCGCGAAGCGACGGCCGTCGCCCACGAGATGGCGCAGAAGACCGCGGAACATGCCCGCCGCGGCGCGGATTCGCTGCAACAGAACGCCCGCCATACCGAGCAGATCCGCAGCGAGGTCAGCGGCACCCAGGAGGCCGTGGAACGCCTGAACGCCGAGGCCCGCAACATCGAATCCATCATCGAGACCATCCGCACGGTGGCCGAAACCACCCGGATGCTGTCGCTGAACGCCGCCATCGAGGCCGCCCGTGCCGGCGAACAGGGGCGCGGCTTTGCCGTGGTCGCCCAGGAGGTGCGCAAGCTCGCCGCCAACACCAGTGAGGCCACCACCCGCATCGCCGAGGTGATCAACGGCAACCTGGAACGCACCCGCGAGATCGGCGAACGCATCGAGACCGTGCGCGAGATCGCCGAACAGGCCGACGCCCAGGTGCAGACCGTGCAGGGCATCGTCGACGAGATCCACGACGGCGCGAATCTCGTGGTCGAATCCGTCGCCTCCATCCCCCGCGACGGGCACTAACCGTCTTACGGGTCCGCGAGCGGTCTACGCCTGGCTACGCCTCGCGGCGGTCGCGGGTCTGTCGCTCCTGTGGCAGGCCCGACCAGAGTTCATCGAGATCGGGGAACGGCCATGCGGCCGGATCCTCGCGCGCGGCAATGGTCTCCTGCTGGTGCGGCGCGGAGAGATCCACGATCTTCGGGGGGATCCGGCAGCCCGAACTGGTGGAGTAGAAGATCTTCACGACCGGCTTGAGCAGGGAGCCAGACGACTGGTCGACGACCACCCCGATGCGGCCGGATTCCAGGCGTACGAGCGAGCCCACGGGGTAGATCCCCAGGCTCTTCACGAAGGCCTGGAACACCCGGGGATCGAAGTGGCCGTCCGCCCACTCGGCCATCTTGCGAATGGATTCGCCCGGATCCCAGCCCGCCTTGTACGGCCGGTTCGAGGTGATCGCGTCGTAGACATCGCAGACCGCGCCCATCTTCGCGTGCAGGGTGATCTGCTCGCCGGTCAGCCCCTCGGGATATCCCGAGCCGTCCATCTTCTCGTGGTGATGCAGGCAGACGTCCAGGGTCACCGGATCAAGCGCGTGCGCGGACGCCTGCAGGATTCGGTGCCCCTCCGCCGGATGGCGTTTCATCACGGCGAACTCCTCCGCGGTCAGCTTGCCCGGCTTGTTCAGTACCTCCAGCGGCATCGCGGCCTTGCCGATGTCGTGCATCAGCCCCGCCTCGCCGGCCGCCAGCAGGGCCTCGTCCTCCAGCCCCAGTTCACGCCCCAGCGCAACCATCAATGCACAAACCGCCACCGAGTGCATGTAGGTGTAGTCGTCCGCATTCTTCAATCGCGCCAGGCTGACCAGCGCGCGGGAGTTGCGGGTGACCGAATCGGTGATCTCCTCGACCACCTTGCGCGCCAGTTCGGTATCCACCGCGCGGCCCATCCGCGCCTCGCCGAAGATCGACGTCATGGCCTGGCGCGACTTCCGGCAGATGGTGGCCGCCCGCTCCAGCTCCTCCCGGGTCGAGGCGGGCTCCCGGTCGCGCCCCGTATCCGGGATGAACTGCAACGGCGCCGGCACCGCGGCGTCGCGTTCCTCCGGCGTCACAACGGCCTCCACGGCCTCCGTGTCGCGCCCCCTGGAGGTGTCGATCCACACCTCGCGGATACTGCTGTCCCGCAGGCTCGCCAGATCCTTCGGGTCATCCAGCAGGAAGCGCGTACGCCAGAAGGGATGCTCCATCCACGACCCGCACAACTCGCGGATAAACATCCCGCAAACGACGTGCTCCACCTTGATCTTCTTCAGCATTCGTGTCCCAGGTTCGTCGAGTCAGGGCACGGGGCGCCCCGCGGCCGGGATTATCCTGCCACTACCGGAGAGCCACAAATCGCGGCTAACGGCGCCTAACGAGAAGCCTTGCTAGGATGCCGGTCATCCACCGGGAGGACGTTCATGAGCAGCAAGATCATCGAGGTCGTGGGACCCGCCGGGCACCTGGACACCGTGCTGGGCATCGCCGAGGGGCTCGCGATCGACGTGCTGTGGCACGGCGTGGACGAGAACCGCGACCGCATGGCGGTGCACATGCTGGTCAGCACCGAGTACCGCCAACGCCTGATGGACGACCTCTACCGTGTACTCGGCGCGTCCGAGACCGCGCGTATCCTGGTGCTGCCGGTCGAGGCCGTACTGCCGGACCCCTTTCAGGAGCCGAAAGAGGCCGACAAGGAGGCGGCCGGAAGAAGGCCCGCGCCGTGTCACGCGAGGAGCTCTACACCAACGTCGCCGGCGGGGCGGATCTCACCGGCCACTTCCTGCTGCTGACCGTGCTGTCCACCATCGTGGCCGCGATCGGCCTGCTGGAGAACAACGTGGCCGTGGTCATCGGTGCCATGGTCATCGCGCCCCTGCTGGGGCCCAACCTGGCCCTGGCGCTGGGCACCTCCATGGCGGACACCCGCCTGATCGGCCGCTCCCTGCGCACGAATGCGGTGGGCCTGGGGGGCGCCATCCTGATCGGGATGCTGCTCGCCACGGTCATGTCGGTGGATGTGGGTGCCCGCGAGCTGCAGATGCGCACCGAGGTCGGACTGGATTCGGTCGCGCTGGCCCTGGCCTCCGGTGCCGCGGCCGTGTTGTCGCTGACCACCGGCCTGCCCACGGTGCTGGTCGGCGTGATGGTCGCCGTGGCCCTGCTCCCGCCGGCCGCGACCGTCGGGATCATGCTCGGCTCCGGCGAATTCTCCGCCGCGTACATGGCGGCCCTGCTGCTCGCGGTGAACGTAGTCTGCGTCAACCTCGCGGCCAAGCTCGTCTTCCTCTACCAGGGCGTACGCCCGCGCGGCCAGGCGCAGCAGGCAGCCGCCGCGCAAAGCATGGCGGGCTACCTCCTGCTATGGGCCATCACCCTCGCCCTGCTGGTCTTTCTGATCCTCGAGGCGGACGTCACGCTGTAGTCTCGCCCCCGGCGCCACGCGCCACGCGCCACGCGCGGCTTTGACCCCGTCCACCGCTTCGCCTAATCTCACGACTGGGTGGCGATCCTTCAGGATCGGTGGCGAACATACCGGAATGGATCCGAATGGGCCGCGACCACCCGACAGGGAGGAACCCGCCCCATGCCCCTGCGCATGCCCGGCTTGATCGCCAGACTCGGCCCCTGGCTTCGCCCCGCTCTGCTCGGACTGGGGGGCCTGCTTTGCCTGCCCGCCGTGGCCTCCGTGGCCCCGGAGCCGCTGCCCGACAATCGGGGGGCCTATCTCTCGCCCTATATGGCGCAGGGGGATCTCGCCGGCTGGGTCGACGAGGCCGTGGGCGAATCCTCCCGCGACATCGCGGGTCTCGCCGGACGGCTTCTTCAAACCGCCGCAATGGCCTATGGCGCGCAGCAGACGCATCGCATGAGCGGCCTGCTCGATCATGCCAGCCGCACCGCCGGTGTCCCCGCAATGGATTTCGGCAGCGCCCTGGTCGCCGCCACCGAGCCCGGCCGCACCCCCGCCGGCGGACTGGAACAGGTCACCGCGATCCTCGGAGAGCTGGGCCGGCACGGACTGGTCGGCGAGCATGCCGGGCACCAGGTGCGCCAGCTCGCGCGCGTGCTGGAGGACCCGGAAGCCGCCGTGCGCGGCGAGCTCGAACGCCTGCAGATCGGATCGCGGGATGTCGCCGGGGTCTTGCGGGATCTCGAGCGCCTGCCACACGGACAGCGCCAGGACGTCCTGCGTGCGCTGGGTGACGACACCGCCCCGGCGCTCGAACTCCTGCTGGACGCGGGGCATCAGCGCCTGGACCGCGAGATCCGCGAACTCTCCCGGTCCCGTGGCGCCCCGGCCAGTGCCACCGGCAGCCTCTTTGGCCTGCTGGCCCGCGATGGCAATGCCGGCCTTTTCGGCGCCGGCGAGGTCCTGCAGCGACAGTTGGGCGATCACGCCCTGCGCCAGGGGGCCGATCTGGGGATGAGCTTCTTCGCCCTGTTCGACGGCTTGTCGCAGACCCACCGCCAGCTCGAACTAACCCCGGAGCGCATGGCGCGCTACCGCCAGGCCGCCGACCGCTCCTTCGACGATCTCGACAGCCTGCTGGTGCACACCATGGTGCACTACCGCACCCGGCGCGACTTCGCCCGCGCCAGCGAGGCCGTGATGCTCCTCTACCCCGAGGCGCGCCCGCGCATGGACGCCGCCCATCGCGTGGCGGGCGACATCATCACCGCCGAATGGCACCGCATGCAGCAACGCATGGACCTGCAATGGCAGTAAACCCACGGAGAACCGACTGATGCGCACCCACCCGACACCCACCCGTTTCCTTGCTCTGGGCCTCGCCCTGACCCTCGGCCTGGCCGCCACGGCCGCCCACGCCACCCCGGGCGCCGACCGCCAGTTCGACCGCAACATCCAGGCGGTGGACACGGCCTTGCTGGAGCCCGGCACCCGCGCGCTGCTGGACACCTATCGCAGCGAACGCGGCTCGCGCGAGGCGCGGCAGATCAGCCGCCAGGCCCTGCCGGGACGCGGCGCCACGCAATGCGCCTGGGACGACCGCTACCGCGCCATGGCCAACCTCGAAACGCCGGCCGAGGTGATCTTTGCCCGCGCCCTGGTCACCAACAAGGGACGCGGTTCGGTGGACCTGGGCTTCGACCGCTTCGAACTGCATGCCGACGGCGCCTGCCCGGATGCGGTCGACAACGGGCCCGTCAGCTTCTGGATGACCTGGTACCAGAACCACCAGGCCATGGAACCGGCGGCCGTCTCCAGCATCGAGGAGGCGCGGCGGCTGTACGCCGCCTCCGCCATGGACAGCAGCATGAAGATGGTCATGCGCTTCGACGGCGAGATGCGGGACGGCCAGCCCCACGGGCGCTTCCGCGTGATCCAGACCAATCACACCCCCGAGATGCAGGGTATGCGCGGCGGCCATGTCAGCAGCCATGCGCTGGGTTATGTCGAATTCGAGGCCGGCGAGCGGATCCGGCGGCTGATCGTGACCGAGATGGCCCACGGCGCCACCCTGGTCTACCTGGAACAGCCCCACGGCGAGGCGCACATGCTCAACTACTGGGTCCTGCACGGGGCCGGCATGCACATGGGCGACCATTACCCGACCAACGCCGCGGGCGAGATCGACGGCCGCTTCGTCCGCCTGCGCAGCAACGAGAACCCGCCCGAGATCAGCACCTGCGTGCGCGGCAACCTCCCGGCCGCCGCCACCGCCTGCGACTAGCCCGTCAAATCCGGTGCGGGCGCCCGACCCGCACCGGACACCCGGATCCCCGCGCGACCCAGCCGGCAACAGGCCCGGGCCATGGCGGACCCCGGCCGGCGTTTTCCCGCACATGGACTACACTCGGGAAATAGGTCGCGATCTCGTACATTCCGGATCGCGGCCGAGAGCCGCGCCCCGCAATGAGGCGGCCCGCACTGCAGCAACCGGCCCGGGATCGGCCAAAGGAAGTGCGCGATGTCCAGGTTCGAATCGGCTCCCCCCTCAGCCGGCGGCCTTCGGTATTCCGACCACCTCGCCCGCACGACCCTGCGCGCCTGGGTCGGCATGTCGTTTGTCACCGCGAGTGCGCTGATCCTCGGTGGGCTGATCCTTTCCTGGCTGATCGTCTACACGGCGGGCGGGGCCGACAGTATCGTCCCGCATTTCTATTACGTTCCCATCCTGTTCGCCGCAGCGCGCTTCGGCGCCAGCACCGCGCTGGTCGTGGCCCTGGTCGCCGGCGTGCTGGCCGGCCCCCTGACGCCGGTGGATGTCGCGGCCGGCACCGCCCAGGAGACCGAGCGCTGGCTGACGCGCACCGGCTTCTTCATCGGCATCGGACAACTGATGGCCTGGCTGGTGATCCCGGCGTTGCATCCGGTCACCGAGGAATTGCGGCGGATGCGCCAGGAATTCGATATCCGACGCGGGCTTCGGCACAACGAGTTCTTCCTGCGCTACCAGCCGATCTACTCCCTGGAACTGGAACGCCACGTCGGCGTCGAGGCTCTGATCCGCTGGCAGCACCCCATTCGCGGTGAACTCGCCCCCGCCGACTTTCTGGATGTAGCGGAGGACTCCTCGCTGATCCACGACATCAGCGACCGGGTGCTGAACGAGGGCTGCCGCCAGGCCGCTGAATGGAGGGCCCAGGCCACCGAGCATGGCCACCCACCCTGGTACGTCGCGATCAATCTCTCGGCGCACGACATCGTGCGACCCGAAATGGCGGCCCACGTCGCGGCCGCGCTGGAGCGGCATCAACTCCCGCCGGAGCTGCTCCACATCGAACTGACGGAAACCGTGCTGGCCATGGACAATGCCACCGACACCCTGCACCAGTTCAAGTCGCTGGGTGTCCCGCTGGCCATCGACGACTTCGGAACCGGCTATTCGTCCCTCGCCTACCTCAATCGCTTCCCCATCGACATCCTCAAGATCGACCGCCAGCTCATTTCCGGACTGGGTCTGGATCCGTCCGCGCGGGACCTGTCGCGGGGCATCGTCCTGCTGGCCGACTCCCTGGGTCTGCGCACGATCGCCGAAGGGGTGGAGACCCGGGAGCAACTGGAGATCGGCCGCCAACTGCGATTCGACTGCGTCCAGGGCTACTACTTCGCCCGCCCGCTGCTGGCCAAAGAGATCCCGGCGCTGCTGCTCTCCGACGAACCCCGCACCGGGGCGCTCCACGCGGTTCACTACTGACCGAAGTACTCCCGCAGCAACTGGGTGGTGCGTGCCGCCGGGTCCTCGCGGATACGGCGCTCCTCGTCGGCCAGGATGGTGAACAAGCCGTCCAGGGCGTGATCGGTCACGTAGCGGTCCAGATCCACGTCCAGCGCCTCCAGGCCGGGAATGCGTCCCGCCGCATCCCGCAGCGGCTGGTACACGCGATACACATCCGCTCGCTCCATCTGCTCCCGGACAATGGGCATGTAGCGCTCGCGCAGGGTGGACTCCGACGCCCCGCGCAGGTACTGCGTGGCGGCATCATCGGCACCCCGCAGCACGCCCTGAACGTCTTCGGGACGCATCCCGCGGATGGCGTCGACAAACACCGGCACCGCCTCCCGTGCCGCGGACTCCGCCGCCCGGTTCATGCGCCGCTCCAGGTCCTCCACTTCGCGCGCGAACCCGACGCGGCGCAGCACATCCCCGGCCTGCTCCAGCTCCTGTGGCAAGCCGATGCGGATCAGCGCGTTCCCCCAGTAGCCGTCCTCGCGGCCGGTGCGTTCCACCGTGCGCTCGGTCCCGACGCGCAGGGCCTCGCGGATCGCCTCTTCGGCTCGATCACCCCCGCCCCCATCCAGCCCGAAATCGCGTACGTCCAGTCCCGCGCAGGCCGTCAGCAGGAAGGGCAGAAGGAGCCAGGGGAGCAGGTACACGCGGGGCATAACAGGTGATCCATAACGGGTGTCCCGTCATGATACACAGGGTGGAAAACCCTCCGGTCCATACCCGGCGACACCCCTTGCCGCGCAGGCCCGCTTGTCCGATGGTGAACACATGAACGCCCCCCGTCCCGATTCGTCCCGGCGCCGCCGGCGCCTCGCGGCCTTCCTGATCCTGGTGGGCCTGCCCCTGCTCGCGCTGGCGATCTGGGTCGGCTGGGCCGAACACAACCCGGAGCAGGAGCGCGAACTGCGCGTGGAGGTGCAGGACCGCCTGAGCGAGTGGTTTCCGGAGGCCATGGAGCTTCCCGACGAGCTGCTCGGATTCATTCCCCGATCCGAGCGCTTCGCCGAGGACCACCCGCCGGACGTCTTGCTCCTGCACGGGCTGGACGAGCCTGGCGATATCTGGGATACGCTCGCGCCGGCGCTGGACGAAGCCGGCCTCAACGGCTGGGAGTTCCGCTACCCCAACGACCAGGCCATCGACCACAGCACGGACCTCCTGGCGGAACACTGGGGGCAACTCGAGGGCGATGCCCCGCTGATCCTGATCGGTCACAGCATGGGTGGCCTGGTGATCCGCGATTTCGTGACGCGCTACCGGCACCCCGAGGGCAAGCCGCCCCGGGTCGGGGGGCGGCCAGTGGCCGGTGTCATCCTCGTCGCCACCCCCAACCACGGCTCCGAATGGGCACGGCTGCGGGTCTGGCTGGAGGTACGCGAGTGGCTGGCCGACCTCCAGGAGCAGCGCTTCTCGCTGTTCGCCGGACTGCGCGACGGCACCGGCGCCGCCAAGATCGACCTGCGTCCCGACAGCCCCTTCCTGGCCGAACTGAATGCCCGTCCCTGGCCCGAGGCGATCCCGGTCCGCATCATCGGTGGCAAGCTCCCCGAACCCACCCCCGCCATGCGCGAGAGCCTCGCCGCGCTGGACGAGCAGATCGACCTGGAGGCCGTGGCCGGACGCATCAGCGAATGGTGGGAGCAGACCGACGAGGAACTGGGCGACGGCGTCGTACCGCTGGAGTCACTGAGCCTGGAGGGACACCCGGAGCCCCTGATTCTTGAGGCCTCGCACCGGGGGCTGCTGGTCCCAGGCCCGCTGACGGACGAGCCCCCCGCCATCGACCCGATCCTCGACATCCTCGACCAGTGGCGCGCCCGCCCCGCCAACGACTGACCGAAGCCACGGCAACCGCGAGCGGTCCCGGCCGGCCCGTGCATGCCTGGCGCAACGGCGGAACGACGGACCGACGGAACCAACCGGGGCTTTGCCAGCATCGCGACCGACGTACGCCCGAAAAGCCCCGCTCGCCGCCACCCTGAACGACCCGCCTATGGCCGCTGCAGATCCATGTGGATCTCGATGGTGCGCAGCAGTTGCTGGCGTTCGATCCAGCCGATCGCGCGCCCGGAGGCCTCCATCACCGGGATCTGGTTGAGGTTGCGCTCGCTCATCATGCGCAGGATCGCCTCGGCCTTCGTGTCTGGCGCCACCCGGCTCAGCGACTCCACCGGGGTCATGATCTCGTCGACCCGGCGCGCGCCCCACTGCTCGCGCGGCAGCTTGCGGCTGTCACTGAGGCTCACCAGACCCTGCACCCGCTCCGGCGTACCCACCAGAAAGGCGCGGCGCCCGCCCGGCAGCACATCGTGGTGAATCCAGTCGTCGATGGTGGTCTCCGGGCGCACGCAGGGCGGATCCGGGCTGGCCAGGTCCCGCGCGCGCACATCGGCCAGGCGTTCCCGCATGTCGAACATCCGGCCCTGGCCCTCGGCCATGGTCAGCAGGAACCAGGCGATCAGCATCATCCAAAGCCCACCGATCAGGTTACCGATCACCACCAGGTTCCAGAAGGCGAAGCCGAACAGCAGGAACGCCACCACACGCCCGCCCCAAACGGCTGCCTCGGTGGCGCGGCGCGCATCACCCGTGAGCTTCCAGATCACCGCGCGGAACACCCGCCCGCCATCCAGCGGAAACCCGGGGATCAGGTTGAAGATCGCCACGACCAGGTTGATCAGCGCGAGCCAGCCCAGGGCCACCGGGATCGGCTCGTACCCGTCCGCGGTGGCCCGCGCGAGCGCGGCGAAAGCGAGCGCCAGTGCCACGCTCACCGCGGGCCCGGCAATGGCGATCCAGAACTCGTCCTCGGCCCGCTCCGGATCCCGCTCCATCTGCGCCACGCCGCCGAAGATGAACAGCGTGATGGACTCCACCGGTACCCCGCGCCGCAGCGCGACGATGCTGTGCCCCAGTTCATGCGCCAGGATGGACGCAAAGAACAGCAGGGCCGTCACCAGCGCCGTGCCGGCCGCCATGGCCAGGCTCCACTCCGGATACTGGTGGTGAAAGCCCGTGCTCATGCTGGCCACCAGCAGGATCAGGATGAATACCCAGCTGATGTGGAGCTGGATACGAATCCCGCGGATATGGCCAAGGATCAGGACGGTCTTGAACATGCAGCAACTCCTTGCGGCGCCAGGCTCTCCGATACCATCAGCGGTACCGACGTGGTCCGTATTATGGCGCGGCGCACTTGGCTGTCGGGGGGCACGGGGCTTGCGGAACATCCGCCGCCGTGAGTGCTCTCAATGCCATGGATATCCCCCTGCTTATCATCGGCGCCCTGCTCGTCGCCAGCCTGACCGCGTTCTTCTCCGGCGTGCTGCCCTACCCCATCGGCTGGATCATCCTGGGCATCGCCTTCATCGCGCGGCTGCTTTATCTGGCCGGGCGCTGAGCGAACAGGCGTCACGCAGACGCGGACCTGTTGTATCGTCGCGACCATGCGCAAGCCCGGAACTGCACCCGTATGACCGCCAACCGACTCATCGGCCTCTACACCGGCCGCGTGGCCCCGGATTACGCCCGAGGCCGCGCCAGCGCCATCGACAAGCAGCCGGTGGCCGGCCCGCTCGCGGTGGGGCCCCTGGGCCTGGACGGTGACGAGCAGGCGGACCCGGACAACCACGGCGGACCGGAACGCGCCCTGCTCCATTACAGCCTGGACCGGTACGACGGTTGGCAGGCGCAGTACCCGGCTCACGCCGCCCGCTTCGTCGCCTCCGGCTTTGGCGAGAACCTCGCCAGCCACGGCATGGACGAGCGCAACGTCCACATCGGCGATATCTACCGCATCGGTTCCGCCCGGGTGCAGGTCAGCCAGCCCCGTACGCCGTGCTGGAAACTCGACGTACGCTTCGACATCCCGGGCCTGGCGCGCGAGGTCCAGGACACCGGCCGCTGTGGCTGGTTCTACCGCGTGCTGCAACCGGGCACCCTCGGCGTGGGCGACACCATCGAACGGCTTGAACGCCTGCCCGACACCCTCAGCATCGCCGCCGCCATGGCGGCGGTCTACCAGCACAACCAGCGCACGCCCCTGGAGAAGCTCGCGGACTGCGAGGCCCTGGCCGCCAACTGGCGCGAGATGGCCCGAAGAAAGCTGCGCGGCCTTGGCAAACACTGATCAATCTGCACGCTCGCGTTGGCCCCCAGGTTTTCCGATGCAAGGCGCGGCATGCCGCGGGTAGTGGTTCTACCCGCCCGTTTCTAATTGATTCGAGGCGCAACGCAGGATCGGGGAACCCGGGGCACCAACCCCACAACTTAATCAACGAAGGGGCCCGGCCACCCGTTGTTGATCAAAAATGCACGCGCGCACGGCGTTGCGGTTCCCTTGTGCAGAATGACTGCACGGCAGTCACCGCGCATTAAACGCACGCAAAAGCGACTCGAGCGCGAGCGTGTACGTGGATCGGTGTTTCCCTGGCAGGCCCCAGCGCCCACCGCCGACTTGCCGACAAGCCATCCCCCGGGTAGAACAGCGCAACCCTCACCGCTCACATGCCCCCTGTGCACTGCGCTCGACGCATCGCCGACTTGCGCGACTGGCCGAATCGCGTGGCCAATCCGGAGAGCTCGTGCCGGTGCGCACGCGAACCACTCCACAACGCGCCGCCTACGTCTGTGAACTGGCGGTCAACTCCTGACGCACAGGCTTTAACGCGATTTCCGGCCACGCTATCCATGGGTGGCACACAGCCGGGGCGCACCCCCGCAGGGCGCCACCCCGGCGGTGCTTTGTTCAAATCGCAGGAGCAAAACTATGTGGAACGTTCGCAAGACAGCCATTGCCATCGCACTGAGTTCGCTGTTCACCGTCGGCGCCGTGGGCGCCGCCCAGGCCCAAGACCTTGGCGGGTCGGCAGAAGGAGCGGCCGAAACCGGAGCCGAGGCCAGTGGCGGAATGGCCGGCGGCTCCGAACGGGGGTCCGAGGCCTCCGGTGGCGCGGCCGGCGGTGCGACCGGTGACGGTCGGGCCCCGGGTGCCGAAGGCGGTATGGGCGCAGGTGCCGGCGCGGACACCCGGATGGGTGATGACGGCGCCGAAGCCGAAACCGATGCCGAAGCCGAAGGTGGCATCGACCTGGGGAATGACACCGAGGAGGAAGAAGACTGAAACCAGGTCCGTCGACAGGCCGGCCCCTTCGGCCGGCCTGTACTGCCTGCTCCCCGGGGAGCGATGCCCGGGGTCATCGAACCAGCGGGGGTATCCCCTTTACCCCCTGAACCTTCCTGCCCATGGCACGCGCCATGGGCTTTCCCGAGCCGACGCAAGTCCTGGTGGCCCGGAGCCGAACACCTTCCTCCGCCCCCTCGCATCCCCTCCGAACGATTTCCACCGGTTCTCCAAGCGGTGTGACCGATGACGGATATCCCTTTGTCTGTGCAGGTTCGCGTGCCTGTTCTATAGCGATCCGACCGCACCGATGTGTATGCGCGCTCGGCGACGGGGTAGCATGATCCCATTCGCGTCGCGCGGGAGAAGCGATCGTGCTGTTCTGGCTTACGCTGGTGCCCTTCCTGCTGCTGTTCGCATGGCTGGTGCCGTTGCGCCGCCCGGCCTTCGAGGCCGCGCCGCTCGCCTATCTCGCCACACTCGTGCTGGCCGTCCTGGTCTGGGAGGTATCGGGCCCCGTGCTGGTGGCCAGTCTGCTGGACGCCGCGGTCGTGTTCGTGGAGGTCCTGCTGATCATCGTACTGGCGCTGCTGGTGCTGAACGTGATGATCGGTACGGGGCACATGAGCGCGATCCAGTCGGTGATCGCCAGCGTCTCGCGCGACCACCGGGTACTGGCCATGCTCCTCGGCTGGGGGCTGGTCAGCTTCGTCGAGGGCATCGCCGGTTTTGGCACCCCCGCGGTGCTGGCCGCCCCGCTACTGGTCTACTTCGGGATGCGGCCGCTAAAGGCCGTCGCCATCGCCCTGATCGGCAACAGCACCGCCGTCCCTTTCGGTGCGGCCGGCACCCCCGTGATCATCGGCTTCGCCGGCCTCGGCCTGGATGCGGAAACCACCCGCTCCGCGGTGCTGCAGACGGCCGTGATCCACACCGCTCTGGCGCCGTTTGTCACGCTGTTCATGGTCTGGGTCGCCACCCTGGGCGAGGAACGCGGGCGCTTCCGCGCATTCGTGCCGTTCGCCGTTCTGTCGGCCCTGGCCTTCGGCATCCCGTACCTGCTGGTTGCCTGGCTGGTGGGGCCTGAGCTGCCGTCCATCATCGGGGGCGTGGCGGCCATGGCGATCATCGCCCTGGCGGCCCACCGCGGCTTCCTGCTGCCCGGCCACGAGCGACGGGAGGAAGTCGAGCAGGCCCCGGTCGGACGCGTCCTGCTGGCCTTCGTCCCCTTCGCGGTAATGGCCGTTGCCCTGATCGCGTCGCGGACCATCATGCCCCTGCGCGAGGCCCTGCAGTCCGTGCGCTGGTCGCCCGGGGCGTTTCGGGAGATCGAACTCGGCCAGAGCCTGACCCCGCTGTACACCCCGTATTTCTACTTTGGTCTTGCCCTGCTCACCGCCCTGGTGCTGTTCCGCGTGAGCCGCCCCACGCTGGCCCAGGCCGTCGCCGCCACCTGGACCAAGCTGCGCGTCGCCGCGATCGTGCTGGCCTTTATCATCGCCCTCACCCAGCTCCTGCTGACCTCCGGCCACAACGCGGCCGGCCTGCCGTCGATGCCACAGGTCCTGGGCCAGGGGCTGGCGGAGATCCTGGGCGGCACATTCGTGATGTTCAGCGCCTTTATCGGCGCCCTGGGCTCGTTCATGACCGGCAGCGCCACCGTCTCCAACCTGTTGTTCGCGCAACTCCAGGCCGATACCGCCGACGCCCTGGGCATGGCGATTCCGACCGTGCTGGCTCTGCAACTGATCGGTGCCGGGGTGGGCAACATGATCTCGCTGCACAACATCGCCATGGCGGCCGGGGCCGCCGGGCTGCAGGCCCGCGAGGGTCAGGTGATCCGCGAGACCATCGTCCCGGTCATCGTGGTGTGCGTCGGCGCGGGCCTGCTCGCCCTCGCCTGGTAGCGCCCGTCCGGCGCCTGCGCCGTGGCCCCGTGGCTCGGGGCTGGCGTCGCCGGCCACACTCCTGTACACCGGGGGGCGGAACCCCACACCCCGGAGACCGCATGTTCGCCAAGCCGCTTCTTCTCGCCGCCCTGCCACTCGCCGCCGTAATGGCATCCCCTGCCTGGGCAGCCGAGGACACGATCCAGCAGATCCTGGAGGCCAAGGCGGCCGCCTGGGAGGCCGGGGACGGCGAGGCCTGGGCGCGCGACTATGCAGAGGATTCTGGAGTGGTCAATCTGGTCGGCACGCGCTTCGAGAACCGCGCCGGCAATGCCCGGCGGCATACGGAGCTTCTGCAGGGCCCCTTTGTCGGCACCTCCCTGGATGTGGACGTCCAGGACATCACCCTGCTGAGTGAAGACACCGCCTTCGCCGAGGCCCGGTTCCGGGTCTCCGGGATCGAATCCATGCCCGAGGGCCTGCCGGACCACGGCGACGGGGAACTGCACACCCACATGAGCTTCCTGCTCGAACACGACGAACACCACGGCTGGCAGATCCGGTTCGGCCAGAACACCGCGGTGCACCGGTAGACCGGGCCCCGGTCGCGAACGCCTCAACGGCTGGCGTGCTCACCGGGTACATCCCGGCCAGGGGGATCCCGGCGCTCTTCCAGCAACCGCTTCAGACATTTCAGATCGTCTTCCACCGCGCGGCGATCGGCCCGGAACTGCTCGTCCGTCGTCCCCGGCTGGCGGAACAGGCTGAACACGAACTCGCTGCCCGCTCCGTTCGGCAGCACGCGCATGGGGTTGTGGATCACCGCGCCGGTGGGCAGCTCGACCTCATGATCCAGCACCCCGGACGGGTTGGCCGGGGCAAACCGCAGCGTGACCGTGCCCACGGGGCCGTTGACGACCCACGCATCCCCCGCCTGCCGCACGCTTGAACGCGCCAGCCCCGCCGCCCATAGCGGCAGGTTTCTCGGGTCGCACGCGAAGGCGTACACGTCCTCGGGCGCTCGCGCGATCGAGGTCGTCAGATGGACCACCTCGGCCAGGTGCGGCCCGCGGACGTCCACGTCACCGACCTTCGTACGCGCGAACGAGCGCCGCGATGTCGAACTTCTTCATCTGCAGGAATGCCTGCGTGACCCGGGCCAGCGCCTCGGGGTCACCCGGCTGCATCAGCTCGTCCTGCACCGCGGGCACGATCTGCCAGGACAGGCCGAACTTGTCCTTCAGCCAGCCGCATTCCACCGCCTGCCCGCCATCGGCCGCCCGCCCCGAGGTTCACGCTTGCGCAGCGCAGCGGGAGGACACGCAGGCGCGCGTGCCCTCCCACCCGGTCAGCCTGGCTTGCAGGCCAGGCCGTACTCGAAGGTGTGGATCTTCACCCCCTCGGGGAAGGCCGCCTTCAGCCGCCGCTCGAACTCGGCGTAGATCTCGGCCTTGTGCTGCTGGACGTCCCAGTCGCGGCTGTCACAGTCGACGCCCTCGACGTCGAGTTCCATGTTGAACTCCAGATCCGGGGCCATTTGTACGCGGATTCTCGGCATGTCGATTCTCCTTCCGGTTCGGGGCCCTACAGAACGGGCACGAGCAGCAGCGCCATGATGTTGAGCACCTTGATGAGCGGGTTGATCGCGGGCCCCGAGGTGTCCTTGTAGGGGTCACCGACCGTGTCGCCGGTCACTGCGGCATGGTGCGCTTCCGACCCCTTGCCCCCGTGATGCCCGTCCTCGATGTACTTCTTCGCGTTGTCCCAGGCGCCGCCGCCCGCGGTCTGCGAGATCGCCACGAACAGCCCGGTCACGATCGTCCCGATCAGCAGCCCCCCGAGGGCCTCGGTACCCAGGAACACGCCGACCAGAACGGGGACCAGCACCGGCAGCAGCGAGGGCACGATCATTTCGCGGATGGCCGCGCTGGTGAGCATATCCACGGCTCGAGTGTAGTCCGGCTTCGTGGTGCCCTCCATGATCCCGCTGATCTCGCGGAACTGGCGCCGCACCTCGTTCACGATGCCGGAGGCCGCGCGGCCGACCGACTCCATGGTCATCGACGCAAACAGGTACGGGATCAGGCCGCCGATAAACAGGCCCACGATCACGTTCGGATTGCTCAGCTCGAAGTTGTGCCCACCCCCGGTGTAATGCACCAGCTCGTGGGTGTAGTCGGCAAACAGCACCAGTGCCGCCAGGCCCGCCGAGCCGATGGCATAGCCCTTGGTCACGGCCTTCGTGGTGTTGCCCACCGAATCCAGCGCATCGGTGGTATCCCGAACCTCGGAGGGCAAGTCGGCCATCTCCGCGATGCCACCGGCGTTGTCCGTGATCGGACCGTAGGCATCCATCGCCACGATGATCCCGGTCATCGACAGCATCGTGGTCGCGGCGATCGCGATGCCGTAGAGCCCGCCAAAGGCATAGGCCACCAGGATGGCGGCGCACACCGCCAGCACCGGCGCGGCGGTCGCCTTCATCGACAGCGCCAGCCCGGCGATGATGTTGGTCGCGTGACCGGTCGTGGAGGCCTCGGCCAGATGGCGAACCGGCCGGAAGACCGTGGAGGTGTAGTAGTCCGTCGCCACCATAATGACGCCGGTCAGGACCAGCCCCACCAGTGCCGCCCCGTACAGGCGCAGCGCGGCCCCGCTCTCGATGCCCATGTTGTTGGCCAGCGCGGTATCCGGAACCAGCACCAGGGTAATGGGCAGGAATGCCACGGCAGCCAGCCCCCCCGAGACGATTAGCCCCTTGTAGAGCCCCCGGATAATCTCGGAACCCTCGCGCGCCTTGACCACGAAGGTACCGACGATCGAGGCCAGGATCGCGCCGCCGCCCAGCACCAGCGGATACACCGCGGCCATCAGCCCCAGCTCGGGAATCAGCAGCGTGCCCAGGATCATCGTCGCGATGATGGTCACTGCATAGGTCTCGAACAGGTCCGCGGCCATCCCGGCGCAGTCGCCCACGTTGTCGCCCACGTTGTCGGCGATCACCGCCGGGTTCCGCGGGTCATCCTCCGGAATACCGGCCTCGACCTTGCCCACCAGGTCCGCCCCGACATCCGCGCCCTTGGTGAAGATGCCACCACCCACACGGGCAAAGATGGAGATCAGCGAACCGCCCAGGGCCAGCCCGACCAGGGGCGAAAGTCCCACATCGCCCCCCTCCGGTGTCAGCCACCAGAGCACGGCGAAATAGCCCGCCACGCCCAGCAGCCCGAGCCCGACCACCAGCAGGCCGGTCACCGCGCCCCCACGGAAGGCCACATCCATCGCCGCCTCCAGGCTCGACTTCGCGGCCGCGGCCGTGCGCACATTGGCGCGCACCGCCACATGCATACCAATGAATCCGGCGGCCCCGGAAAGCACGGCACCGATCAGAAACCCGACCGCGGAGCCGATGCCGATCACCAGCCACAGCCCTACGAACAGCACCACCCCGACCACTGCAATGGTCGTGTACTGCCGCTTCATGTAGGCCGAGGCGCCTTCCTGAATCGCGCGTGCGATCCGCCGCATCTCGTCGGTACCCTCCGATCGCGAAAGCACCCAGCGGATGGACAACAGACCGTAGACCAGCGCGACAACGCCGCACAGCAGCGCAAACACGAGGCCGGAAAGTGGCATGGACATGAGCTCCCCCTTCGATACGTCGTGACACAAGATCCTCCGGCGCAGCGGGCACCCGCGACGTTCAAGAAGAACGCGCCAGGCGCGACGCCACCGCCCGGGTCAGGCCCGGACATCCGGTTTGTGCAGCCCGGTCGTGCCTGCGCGCGACCGGTCGTCGAGGCGCGCGGCGGCCGCTGGCGCGGGCGTACAGCCTCGACAAACGTATCGGGGGATGGTGGGTCGGCCGGGAGATCACTCAGTGACCGGACCGCAAAAACCCCTTACAATGCTAGGGAACTTACGTGGTGCGATCCCGGCCGTCAAGCCATGCAGCCATCAGGGTTTTCGGAACCTGCGCCGACATTACCGTTCACAAAGAGCGTTGCTCGCGCACGACCGGGCCCGATTCGTCCCGCGGCCACACCGCGTATCCGATTCGCCGCATACAGGGACGCGGGCACGCAAGCGCGGAAGTCGCGTAAAATCCGCCACTTTCCAACTGACGCAAGCACCTACTCGCAGGCCTTCCCATGACCAGTGCCCAACCAGCCACCCCGAACTGCTACTTCTGCCGGGTATCCGCCGGCCTGGCCGACCCGCTGATCTACGAGAACCGCTCGTTCGTCGCCCTGTTCGATACCAATCCGGTCAACCCCGGGCACGCACTCGTCATTCCCCGGCGCCACGTGGTCTCCCTGTTCGACCTCGACGACACCGAACAGGCGGACTACTTCGACGCGCTTCACGGCGTGCGCCGGGTCATCGAAGCCACGGACCTGGAAAAGCTGTACCGCAACATGCGCGTCCGCGAAGACCTGCGCGAGCGCCCCAAGGACCACATCGACAACGTCCTGGACCTGCCCTTCCTGGGCAATCCGCCCGATGCCTATACCGTCGGCAACAACGACGGCCGCATGGCCGGGCGCAGCATCGACCACCTGCACGTGATCCTGCTGCCGCGCTACGCGGGCGACGTCGAAGACCCTCGCGGCGGCATCCGCAACGTCATCCCGGATCGCGCGAACTACCACCGCCATGCCCACCCGGGCGTACGCACCGACACGGCCTGAACAACGCCAATGCCATGCGCGTGGCACGCCTCCACCAACCCCTCGGCGCAGTCGCCTGGCTCGCACTGACCGCGGCATCGTTGGGTCTGCCGACGGCCAGTGCCAGCGGGGACGAGGACCTCGGTGCACGCATTGCCCAGGAAGGCAACGACCGCGGGGCGACCGCCTGCATCCAGTGCCATGGCGAACAGGGTCAGGGCCAGTCGCAGCCGCCGTTCCCGCGCCTGGCGGGGCTGCCGGAGCAATACCTGGTGGAGCAGCTGGAGGCCTACCGGGACGGCCTGCGCCCGAACGCCACCATGGCGCGGATCGCCCAGCACCTGAACGACGAAGAGATCGAAGCGATCAGCCGGCACTACGCGGAGATGGAACCGGCGGGCGGCCCGCATGACGTGCCGGGCGATCTGGCGGAACGAGGGCGCGAGATTGCCCTTGCAGGATTGCCGGAACGCAACGTCCAGTCCTGCGCCTCCTGCCATGGGGACGAAGGACGCGAACGGAACCCCAGCCTGCCGCCGCTGGCCGGCCACCCGCCCCGCTATCTGATGGCACAGCTCCAGGCCTATGCCCACGGTGCGCGCGAGACGTCCCTTGCCGGCCTGATGCAGGGCATCGTGAGCGAACTGGAAGAGGAAGAAATGGCGGCACTCGCGGCCTACTACGCCTCCCTGCCGGCCCGCGGCGAGTAACCAGAGCTCGAGGCAACCTGTCCATTCGGCCTGGCACTACCCCGCTTCCACCGCCCCCGAGGCCGGATCAAACACCCATGGTTCGTCGCCGAGGCGGAACCGAAGAGTTCCCTCCACCCAGCCCAGCGCCTCGTAGCGTTGCGCCTCCGGATCCAGCTCCCCGTGGTGCTCAACACGCACTGGGATCGCATTCGCTTCCACCGAGTCGCCCAGCGATTCGCGATCCACGACCGTCAGGGTACGGTTCCCTGCAGGTCCTTCCTGCGCGAACACCACATGGCGCCCATCGTCGCTCCAGGGCCCGATCGTGACGCGGCCCCCGTACTGAAACGCCGCCGGGCTCGCCGCGCCGCTGTCCGCCCGCACCAGCCAGCCGGCGCTGTGGGCCGCACCGCTGGTGACCACCGCTACCCAGGCATCATCCGGGGATGCCCTGGCCTCCCGGAATCGCGTTGTCGCACCGAAGGCGTTCTGCGCGTCCACCTGGATATCGCCGGGCAGGTCTTCAATGCCAAGGAGCGTGGCACCCTCCGCCGTCCGAACAGACGCCTCACGGATGTCGAGCGGCGCCTGCACGGACGCCTCGCCGTACCCGGACGGATGCTCTTCCTCCCCCGACGGCGTGCAACCACTGATCACGAGCAACGTGACTACCACACCGGCGGCGACCCGGGGCGCGACGCGTCGAACCGAGCGGCCGCGTCCAGGCCAGAACGCGCCCGCGCCCGACCGCTCCGCCAGCGCATCCTCGCGTTCTCGACTGTTCGCGAGACCCCGCATCCCCCTCCAACGACACACACCTGCATCCGCAGAACTCATAGTGCGTGTCCTCTTTATGTTGCGGTGCTCGTCTTCAGAGGCCCCCGAACACTTCCGACGCGGGCACCGGCTGGCCCAGGTGGTAGCCCTGTCCAAGGGCAACCCGGTAGTCCTGCAGGATGGGAATAATCGCCTCCTGATCAACGAATTCAGCGATCGCCTCCTTGCCAAGGCCAACCGCAAGATCTGCGATCGCCCGGACAATGACCCGACTTTCATGGTCATCCACGAGTCTACGAGTAAAGCTTCCGTCGATCTTGATGTAGTCCACTGGCAGCTGGCCCAGGTAGTGGAAACTGCTGAACCCCACCCCAAAGTCATCCAGTGCCGCGCGGCATCCAAGCGCGCGTATGCCGGTCAGCACACCCCGTGCCGTGGAAAAGTCGCTGACGGCTGCGGTCTCGGTCACTTCCAGGATGAGTTGCCGTGGGTTGGCACCACTGGCGCGCAACTCCTCGGCCAGGTAATCCGTAAGGTAGTCGTCATGCAATGACTGCCCGGAGAGGTTCACGGCCAGACTGATGTCTTCGTCCTGAATCCTGCCCAACAACTGCAGCGCCGCGCGCAGCACCCAACGATCCAGCTGCACGATCTGACCACTGCGCTCGGCAAAGGGGATAAAACGTCCCGGCATCAGTAACTCGCCTTCACCACCGTGCATACGCAGCAGCACCTCATAGTGACGCACGCTGCGGTCACTCAGGCGCACAATGGGCTGAACCATCAGCTCAAAAGTGTTGGTCTTCAGCGCCTTGTGCAACTGGTCCACCCAGTAGACCCGCTGCTCCAGTTCATCCCTGACGTCTTCCACCGCGTGCAGCATGTGCCAGCGTTGAGGCCCTCCCTCTTTCGCCTGATACATCGCCACATCGGCGCTTGCCATCAGGTCAGCGGGCGTAGCGCCGTGCTCCGGGAAACGGGCAATACCGATGCTGGCCGACACTCGATGGCGCTGCTCACCGATGGCGAGATCCACATCCTCCAGCAGCTTCACCACGTACTGCGCCACGTACATGGCCTGATCGTCGCTCGCGCCCTCCAGCAACAGGGCGAACTCGTCACCGCCCAGGCGCGCGATTACGCCGCGGTATCCCAGATACTCGTACAGGGTATGGCCCACTCGGCGCAGCAACTCGTCCCCGGCGTGGTAGCCCCGTAGCTCGTTCACATCCCGGAACTGATCCAGGTCCATCAACAGGACGGCGCCATGGGCACCCTTGGCAAGGGCCTGATCCAGCGCCTCATGGAAGTAGCGGCGATTGTAGAGTTCGGTGAGCGGATCGCGCTGGGCCAGCCAGGTCAGTCGAGCCTCGGCGGCCTTGCGTTCGCTGATGTCCAGCCCCACGGAGATCCGGCCCGGCTCATCCCCGGGAAGCGGCGCGTGGTACCAAACGACCACTCGTTCCTCACCACCGGGCGTGCGCAACGAACGTTCTTCCTCCCCCTGCTGGACATCTCCATCCAGGACGGCAGATCCGATGGGCAAGACCTCGTCAAACGTCCGGCCGATCAAGTCCTCCTCGGAATGCTCCAGCACGGTCGTCGTGTATTCATTGACCAGAGTGATCCGCCCGTCCGAATCCTGGCTGATGATAAACACCCGTGCCGTGTCCAGAAGGCTACCGATGAAATCGCGCTCGCGCGCCAGTGCCTGGATCTGCGCCGCCAGCTGCTGATCCCGGTTCTGCACCGTGCCCTCCAGGGTCTCCAGCTGATCGGCCAGATCCAGGGTCGTGGTCTCCAGTTCATCAATCTCGTCCTGAAACCGCCGGCGCGGTTCCGGAATCACCTCCCGGGTCCGCGCGAAGCCACCGCTGGCCAGCCCCGGCAGCACCTCAGCCAGTCGATACAGGCGCCGCATCGGTGGCCAGACGATCAACAACACGATGACCTCCGCGATCACCCAACCGGTCATCCCGGCGAGGAACAGGTTACGGGTGTGCTCCCGGATGGCAGCGACCTGAGAGGAGATATCCGAGAGGGACAGCAAGTACCCCTCAACATCGGTATCCGTGCCGCCATGGCCCGCAAGCGGGAGCGCCTGGACCTCCAGAACCCGCGATCCATCCTTGAACGTCACTGGATCCCGAGACAGCGAGGACCACGCCACCTCCTCGGCCATGGCGCGCAGGGTCGGCAACGTCTGTTCGATCCGGGTGATCGCCAGGAGATGCCCGCCCCATTCCGGCACCTGACGGAGCATATCCCCCGTTTCGGGCTGCCCTGCGCTGCGCAATAACAGGGCAACCTCACTGCCGGACACGTTACGGACCTGTTGGGTGAGATCGGCCAGAGACCGGGAAACCAGCACAGTCCCCGCCATTTCCCCATCCACCAGCACCGGTACCAGACTGTGGATAAGACAGTCGGCTGCACAGCGCAGATCGCTGTGAGGCCGCTCTGTGTCGCGGACCCGATCCAGCCAATCTTCGACGAGCCCGGGCGTCAGGCTGTCGTCGTCACCTCGGCTGGAGAGCAGACGCCCCGATTCGAGATAGACCCGGACCTGCGCCACTCCGGCGTCCAGTTCCAACGTGGGCCATTGGGTCGCCAACACCTGGTCGGCCAGTATCTTGTCTCGCTGCTCGAGCGCACGGGACAAGCCCGGCGCCGCCGCCACCACGGCTGCCAATTGCTGCAGGCTGTCCTCGGCACGTTCCAGCGCCAGCCGCATCTCGCGTTGCTCACGGGCGTGACTGTCCTCGCGCTCCTGCTGGAACTGGCTTTCCAGGATGTCATGGCCCAGCGTGGTAATCAGCGCTACCAGACCGACCAGCACCAGACTGGTCAGCACAATAAGCCGCCCCGTGAGTCCCACCCGGATGCGCGAATGCGATGTGTGTGGCTTCGTCATCCCCAGGTGCCCGTTCTATTGCGTTCCGGCCGGTTTCAAAAACGCAGGGAGAGCTGCAACATCAGCATGTTCCAGCGCTTCCGGGTCTCGGATGGGTCGGGATTGTCACCGGATGGCAACCAGCCCGTGCCTTCGATGTGGTGATACTCCGCCCCCAGCATGACCTGCGGGTGCGGATGCCAGCGCAAGCCAACGGTCCAGTCTTCGGCGTAGCGCGCATGTGCCGGCAGGCCAGTAGCGGCTGCAAAGCCACGTCCGGAACGGTCACTGCGATCGACCACCAGGCTGTCGTAACGAATCAACCATTCCCAGTCATCACTGAAGCGACGCGAGTACTGCAGATACCAACTCTCCCCGGTGATATCGAAATCGGCCCCGAGGTCGCTTAGTCCCTCCATGCTGGAATGACGCAGCGCATATTCACCGGTCAGGCTCCACAGGGGCTGGTTGTACTGGAGGGAAAGAATCCAGGGCTCGAATGCAAACTGCCCGTCGGGCCCACCATCGCGCTCAAAGCGTGCCTTGACCTGAGCAGCACTCAACCCAGCGACCACACGGCCACCATCGTGCTCGTAGAGCAGCTGCGCGATCGTCGAGTTACGCGGCTCGATAGAACCCGGGACGTTATCCAGTCGCAGCGCCCCCTGTAGATCGTCATCGGCCTGAGGCCGTCCGAAACCGACCTCGCCGCGCAGGAGCCCGGCATCGCCTATCCGCTCCTCGAAATAGGCCTTGCCACCGTCGGAGGCCAGCGCCAGCGAACGGGCACGATCGAAATAGATGGATTGAGGCAGAAGGATGCCCGGCCGGGTAAAGGGCATATCGCGGGTTTGATTGTAGAGGCCGAAAGGATTCTTCACTCGCCCTAGCTGCACACCCACCGTTCGCTCGGGCCCGGATAGCGCCTGGTAATCGATCAAACCATGATCCAGTTTCGGCCGGCCATCATCCCCGATCTCCCCGGCACGCCGGCTGAGCACTTGCGCCGAGAGCAGCAAGTCTTCACGGGGCCGCAGGGAGGCGTTAACCCCAAGCTCCGTGAAGTCGAAGCTGCCGCTGCCGTCGCTGCTGGATCCGAAAAAGTTGTTGTAGTCCGTCGTCACCCAGCCCTGACTGAGAAACCCGTGCAACTGCAAGGTCCCCAGCGCACCCTCGTCGGCCATCGCCGGGCCGGCTGCCGATGACGCAATCAGTAACAGGGTCCCGCCCAGGGCAGGCCGCACCTTATTCCATCTCGATGACTTGGATACGCTCATCCAGGTACTCCTTTGTGAGGTAGCCAATCGCGCCGGGCGTGGTGCCCACACGCTCATGCATCTCCGACAGAGATCCCACTCGACGGGGTGCCTGGCCGGTGCCGGAAAATACCGCTCGGTCCCACGCAAGGCGTAATTGATGGGGGAAGACCCCGAGATCTTCCTTCGCAAAGCGCACATGTACGGGGTCGTTGTCCCCCAGCACGAACACGCGCGCGATCTCGCCGTCCGGCCAGCTGCGCTGGCGCATGCCAAACAAGGCCCGGGTCGTGTCGCGGGTCAGGGTCTGGGTCGACACGCCTGGATGGGCGACCACGAATACCGCTTCATCATCCGCCTTCGACAGACCTGTGATGCCGAAAGCGGCACCCACCCAAAGCGCGATGAAAAGCCGAAGCGCGCCGCGTCGAGCAGGGACGCGCGCACCAGCAGATCCCGCAGAGGGAAGATTACGGTTAGCAGGACAGATGATGGGCGCTCCCTTTCCTGTCAGGCATCCGGAGGAACCGGACCCATGGCGTGAATCAGCCGCATCTCGCCGATCCTGACTTTCCCGCATACGAAACATCGGTCTCCTTCGCGGGCTTGTCAGGACTGCAACACTCAAGCTCCGGATTGTACTGGGCTGCACACCGAAATCTACTCGCCTGCGCGTCGGGATCCACCTTCGTACTTCATCTTGCCTTCAGTGTCTGCGGGGCGCACACGGGATACTCGGTGTTCCGTTAATGGCAGACTGCATGGAAGCCAAGCCTGATTCGGGTCCGTTGCCATGCTGTTCGACATAACACGTTGAAAATGAAGTGCACTGCACCCCTGCTGTCCACCAGTTTCGAGCCTCAACGTGCAAGCCCCTTCCAATGGCTTGGCATGGCCCCTTCAGCCGGTCGCCGGTTTGATCCGGACGCCCTCATCCGTCAAGCCGATGCCGCTTTGGATCAAGCCAAAAACGCCGGGCGGAACCGAGTCGTCTTCCAAATGAGTGAACCAGAACCCCCAGAAGGTCAGGACTAGTGCTTCGCATCGCTGCCGTGTTGCTGGGCCTTGTGATTCTTGCCAGCTACATCGGAGTGCAAAACTGGGAGGCCATGCGGGTGCTCCAGGACATCGAGGCCGGTGACGGACCGAGCGCGCTGAAGGACCGCACCCCGGAACCCGCGCGCGAAACGCTTGCAGTCACGACGAGCGAAGGGGCCATCGAAGCCGACCTCTACCATCCCCGGCAGGATGTCGGCGCCCGTATTGTCCTTGTGCCGGGCTTTACGCCAGAGGGCAAGGACGACCCCCGCCTGGTACAACTCGCCAATACACTGGCCCGGGCACGCTTCCTGGTGCTGGTCCCCGATCTGGAGGGCACGAAAGCCCTGAGGATCCGCACCCAGGATGCCGCCGCCATCGCGGATGCCGCTGCTATGTTGTCCCGCCTGGAGGAAGAGCGCGCCCCGGATGACCAGGACGTCGGGGTCGCGGCAATCTCTTACGCCGTGGGCCTGGCCACGCTCGCGACGCTAACGCCACAGGGAGAAGCGAGCATCGACTTCCTGGTCGGGATCGGCGGCTACTACGACACGAAGAACGTCATCACCTTCGCCACTACCGGGGCCTTCCAGGAGCCTGGGTCAGACCGCTGGATGACCAGGACTCCCGATCCACTGGCGAAGTGGCTATTCCTGCGCGGCAATCTGCACATGCTCGATGACCCCGCAGACCGCGAGATCCTCGACGAAATTGCCTGGCGGCGCATGGACGATCCCGGGGCCCCGATCGACACGCTGGCCGCCGGTCTCGGCGAAGAGGGGCGAAGACTATTGGCGTTAATCCGCAACGATGACCAGGAACGAGTGCCAGGGCTCCTCGAAGACCTACCTGCAAGCGCGCAGGAGGCCATCGAGAGGCTATCCCTGGCCCACCGGGACCTCGCGCACCTTTCCAGCGGGGCGCTCCTGATCCACGGCCGCGACGACAACATGATTCCCCACACCGAAAGCGAGCGCCTCGCCCATGCAGTCGGCGAGACCGACCTGCATCTGATCGATGGCTTCTCCCACATCGATGCGCGAGGCGTGGGCCTGGTGGGCCAGTGGCAGCTCATCCGTGCCGTAACCAACCTGTTGGCTCGGCGGGACAACTGACCTGCGACAGGGGCACCTTCTCGCCCGGTCACCGCCTACTGGACTGCCTTCGTCCCGCGGCAGCCGGGATACTGCGGGCACACCCAGAACTCCTGCCCCATATTGGAGCCCCGACGGGCCTTGCGCTTCACCATGGCGCTGCCGCACTTCGAGCAGGCTTGGCCTGGGAAGATCATGGGTGTCCTTATCTTTTCGCCAGCGCCCCGGTCAGGCCAGTAGACGCGCGCCAGATCTTGGGTATGCTGCAAGCATAGCCCCGGCTATCGCTCGCGATCGGCAGCGGCCGGGATTCCGACACCCGCGCGGGCGTCGGGGCGCGCCCCGAACCACGCGGCGCCGCATCCCGATGTCGCGTGTGTTAACCAGGAGCCACACCGTCATGGGCATGGCCTGTTGTACACCGCACGGCGCGAACGCCAGCATCAACCCCTGCCACTGTGGCGCGGCCCATACCCAGGCGGCCCTACGGCGCATCGAGGCCGACCTGAACCGGCGCCAGTTCCTCGGCGGTGCCGCCGCCGTGCTGGGGATGTTCGCGGGCTTCGGCCTCGCCCCGCGCGAGCTCAAAGCCGGCGAGCCCGGGCAGCCGCTGCTGCTCACCCACCTGCGACTGTTCGACGGCGAGACCCTCGAGATGCGCGAGGACGTGGACATCCTGATCGCGGACGGCCGCATCGCCGCGCTGCCCCGGCGCGGCGAAGGCCCGACCGCCGCACGCACTATCGACTGCGGCGGGCGCGCGGTCATCCCCGGCCTGATCGACGCCCACTGGCACAGCACGCTGGTCGGGGTCAGCCAGATGACCGCCATGACCGCGGACATCGGCTTCCTGCACCTGATGGCCGGGCGCGAGGCCGGCGCGACCCTGATGCGCGGCTTCACCACCGTGCGCGATCTCGGCGGCCCGGCCTTTGGCCTGAAGATGGCCATCGACCGCGGCGCGGTGGCCGGCCCGCGCATCTTCCCCTGCGGCGCGATGATCTCCCAGACCTCCGGGCACGGCGATTTTCGCCAGCGCCACGAGTTGCCACGCATGCCGAGCACCCCGCCGAATTACATCGAGAGCAGCGGTGTCGCTGCGATCGCCGATGGCGTGGACGAGGTGCTGCGCCGCACCCGGGAACAGCTGATGCAAGGCGCCAGCCAGATCAAGATCATGGCCGGGGGCGGCGTCTCCAGCCTCTACGACCCGCTGGACACCGCCCAGTACCTGGAAGAGGAGATGCGCGCCGCCGTGCGCGCCGCCGCCGACTGGGGCACCTACGTATGCGCCCATGTCTACACGCCGCAGGGCATCCAGCGCGCGATCCGCGCCGGGGTGCGCTCCATCGAGCACGGCCAGCTCGCCGACGAGGAGACGGTGCGCATGATGGCGGATGCCAACGTGTGGTGGAGCATCCAGCCCTTCCTGGACGACGAGGACGCCAACCCGAAGACGGACCCCGTCTCCCGGGCCAAGCAGCTCCAGGTGAGCGCGGGCACCGAGCGCGCCTTCGAACTGGGCCGCCAGTACGGCGTGCCCATGGCCTTCGGGACCGACATCCTGTTCAGCCCCGGGGGCGCCGCCAGCCAGGGCCGCCAGCTCGCCAAGCTGACCCGTTTCATGGCCCCGCTGGAGGCCCTGCACATGGCCACCGGCGCGGCCGGCCAACTGCTCGCCCTGTCCGGCGACCGCGCCCCCTACCCCGGCCGCCTCGGCGTCATCGCCGAAGGGGCCCTGGCCGACCTGCTCGTGGTCGATGCCGACCCGGCAGCCGGCCTGGACTGGCTGGATGCGCCCGCCGACCACCTGGACCTGATCATGAAGGGCGGCAGCATCGTCCGGAACCAGCTGGCCCACACTCGATAGATCAATATCCGCCGGTCCGCCTCATATTCCATTCTCCGGATCGCCACTACCCGCCATGGAGTCATGCACGAATGATCGAAAGAATGTTCACCACCAGCCGGCTGCTGGTACTGGTGACGGTCGTGGTCAGCACCATCGCGGCTCTCCTGCTGTATGCCGCCAATGTATACATCGTGTTCAATATCGTGGTCGATTTTGTCCAGCAGGTACCCAGCTCGGTCGATGAAGGCAAGAGCCTGGCGGTGAGGTTCCTGAAGGTCCTCGACATGCTGCTCATCGCTGTGACTTTCCAGATCATCGCGGTTGGCTTGTTTCGGCTGTTCATCAAGCCGGATTCCGGCAGCAAAAGCAGCTTGCTTTCCGTGTTGGAGATCCGGCATTTCCACGACCTCAAAGTCACGATCATTCAGGTCGCGATCGTGATCCTGGTTGTGCCTTTTCTGGAGCAGGCAGTGGAGGTTGGCGCATCACTGGAAACGCTCTACTACGGCCTCGCCATCGCGGTGATCATCGCCAGCTCTGTGTTTGCGTTCCGGAATATGACACATGGCGGGGATTGACTCACCGAACGCACAAACCATGTGACTCCCTAACGTCGGCCTCACGCTCGTGCCGCCAAACGCTCAATCGGGTCTGTGCCAGCAAGTAACCTGAGATCTATCCCGTACACGCCAGTCTGGAGCTCGCGGCTGCCAGCCAGCGCCGGCTGCCACTAGCCATATACCGTACTCGAGGACGGCTATCCGCCATGATGCTCTCTCGCCTTCGCCGATGGTTCAGTCGCGTGGGCGACAACAAACATCTGCCACCCAGCGACCCGCCTCCATCCAACAAAGAATTCGCCAACAGCCCTCGGGAACAAGAACACGACGGCATGGAGCAGCTTCTCTCGGAACGAGAGCTCTCCTCGCGCTACTGTGCGGGCCTATTCGAAATAGGGCTCGATTCCCGGGACGAGCCCTCCCCGGAAGAACGAGCCTGGCTGCGTGGCCTCCGCGACCGGCTTATGGAGAATGCCACCTCATTCAGTGCCAAAGTGCCGCGGCTTCCCCGAATCGCACCCCGGCTCATGGCCACGCTGCGCGACCCCGAGCAATACCGGTCAAAAGAGATCGCGAAAATGCTGGAAAGCGATCCGGTTCTGGCCGGAAACATGCTCAAGGTCGTCAATAGCCCGTCCGTACGCCCAACCCGGTCTGAGATTTTGAGCATCGAACAGGCCGTTACGATCCTCGGCAATCAGCGCATGAGGGAAGCAGTCGCAGCGGCCATCGTAAGCCCCATAGCCCAGTTCGAAAGGGACAATCGTCTGAGCCCAGCGGGGATCCAGAAAATCTGGCCAGAAACGCTGCAAACGGCCATGAATGTCAAAATTGGTGCCCAGCATTTAGGCGGAGGGTGCGAAGGATTCGCACTCTATCTATCCGCCCTGGCACATAGCAGCGGACTCATGGTTCTTCTGCGGGAACTACAAACACTCAGCGCATCCACCCTCTCCCGAGGCTTCATCGACGAGTTCGAGGGACTGACACGCAGCGTCTCTGTTGCCATCGCTCGCCACTGGGAGTTCGATGAAAGCGGTGTTCAATTGCTTCAGGCCTGGGCCAAATCAGATCGTTCTACGCTCGAATCCGCACTCCTAATGGATGCCATCGGATTCACTCGAATCAACAACCTGTGCAACCGCGGCGAACTGGAATCCGGTTCCTGTAAGGTCTTCCGCAAGACCCTGCCCCGCTATGCGAACGAGTGGACACCCGAACCAAGTGCCAGATGACGCCAAAGGCGGACCACAGCGGGTTCCATTCGCGCGGCCCCAAGTCGCATGCCCCAACCCCCTACCCTTGTTTTCTTCTGGTTTTAACATATGCTTGTAAAAAGCCCGTGGGCCTGCCGCTGCGAGTCAGTGGGCACCGAACGCCATGGTCTGGGGGAGCATTCCTGTCGCTCCCAGCAAGGAGACACCGCCATGAACATCCGCTTCACCCTTGCCCTGCTGTTCCTGATCTCGCTTCCGCTCGCCGTTAGCGGCTGCGCATCCACCTCCCAGCCGAACACACCGGAAGCACTCGCTTCCGAAGATGCGCTCGCCCAGATCCTGTTCGATTACGAGGCGGACGCCTTCACCGCCTACAACATGCGCCGCAACGGCACCGTCGATATCACCTTCGCACGCGACGTCCCGGACGGCCTGTACAGCCAGATGGTGGATGACCTGCGAGCCCACCCGGACATCCGCAACGTCCGCTCGGCACGCACCGGCCCCGCCTGCGGCCTGTTCTAGCCCAATGCGTCGGTGCCCCCGGGCGCCGGCGCTATGGGCGCACCGACCCACGAAGCCACATCGCATCAATCCAGGCTGTCTCCATCGTCTGTCGCAAGAAATCATGGCTGTCCCTTTCTTCGGTCCCCTGAAACCGGGCTGGTTCAACGACAACCGGCCGGCGCCAGAAACATCCGAACCGATATCCCCACACCCTTGATGCTGCGACGGCCGAGCTGCCTCACCGCCTCGCGAAAACGCTCCACGTGCCCCAGGGCCGCTACATGGTGCGACCTCTGTCCCCTTCCGACATGCCGCAGGAAATGCACTGGATCGATCCCTAGACGTTCCAGGATCGGCGGAATGGATTCCGGGATGGCCCCCCGCTTGTCCTCGCGGATCGCGCGACCGGTCCAGTCCACCAGTTCCAGGTAGTCCTCCGTGGTAAAGGCCACCGCGTTGCCATGCGGATCGTCGCCTTCCAGGCCCAATACGGTCAGGCGAGGCTCGTCGCCCTCACACGCTGGACCTCCTTGCTCCTGGCCCTCCCGGGCCAGCGCCCGGATACGCTGCTGAATCGAGGTGAAATCGGAAGCCTCGGGTGTATCCGCCATCCCGGCGCGCACCGGGTTCAGATCCACGTAGCTCATACAGGTCAGCACCGCCGCGTCGTCCAGCAGCGCCTGGCTCTTGTAGCGGCCTTCCCAGAAGCGGCCCTTGCAGCCATCCTCCTCATTCGCGCGCCGAGCCAGATGCTCGTTCAGGCTGCGCATGAACCACGAAAGGTCCTGCAAGCGCTCCCGCCACAGGGCGATCTGCGCCTCCGCCCTCTCGCGTTCGGCCACCGTGCTCGTCTGCCCCGCCCGGTACCGCACCACCAGCAGCGGCAACGAAAACAAGCGCTCCCAGCGCTCCATCACCTCGCCCTCGCTCCACGCCGTCGCGCGGTCTGAATCCAAGCGCACCACCAGGTGATAGTGGTTCGACATCACCGCGTACGCACACACATCCACAGCAAACACGCCCTGCAGCTCGCACAGCCGCTCCAGCACCCAGCCACGCCGGTGCTCGTGGTTACGTCCCGAATAGGAATCCTCGCCACACAGGAACGCGCGGCGCACACAGCGACAAATACAGTGGTAATACGGCGTCGTCTCGACCGAGACGAGCTCCTTCCTGGCTCGCGTCATCTCCGGACCCTCCCTGGTCCATAAGCTCCCCTGAAACCTAGTCCGGCCGTCCCAGGCCGTCAAGAATCATGGGTGTCCTCTTCTTTCGGCGTCCATTGGGCCGAGGGCCTGAGCTGGTACGCCCGCGGCCTGGGCGCGGTCAACACCGGCGATCTGGAAACCGCCCGCGAGGCCGAGCAGCGGCTGGCGAACCTGGCCGAAGGAGCCGAATCGGCCCCTGACGACCGCTTCCCGGTCTACATCGAGGCCGACCGGCACATCCTCGCCGGCTTCATCGCGCATACCGAAGGCGACCACGAGCGTGCTGTCGAACTGTTGCGCACGGCCGGCGAGCTCGAGTCCTCGGTGGAGAAACACCCGGTGAGCCCGGGCGCACTGTTTCCACCCTACGAGGCGCTCGGCGAGCTGCTGCTCGCACTGGACCGCCCGGACGAGGCGCTAACCGCGTTCGAGCAGTCCGACGGCATGTGGCCGGGACGTTACAACACGCTCTTCGGTGCCGTTCGTGCCGCCGAGGCAGCGGGTGATGCGGATGCGGCGGCACGCTGGGCGGCGCGGCTGCTGGAGATTGCGCCGAACACCGAGCGCAACACCATCGACCGAGCCCAGGTGTTGGCACGCCACGACTGAGCCGGTAGCCGCGCTCGCGGTGTGATGCCTCGAGGCCATCAATGCCTGGGACTCGGCGACGAGCCAGACCGGCCGCTGCTACGGTGAGAAACCCAACTGAGAGACAGCGGCCGGTCGCCCGCCACAGGCTTGACGAAGACAAGAATCATGGGTGTCCTCTTCTTCTGCGGTTCGTGGCCAAAGAACCCATTCCAAGCCTCCAACAACTCCGGTTGCCGACGCTCGACAACCCCCGTATCTCCTCGCCCCGCTGTCATCGCCGTTAGCCCTTTTTGCGGGCCTCGTCCACGTCGTCCGCCAGCCACGCCTTGATCAGGGATTGGTAGGGCATGTCACGCTTGTTGGCTTCGATCTTGATGCGGTCGAGGAGCGACTCCGGCAAGCGCAGGGAGATCGTCCGGGTAGAAGGCTTGAGATTCGGGAGCTCAACCGCCGCGGCGCGGTTCCAATCGACGTAGTCGCTGGAATCATGACTCTCCCAGAACGCCCGCTCTTCTACCTCGTCCTGGAACTCAGGAATCTTCTTGGTCTTGCTCATAGATGGCTCGCTCGAAAGGTGACAAAAGGTCGAAAATATCGGCCCCTAGTCCAGTAAGCCTCAGCGGGCGGGTGCCGGTGCGCCTCGCAGCAATCCTTCGGTGCTGAGGTCTTCGTCGAGTTCAGGCCAGTGGATTCCGTAGCCCCCGCCACAGATCTCCCAGGTCCGGAGCTGCTCGGGTGTTGCGTGCGCCAGACGCGGGTACCACTCGAGCGGGACCGAAATCCGTCGACCGTCCATCAGGCCGACCACCAGGTCATGCTCGGTGAAATCCACGGAGGCAACACGCTCATCCGCGTTCGTGGCCAAAGAACCCATTCCAAGCCTCCAACAACTCCGGTTGCCGACGCTCGACAACCTCTCGAATCCGACGCAGCTCGTGCGCCGGAAACCCCATATTCCGCGCCAGCGCCACACGGCGCAACCAGAACTTTGCCGAGCACTTGCCCCGGTCTACATGGACGTGCGGCGGCTCGTCCGGCTCATGGCTGAACCAGTAGTAGCGGTAGGGTCCATCCCTGAACACCGTCGGCATTGAGGCCTCCCGCTAACCGAGGCAATCAACGGCACCCAGGTGATGCCAGGAACATCCGTCCCGAAACCCCGATGCCCTTGATACTTCGCCGGCCAAGCCGCCGGATCGCCGCACGCATGCGCTCGACACACCCCAGCGCCGCCACGTGGTGGATACCCCGCCCCCTGGCAATATGCCGGACGAACTGCGCCGGATCGATCTGCAGGCGTTCCAGAATTGGCGGGATATGCCCCGGGATGGCGCCGCGCTTGTCCTCCCGGATCGCGCGCCCGGCCCAGTCCACCAGCCCCAGGTAGT
Source organism: Thioalkalivibrio sp. ALE9 (assembly GCF_000377445.1). Lineage (NCBI taxonomy): Bacteria > Pseudomonadati > Pseudomonadota > Gammaproteobacteria > Chromatiales > Ectothiorhodospiraceae > Thioalkalivibrio > Thioalkalivibrio sp. ALE9. The sequence continues at coordinate 73,866 of NZ_KB898130.1, forward strand.
CCTCGGTCGTAAACACCACCGCATTGGCGTGCGGGTCAGCACCCTCCCCGCCCAGGACGGTCAGGCTGGGTTGGGCCTCGTCAGAAGCCTCCCTCTCCTGCTTGTCGCACTTGGAAGCCAACATTCGGATACGTTGCTGGATCGAAGTGAAATCGGACGCCTCGGGTGTGTCCGCCATCCCGGCGCGGACCGGGTTCAGATCCACGTAGCTCATGCACGTCAGCACGGCCGCATCGTCCAGTAGCGCCTGGCTCTTGTATCGGCCTTCCCAGAAGCGGCCCTTGCAGCCATCTTCCGCGTTCGCCCGCCGCGCCAGTGGTTCGTTCAGGCTGCGCATAAACCACGAAAGGTCCTGCAAGCGCTCCCGCCACAGGGCAATCTGCGCCTGCGCCCTCTCGCGCTCGGCCACCGTGCTCGTCTGCCCCGCCCGGTACCGTGCCACGAGAAGCGGCAGCGAGAACAACCGCTCCCAGCGCTCCATCACCTCGCCCTCGCTCCATGCCGCCGCCCGATCCGAATCCAGCCGCACCACCAGGTGATAGTGGTTCGACATCACCGCGTACGCACACACGTCCACGGCGAACACGTCCTGAAGCGCGCGCAGACGCTCCAGCACCCAGCCTCGGCGGTGCTCGTAGTTACGTCCAGAATAGGAATCCTCGCCGCACAGGAACGCGCGGCGCACACAGCGACAAATACAGTGGTAATACGGCGTCGTCTCGACCGAGACGAGCTCCTTCCTGGCTCGCGTCATCTTCGGACCCTCCCTGGTCCATGCACTCCCCACAAACCTAGACAGCCCGCCTCAGACCGTCAAGAAATCATGGGTGTCCCTTTCTTGCCGTCCCCCCGCCCGATAGCGGGCGACCAGCACCGGTAGCGAGAACAGCCGCGCCCAGCGCTCCATTACGTCGTCTTCGCTCCATGCAGCCGCCCGATCCGAATCCAGCCGCACCACCAGGTGATAGTGGTTCGACATCACCGCATACGCGCACACGTCCACCGCGAACACGCCCTGCAGCTCGCGCAAGCGCTCCAGCACCCAGCCGCGCCGGTGCTCGTAGTTCTTGCCCGAATAGGAATCCTCGCCACACAGGAACGCGCGGCGAACACAGCGACAAATACAGTGGTAATACGGCGTCGTCTCGACCGAGACGAGCTCCTTCCTGGCGCGCGTCATCTCCGGACCCTCCCTGGTCCATATACTCCCCACAAACCTAGACAGCCCGCCTCAGACCGTCAAGAAATCATGGGTGTCCTCTTCTTCGCCTTCTGCTCCCTGGTCCATGCACTCCCCACAAACCTAGACAGCACGCCTCAGACCGTCAAGAAATCATGGGTGTCCTCTTCTTCTTCTCAACCCTCACAACCAACTCATCTGGCGTTACGATAACAATACCGTACCGAGTTGATAACGCCTGCGCATTATGCGGTTCTAAGATGCTATTGAGTCCCCTGTTCGAGGCCGATACCGCTGAGTCATTCGTGCAAAAGTAGTCAACGTCATGTGCGATCGATGTCGCGATTGCGTCCGAATCGGCCCACTCAGCAATCAGCTCAGGGACTGCTCCTGCATCAGTTTCTTCGAGATGATGCAAGCCAGTGTGCCAGGGTTGTTGTTCACTCGTCCGGTTTGCCTCTCCGAGTGCCTTTAAACTTTTCAGCCCAAAGCCGCGAGCTTCCAACTCACGTGCAACTTCGCCATTTCTGTTGTTGAATTTATGGTACTCGTCCGAATCCGCGTAATTCAGAAAATACTTCTTGTCCTGAAGGAGTGGGCTATTTGGCCCGGCAATGCGCTTTGAACGAAGAATCCGAATGCCAATTCCGTACGCATCTTCGAGATGATCTCTAACCATCTGAATTTGCTCAGGCTGCGTAGTCTTGCTGGGACCGATAGAAAAACTCAGTTCAGCCGAATTAGGGGCTGAACTTGAATGAGAAGATTGGAAGTCAGGTGGTTCTGTAAGCCACCGCAGTCGATCCTTCCTAGGAATCTGCTCAAGCGTGAAAGTAGTTTCGCTTATGTACCCTCGCAACTTCCCGTCAGTGAGAAGTGCCCTAATGGCGCGAATTGACGCTATATCAGGCGCGTTAGGAAACATGTCCGGGCTGGCAACCCTTCTCCACACGTTTGAATCTAACGTAACTTTTGCGGTTTCGTTATGCACGACTTCTCCTTGACACCCAACGCCGCCAGCACGCGCGGCTTTGCAGTGAAGGCGAAGCCGGAACGGAAAAGCCGTCGCTGTGGTTGGCCTTGTGATGTTTATTTAGTTCTAACCTTTGGCCCAAAGAACTCTTCAACCTTAGCCGTAGCTTCAACTATTTTTTGGCTAAACTCATCTTCTTCAGACGCAAAATAGACAACCTTATCATTCTCTCTAACTCGCTCTGGGCTATTATCTACAGTAGTACCCGGACCGGCATAGGCCCCTTTCATCCAAAAATGAAGCCAAACTGCGCCGCGAAGATCACCGATTCGCTGTTGAATTTCATTAAAACTATACTGAGCCTCTTTACCCCAAATAACTTTCGCCTCAAGGCGAATCGTTTGTAGCTCTGCCCATTTCTCATTGAGGTGAGCCATTCGCTCGCTATAAATTCGTTGCTCTTCTTCAAGTCGGCGACCAGCTTCAACTTCCTCCTTGCTAAGATAAAGCATTGGATTTCTAACGGACTGAAGCGCTTGCTGGACTTCGTATGTCTTTAGTATTGCTTTCTTTGCAACCTCGTACTCACTTGCCCCCCGAAGCTGCCTCCGCCAAGTGAACAGCCCAAGCCCACCAATAGTAAGAGCACCAATCGTGCCGACAATTGAGACTACATCTTTCGTTAGTGACCAGTTTATTTCGCTTATGGTGATACAAAGATCCAATGCAGCCTCCTAGAAACATAACGCTTCCAACACGCGCAGCTTTGTAGTGGAGGCGAAGCCGCAACGAAAAAGCTGCCGCTGTGCTTGGCCTTGTTAGTCTTACAGCTTTCCAACCAAGAAATCATGGGTGTCGTCTTCTTTCTACAGACCGTCAAGAAATCATGGCTGTCCTCTTCTTCCCTCCCTGGTCCATGCACTCCCCCACAAACCTAGACAGCCCGCCTCAGACGATCAAGAAATCATGGGTGTCCTCTTCTTGCCTCCTCTTCTTGCCCCTTTGTTCTCCCGTAATGGCCTGCTAGATTGCATCTATAACCGAGGTTGCTGCAAACTACATTTCGAGGTTTCTTAGAATCATAAGACACGACCAACGAGAAAAAACTATGAGCAACGCATCTTTAAAATTCCACGCGTTTCGGATTTTTAGACCTGAAGGCACACCACCGTTGGAGCATTCTATTCAGCATGTCGCCAACCAGAGACAACTTGACCAGCGAGTTCGATCTATTGGAGGCAAGCGCATCCGCGCGGAAACAATCAGCTGGGACCGAGAAACCGAGGTCTATCTGATGGACATGGTATGGTTCAGGGAATCTCATGGGCCCGGGAAAGGTAGCCTCGACCGTCCGGTCGAGGGCCATGATTATAATCCCGATGAATACCCGACCGAAGACACTGCCGCTCTTTATGACCCTTCTTCCCGCCATTTAATCGTCCAATACAACCACCAAGGAGTTCGAGTTGGCGCCTTGCTCGATTATTTCGCGCGTTATAACACGAACCAAATTGGTGTATACGAACCGCAAATCCTTCTCGACGAACAAACGCACGAACGTTTCGCGAATAGAGTCGCATCGCGCCGCATTGACATTTCGATTGCACCACAAGAACTGACAGAAGAGGACTGGAATGACGATGTCGCTATCGGCCCGGCACTCCGGGCCAGCCATGCATCGAACGCCCGCCGCGCCAGTATTCAGCTTAGCATGGGCCACGAGAGCGGAACGTTATCTAGACGATTGGAGGATTCTCTGGAACGGATACAGAACCTCATCCAAAGGGGGCGTACGGAAGGCTTTCGACGCGTACACGTAGGGGTTCTAAACGAACTCGACGCATCTGTGGAAACCCTAGACTTGCTCAGTGAGCGCCTCACCTACGAACGCAGCATGGAACTGGACGAACATCGCAGAATACCCAGAAACGATAGATGGCAAGCGCTGAGAGCCGCATTCGATAGCTGGAAAGACAGGTTTGTATAGGGGCCACCATGACGTCCAGAACCTTTGAGAGGTTTTATCCAAAGCTAGGCGCCTTAGCCGCCCTGGCCATCTGGTGGTATTTGGATTTTCCTATACCCCCTGAGTCTAGCTTTAACATGGCGCTTATATCGTCCCTTACCCTAGCAGCAATCTTTACCGGGTTTGTCGGAACAGCAACTGCTGTAATAGTCGGGATGGATTCGCCAATTATGGAAAAGATAAGGAGGTCCACCGCAATAGCATCATTAACCAACTACATTACAGAAAGCATCGTAGCGGGTATCGCCGTTTCAGTGACGGCATTTTTACTATTTTTCTGGAACTACCCTCCACCACTCGTCATAACTGGAGCATGGATATTCTTTATCGCCCTGTTAACATTAACGTTTTACCGAATCAGTTACATACTGATAGGGTTCCTAGGAACTAAAAAGTGGTAACCTGATTCGTAGCGGTGTGTTTAATACGAAAGCTTCGCAACGACTCCATGCAGCGACCGCTCTCGCACGCCACCCCCTTCTCTTCAAAGTTCACTAGAATTTCCAACTGGAAACTTCGCGGATACTGCTGCCTCAACGCCCTCAACGAAACGGACAACCTCATTTAGGAGTGTTTCCACATCCTCTTCACAAACATCAACGACTTGACCATCTTTCGTCCTTCCACCTCTGTGGACGATGTCATGCCGAACTACAATGTGCTTCATAAGGGAATCGATGGGCGGAGTTTCTATGGATAACGCGACCGACATCAGCGGCACTACTTTGTCCAAACGATGCCAAACCTGGTTTTGAAGATACTCTTCCACATCTTCCTGCAAGCGGTCCATACGCTCAAATATCTGTGACACCGTTAGCTTGCGGTCTCTAAACTCTGGGCAGTTACATACAAAACTTCTAAACACATGCTGATTGCTAGCAAGCCAGTACGACATTGTGTCGGCCAAGTAAGCCTCTAATGCTGTAATCAGCGATGAGTAGAGAAGCTGACGAAATAGGGGCCTCTGAGGTTCGTCCACTGCAACACCTGCGAGTGCTTCGACCTCTTTGACTTGCCTATCAAATAACTGGCGGGGCTCGTCCCGCGCGCTTACCTCAAATTCAAACTCTGCATAGTAGTCTGGACGCGTATGGATTGGTGCCCAGTCGAGAACACCCTCCGATTCAACATCTTCTACTACTTCTAGGATCTCCCTCTCAGATACAATGGAGGCGAATCGATCTTCGAGTTCTTCGCGCGCATCATACGGCCCACCATGTATGTATAGATATCCGCCCTCGCTACTTATGTACGGTGTGTCGTTGGCAGGGTCCCAGTACCTGGTCAAAAACCATTGCCTCATAGCTAGGTGACGGAGGGCTGGGTGAGCCGCCACTAGCCATTTGTCGTCGGGTTCGAATCCAGTCCATGTGACCTCTCCAGCCTCGGGCGGCAGGCAGCGTTCAGGGTCGTCGATGTAGTCGTTGCATTCCATAGCGTTCGGTTCAGGTCTTAGCTCGCTTCGCTACCGTTGAGAAAAGAACCGCATGGTCAAATGTAGGTCACGCACTGGTCAGCGCCTCTATGATCTGAGGCGTGGCCATGTCCTAGCCTCTTCCCTTCGGCTCCCGTCGCCGCCTCAATCCCAGCTCAACGCCCCACCCGTTTGATACTCCGTAACCCGGGTCTCAAAGAAGTTCTTCTCCTTCTTCAGATCCAGCACCTCGCTCATCCAGGGGAACGGGTTGTCGGCACCCGGGTACAGCTCGGCCAGGCCGATCTGGGCGCAGCGGCGGTTGGCGATGAAGTGCAGGTATTCCTCGAACATCTGCGCGTTCATGCCGAGCACGCCGCGGGGCATGGTGTCGCGGGCGTACTGCGCCTCCAGCTCGACGGCATCCGAGATCAGTGTGCGCATTTCGTTCTTGAAGTCTTCGGTCCACAGGTGCGGGTTTTCGAGCTTGATCTGGTTGATCACGTCGATGCCGAAGTTCATGTGCATGGACTCGTCGCGCAGGATGTACTGGAACTGCTCGGCGACGCCGGTCATCTTGTTGCGCCGGCCCATGGAGAGGATCTGCACGAAGCCGACATAGAAGAAGATGCCCTCGAACACGACGTAGAAGGCGATCAGTTCGCGCAGCAGCTTCTGGTCCGCCTCCGGGGTGCCGGTGCGGAAGTTCGGGTCCGCCAGGTGCTTGGTGAACGGCAGGGCCCACTCGGCCTTGGTGGCCACGGAGGGCACCTCGCGGTACATGTTGAAGATCTCGCCTTCGTCCAAGCCCAGGGACTCCACGCAGTACTGGTAGGCGTGGGTGTGCAGCGCCTCCTCGAAGGCCTGGCGCAGCAGGTACTGGCGGCACTCGGGGTTGGTGATGTGGCGGTACACGGCCAGCACCAGGTTGTTCGCCACCAGCGAGTCGGCGGTGGAGAAGAAGCCCAGGTTGCGCTTGACGATGGTGCGCTCGTCCTCGGTCAGACCATTCGGGTCCTTCCACAGGGCGATGTCCGCGTTCATGTTGATTTCCTGCGGCATCCAGTGGTTGGCGCAGCCGTCCAGGTACTTCTGCCAGGCCCACTTGTACTTGAAGGGCACGAGCTGGTTGAGGTCCGCGTGGCAGTTGATGATCTTCTTGTCATCGACGCGAATGCGCTCGGCACCCATCTCCAGGTCTTCCAGACCGGTGCCGGTCAGGGCGTCTTCGTTCGGCTCGGCCAGCGGCTGGCCGGCGTTTTCCGGGTCCGGCGAGACGCTGGGTGCGGCGCCGGCGGTGCTCATCAGGGCTTCGTTCTCCTGAAAGCCCATGCCGGGGCGGACGGCGGGTTCTTTCTGGCCTTCGCCTTTGATGGCTGCGATCGGATCGTCCCAGGAAAGCATAGTGTCCCCTCTTCTTTTCGGTGGCGGCCCGGCGCGGTGGCCGGGCCTTTTGTTCAGTGCATGGTGATCGGTGCGTGCTGCGTATTCGGTGCCCGTGGGCGGGCCCGCCTTACTGGCAGGCCTCGCAGTCCGGGTCGAGGATGGAGCAGGCCTTGGGTGCTTCCGGCTCGGCCGCTTGCTGGCCGCCGGAGACGGCGTTCAGCTTGTTGGCGCGCGAGGAGTCGGCCACGGTGCTCTTTTCCACGTGGGTCGCGCCCATGGAGCGCAGGTAATAGGTCGTCTTCAGCCCGCGCACCCAGGCCAGCTTGTACAGGGCGTCCAGCTTGGGCCCGGAGGGCTCGGCCATGTAGAGGTTCAGGCTCTGCGCCTGGTCGATCCACTTCTGCCGGCGCGAGGCGGCCTCGACCAGCCAGCGGGTGTCCAGCTCGAACGCGGTGGCGTACAGGGCCTTGATGTCCTCCGGCACGCGATCCAGCGGCTGCACGGAGCCGTCGTAGTACTTGAGGTCATTGACCATCACCTCGTCCCACAGCTCGCGATCTTTCAGGTCGCGCACCAGGTACGGGTTGATCACGGTGAACTCGCCGGACAGGTTCGATTTGACGAACAGGTTCTGGTAGGTCGGCTCGATCGACTGGCTGACCCCGCAGATGTTGGAGATGGTCGCGGTCGGCGCGATCGCCATGGTGTTGGAGTTGCGCATGCCGACCTTCTTCACCCGCTTGCGCAGTTTGTCCCACTCCAGGCGCTGGGTGGTGTCCATCTGCAGGTAGTCGCCGCGGGTCTCGGCCAGCTTGTCGATCGAGTCGATCGGCAGGATGCCCTGGCTCCACAGGCTGCCGGGGAAGCTCTCGTAGCGCCCGCGTTCCTCGGCCAGGTCGGTCGAGGCCTTGATGGCGTAGTAGGAGACCGCCTCCATGGAGGTGTCGGCAAACTCCACCGCCGCCTCGGAGGCATACGGCACGCGCAGCTTGTACAGCGCGTCCTGGAAGCCCATGACCCCCAGCCCCACCGGGCGATGGCGCAGGTTGGAGCGACGCGCCTGCGGCACGGAGTAGTAGTTGTAGTCGATCACGTTGTCGAGCATGCGCATGGCGGTGTTCACGGTCTGCTCGAGCTTGGGCAGGTCGAGCTCGCCGGCCTCGTTCACATGCGCGGCCAGGTTGATCGAGCCCAGGTTGCACACCGCGATCTCGTCATCCGAGGTGTTCAGGGTGATCTCGGTGCAGAGATTCGAGCTGTGGACCACGCCGGTGTGTTGCTGCGGGCTTCGCAGGTTGCACGGGTCCTTGAAGGTCATCCACGGATGGCCGGTCTCGAACAGCATGCCGAGCATCTTCCGCCACAGGTCCACGGCCTTCATGGTCTTGTGCACGCGCAGCTCGCCGCGCGCGGCCTTCTCTTCGTATTCGCAGTAGCGCTTCTCGAACTCGGCGCCGACCAGGTCGTGCAGGTCCGGGGTCTCGTTCGGGGAGAACAGGGTCCAGTCGCCGTCCTCGGCCACGCGCTTCATGAACAGGTCCGGGATCCAGTTGGCGCTGTTCATGTCGTGGGTGCGACGGCGGTCGTCGCCGGTGTTCTTGCGCAGCTCGATGAACTCCTCGACATCGATGTGCCAGGTCTCGAGATAGGCGCAGACCGCACCCTTGCGCTTGCCGCCCTGGTTCACGGCCACGGCGGTGTCGTTGGCGACCTTGAGGAACGGGACCACGCCCTGCGACTTGCCGTTGGTGCCCTTGATGTGGGCGCCCATGCCGCGCACGCGGGTCCAGTCGTTGCCCAGGCCGCCGGCAAACTTGGACAGCAGCGCGTTGTCGCGGATGGCGCTGTAGATGCCGTCCAGGTCGTCCGGGACGCTGGTCAGGTAGCAGCTGGAGAGCTGCGGGCGCAGCGTGCCGGAGTTGAACAGCGTCGGCGTGGAGCTCATGAAGTCGAACGAGCTCAGCAGGTTGTAGAACTCGATCGCGCGCGCCTCGCGGTCGATCTCGTTGATCGCCAGGCCCATCGCCACACGCATGAAGAACGCCTGCGGCAGCTCGAAGCGCGTGCCGTCAGAATGGATGAAGTAGCGGTCGTACAGGGTCTGCAGGCCCAGATAGGTGAACTGCAGGTCGCGCTCGGGCTTGATCGCCGCGCCCAGCTTGTCGAGGTCGTAGCGGGTCAGCTCGCTGTCGACCAGCTCCAGATCGGCGGCGCGGCGGATGTAGGCACCGAAGTACTCGGCGTAGCGCTCGGCCAGCTGCGCCTGGGTGGCCTCTTCCGGGCGGCCGTGCACAAAGCTCAGGGCCTCGCGGCGCAGGGCGTCCATCAGCAGCCGCGCGGTGACCTCGGAGTAGTTCGGCTCCTTCTCGATCATCACGCGGGCGGCCATCACCAGCGCGGTGGCCACGTCCTTCTCGGCGACGCCGTCGAACAGGTTGCGGCGCGCCTCGGTCAGGATCTTCTGGCCGTCCACGTGCTCGATGCCGTCACAGGCCTCGGCGACCACCGCCTGCAGGCGCGCCTCGTCCAGCGGGGCCTGGGTGCCGTCGGCGCGGGTCACGTTCAGGCTGGCGGCAGCCTCCTGCTCTTCCGGGGACTGCTCGGCGGCCTCGGCGGCGCGCTTCTGCGCCTGCTGCTCGCGATAGATCACGTAGGCCCGCGCGACCTTGTGGTGGCCACCGCGCATCAGGGCCAGTTCCACCTGGTCCTGGATATCCTCGATATGCACCGTCATGCCCTGGGTGCCGGCGCGGCGGAACAGGCTGTCCACCACCTGCCCGGCCACTTCCCTGGACACCTCGTGGATGCGGCGGCTGGCCGCGGCGTTGCCGCCCTCCACCGCGAGGAAGGCCTTGGTCACCGCGACCTCGATCTTGGAGGCATCGAAGCCCGTGACCTTGCCGTTACGGCGAATCACCTGGTGCTGGCCCGGGCTGGTCGCCAGGACCTCGGCCGACGGTTCGGCCTGCGGCGGGTACTGGGTGCCCTCGGGGGCTACGGCGGTGTAGGGTTCGCTGTTCATGACGGCCTCGCGCTGGTGTTGGATCGAACGTGAAGTACTATAGATCGGGGATCCGGAACTGCATAGCCACTAGATATAGTGGTTCGCAAAAGAACAAGCCGCGCACAACCCGTGAGCAAGCTGTGGATAAAAACGGCAATTCCCCGTCCTGCCGCCGTTCCCGGAGGGGCGCCCGGGTTATCCACCAAACGCCGATGTAGTGACTGCCCGGCCCGCGATCCGGCCCGCGCGATCATGAAAATGTTTTATCGACCGCGATTAACCAAATGCGTCCCGCCCTCCCAGCCGGCGCGGCGTTCCCCCGGTGCCCGTGACCGCGTTGGACAAAGCCGTCCGGCCTCCCAATAATCCCCGCCATATCGATCCCCGATCCGGGATGGCCCGCCAGCTGTGGGCGCACCCCGGATCCCGCTACCCGATTCATGGAACCCGGGCCCACGCCCGACGATCCGGTATCGTGTGCAGGACTCGCAGGGACGGCCCCGCCGCCCCCGCCACGGAATTCATTGTTGCGAGATGGAGAGCGCCATGAGCGACGCCAAGAAGTCCAAGAAGGACAAGAAGAAGAACGCATCCGGCAAGGCCCAGGCCGAGACCCCGAAGATGGCCAGCGCCACCGGGGCCGTGCAGGCCGCTACCGGCGCCGTCCAGCTGGGCGGCGCCACCGAGTCCGAACCGAAAAAGGGCGGCAGCGGCAAGGAAGCGCGCCACTGCCCGCTCTTGATCCTGGGCTCCGGCCCGGCCGGCTGGACCGCCGCGGTCTACGCCGCGCGCGCCAACCTGAACCCGGTCGTGATCACCGGCCTGGAACAGGGCGGCCAGCTGATGACCACCACCGACGTGGACAACTGGCCCGGCGACAACGAGGGCGTGCAGGGCCCCGAACTGATGCAGCGCATGCAGAAGCATGCCGAGCGCTTCGACACCGAGGTGATCTTCGATCACATCCACACGGTGCAGCTGAAGGACAAGCCCTACCGCCTGATCGGCGACTCCGGGGAATACACCTGTGATGCCCTGATCATCTGCACCGGGGCCTCCGCGCAGTACCTGGGGCTGGAGTCCGAGACCACCTTCGCCGGCAAGGGTGTCTCCGCCTGCGCGACCTGCGACGGCTTCTTCTACCGCAACCAGAAGGTCGCGGTGATCGGCGGCGGCAACACCGCCGTGGAAGAGGCCCTGTACCTGTCGAACATCGCCTCCGAGGTGGTGCTGGTGCACCGACGCGATGCCCTGCGCGCGGAGAAGATCCTGCAGGACAAGCTGTTCGAGAAGGAAAAGAACGGCAACGTCACCATCGAGTGGAACCACACCCTGGACGAGATCCTCGGCGACGCGACCGGCGTGACCGGTGCCCGCCTGAAGCACGCCCAGAGCGGCGAGACGAAGGAGATCGACGTGATGGGCGTGTTCATCGCGATCGGCCACAAGCCGAACACCGACATCTTCCAGGGCCAGCTGGACATGGAGGGCGGCTACATCAAGGTGCAAAGCGGCCTGGAAGGCAACGCCACCGCGACCTCCGTACCGGGCGTGTTTGCCGCCGGCGACGTGATGGACCATGTCTACCGCCAGGCGGTCACCTCCGCCGGCACCGGCTGCATGGCCGCACTGGACGCGGAGAAATACCTGGACAAGCTCGGTTGATCACGTGAGCGCCGAGGGCGATACCCAGGCACCGCACCCGCCGGAGAACGACTCGGGCGACGCGCCCGAACGTGTCGAACTGCGCGACGGCCTGGCCGACGTGGACCCGGCCGCCTGGGATGCCCTCACTGGCGGCACCGAGCCGTTCCTGCGCCACGCCTTCCTGGAAGGCCTGGAACGCCACGAGTGCCTAGGCCGCCAGTTCGGCTGGTTCCCGCAGCACGTGCTGATCTTCCGCGACGACCAGCTCGTCGCGGCCGCGCCGGCCTACGCCAAGACCAACAACTACGGCGAGTTCGTGTTCGACTTCGCCTGGGAGAGCGCGTGGAACCGCCAGGGGCTTAACTACTACCCCAAGCTGGTCGTCTCCGTGCCCTACACCCCCGCCACCGGGCCGCGCCTGCTGGTGCACCCGGAGGCGCCGGACTTCGATCACCTGCGCACCCTGCTCGTGCGCGCCCTGGTCACCCGCGGGCGCGAACTGAATGCCTCGGGCGTGAACATCCTGTTCCCCAACCAGGATGATCTGGACGTGACCCGCGAACTGGGCTTGGCCAAGCGCATGGGCTGCCAGTACCACTGGACCAACGCGGACTACGCAAGCTTCGACGACTTCCTGGCCGCGCTCAGCTCGAAAAAGCGCAAGAACATCAAGCGCGAACGCCGCCGCGTCAATGAGGCCGGCATCGAGTTCCGCACGCTGACCGGGGCCACCGGATCGCCCGAGGACTGGGCGCGCTTCCACCGCTTCTACGTCGACACCTTCGAGAAGCACATGGGCATCCCGACGCTGTCGGAGGCCTTTTTTGTGGAAACGGCCGCGGCGCTGGCCGATCAGGTGGTGCTGTTCGAGGCCCGACGACCCGGCGCGGCGGGCGACGACGAGACCATCGCCGCCGCCCTTTGCTATCGCAGCCACGACACCCTGTACGGGCGCTTCTGGGGCTGCACCGAGGAGCTGGCCGACCTGCACTTCGAGACCTGCTACTACCAGGGCATCGAATTCTGCATCCACGAAGGACTGGCCCGCTTCGAGCCCGGCGCCCAGGGCGAACACAAGATCCCGCGCGGCTTCCTGCCCACGCCCACCTACTCCGCCCACATGATCCTGACCGAGGGCTTCGACCAGCCCGTACGCGACTTCTGCGAACGCGAGGCCCAGATGATGCAGGCCCACTGCGAACGCCTGCACGAACACTCGCCCTACCGGCAGGCCCAACCCAACGATGCACCTCGCGCCTGAACCATCCCCTGTAGGAGGCCAGCCCTCTGGCCGATGGGGCCTATCCCTGCGCCCCATCGCGCAGGGGGCTGCGCTCCTACAACACCCCGCACGCCGGACCCAACCCGTAGGAGATTCTATGTCTCTCCACAAGGGGTCTTAGGTTGGTAATCGGTCTGATTGTTCATCAGGGCGAAGGCGAGGCGCGCCAGCTTGCGAGCCAAGGCATTCAGCGCCTGGGTCGTCGCCAGGCCACGGTCCAGGCAGCGCTGGTAGTAGTCGCTCCAGGCGGGTTTGGACTTGGCCTGCATCGCGGCCAGATAGAGCAGCCGTCGCAACTCTGGATCGCCCTGTTTGGTGAGTTTGCGCTGCCCCCGTTTTGTGCCGGAGTCGCGGATGCGGACATCCAGCCCCAGGAAGGCGACGAACGCATCACTGTTGCGGAAGGCCCCCCGCTGGAACGCCATGGTCAGGCCTGCCGCGGTGAGCGGACCGACGCCCTCGATCTGCTGGCAGCGCCGGGCGTGATCCGACCAGCCGGCGCGACCGACCGTCTCGCGCAGCACACGCTGGAGCACGGCATCCAGCCGGCCGATCTCCCGGAGCAGATCCTTCAGGTTGGACTGCAGTTCGGGTACACCTCGCAGACTCTGTTCCAGCATGACCCGTGCCCGTACCAGCGTGGCACGCCGGCGCAGCAGCTTCTGCAGGGTCCGGTAGCCCTCGGGCGGCGGTGTCCAGGGGCGCAGTTCGTCCTGCTCGCGTTGCAGATAACGCACCAGCAACCGGGCATCCCCGGCATCGGTCTTGGCCCGGCCACCGATGCTCTCGCGGTAGCGATTGAGGCGATAGCCATTGACCAGATACACCCGGTGGCCCTGATGATGAGCCTCCAGCGCCAGGGCCAGGTGATAGTCGTTGGTGGCTTCCAGGGCGAAGTCGGCCGGACCCTCCAGGCTACGGACCCAGCGACGGATCGCC
>NZ_KB898131.1:0-77331 GCF_000377445.1 Thioalkalivibrio sp. ALE9
CATGAGCCGCCGGGGTAACTGCTGGGACAATGCCGTCGTCGAGCGCTTCTTCCTGAGCCTCAAGACGGAACGCGTCTGGCAGCGCCGCTACGCAAACCACGGCGAGGCGCGGCGGGATATCGCGGACTACATCGCTCGGTTCTACAACACCGTTCGCATCCACTCGACGCTGGGCTACCTGCCTCCCAGCATCTACGAGCAACCAACGGCAGCCAATCCACCTAACGCGGTGTCCGAAATCACTTGACCACCACACTCCAGACCCCATCGCGCAGGGGGCTGCGCTCCTACGGGCAATAGCGGCACCCCCCGCAGGAGGCAAACCCTCTGGCCGATGGGGTCTGGTCAACACCCCATCGGCCAGAGGGCTGGCCTCCTACTTGCCTGTTTCGGCGCGTGAACGTACTCTTTCGCGGCTGTTTAGCGTACAGAGGAAACCGCGATGGATTTCGCCAAGGCCCGGATCAACATGGTCGAGCAGCAGGTTCGCCCCTGGGACGTGCTCGATACGCGCGTGCTGGACGTGATGGAAACCCTGCCGCGTGAACGCTTCATGCCCGAGCCCTACCAGGCCCTGGCATATGCGGATTCCGAGATCCCGCTGGGGCACGGCGAAAACACCCTGCCGCCGGTGGTGGTCGGCCGGCTGCTGCAGGCCGTGTCGCCGCAGCCCACCGAGACGGTACTGGAGATCGGCACCGGTTCCGGTTACGTGACCGCCTGCCTGGCCCACCTCGCGGCCCGGGTCGACAGCATCGAGCGGGTCGACGATCTGCGTCTCGCGGCGCGTAACCGCCTGACGGATCTGGGTCTCGATAACGCCCACCTGCGCACCGCCACGGTGACCCGTGACTGGACCCCGCCGCGCCCGCGTTACGACGCGATCATCCTCACTGGCGGCATGACCGAATACGACGACTTCCTCGAGCCCTACCTGACGCTCGGCGGCCGGCTGTTCGTGGTCACTGGCGATGGCCCGATCATGGAGGCCCAGCTGATCACCCGGACCACCGAAGACGACTGCCGCCACGAGGGCCTGTTCGAGACCCGCGTGAAGCCGCTGGTCGGCTTCGAACCGAAGCCCGCGTTCGAATTCTGAGCCGGTCGCCTGCGCCCCGGCACGGGGCGCGCGCCGGAGGCCCCATGCCGGAACATGCTCTGATAGGATAGGCGTTTCCTAATATCCTCCGGAGTCGCGTCCATGAACCGTCTGCCGTCGCTTCTCGCCGCCGCCGGGCTGGCCCTGGTGATCTCGGCCCCCGCCACCGCCTCCAGCCTGATGGAGGTCTACGAGCGCGCGGCCGCGGAAGACGCCGAACTGCGCACCGCCGAGGCGGAGTACCGCAGCGTGCTGGAGAACCGGCCGCTCGCGCGCTCCGCCCTGCTGCCGCAGATCTCCGGGCAGGCCGAGGCCGGCGCGTTCTACCGCGACGGCCGCAATGAACCGAGCATTGATGGGCGCGAGACCAGCTTCGGCGTCAATCTGGCCCAAAGCCTCTACGACCGCCGCAACTACATCGAGCTGGCGCAGGTGGATCTCGAGATCGCCCGCGCCGAGGCCGAACTGGATGCCGCCCGCCAGGACCTGATCCTGCGCGTGGCCCAGGCCTACTTCGACGTGCTCATCGCACAGGAAACCCTGGCCTTCCGCGAGGCCGAGGTCGAGGCGATCGAGCGCCAGCTGGAACAGACCCAGCGCCGCTTCGATGTCGGCCTGGTCGCCCGTACCGACGTCACCGAAGCCCAGGCCCAGCGCGACATCGCCGAGGCCGAGCGCATCGCCGCCGCGAACCAGCTGGACCTGACCCGCGAGCAGCTCGCGGTGATCACCAATACCTACTGGGACGAGCTGGACATGCTGCGCGACGAGGCCGAGCTGACCCCGCCGGACCCGGCCGATCCGCAGGCCTGGGTCGACATCGCGCTCGCCAACAACCTGGAACTGGCCGCCCAGCGCCTGAGCACGGAAACCGCCCGCGAACAGATCCAGCGCCAGCGCGCCGAGGGCCTGCCGCGGCTCAACCTGAACGCCTCGGTGCGCGAGAACCGCTACCACGGCCTGGATGTACCAGCTGATGCCAGAGGCGCCTTCTTCGAGGGCACCGACGCCCAGGTCGGCGTGCAACTGGAGATCCCGCTCTACACCGGCGGGCGCGTCAGCGCCCTGACCCGCCAGGCCCGCGAGGACTTCCAGGCCGCGCAGGAAGGCCAGTCGCTGGTGGAGCGCCGCACCACCCAGGACACCCGCAGCGCCTACCTGTCGGTGATCTCCAACAACTCGCGGGTGCGCGCGCTGGAGCAGGCGCTGGTTTCGACCCAGTCCGCGTTCGAGGCGGCCGAGGCCGGCTTCGAGGTCGGTACCCGCACCCAGGTGGACGTCCTGCTCGCCCTGCGCGAGGTCTTCCGCGCCGAGCGCGACTACGCCGAGGCCCGCTACGGCTTCCTCGGCGAGTCGCTGCGCCTGCAGCGCGCGGCCGGTCGCCTGAGCGTGGCCGACCTCGAGGCCATCGACGACCTGCTGGAGTAATGTCCGCCTCCGCCACGCATAACCCACGGGCCCGCTGCGAGCGCGCGCGGTCGCGCCTGGTCCTGATCGACCTGCAGGAACGCCTGCTGGCCGCCATGCCCGAGGCGGCCCGTGCCGAGGTCGAGCGCAATGCCGTGCGCCTGATCGAGGCGGCGCGCAAGCTCGGCATCCCGATCGAGGTATCGCGCCAGTATCCCAAAGGCCTCGGCGAGGTCACCGCCCCCCTGCAGCAGGCGCTGGACGGCAAGGGCGCGGTCACCGACAAGACGGCTTTCTCCTGCTGCGCCGAACCCGACCTGCACACCCGCCTGACCCGCGGCGACCAGATCATCCTGACCGGCGCGGAGACCCACATCTGCGTGACCCAGACGGCACTGGAACTGCTGGAGGCGGGCGTGACCGTGTTCGTGGTCGAGGACGGAGTCTGCTCGCGCGACACCGGGCGCAAGCACAACGGGCTGGAGCGCCTGCGCGCCGCCGGCGCCATCATCACCAATCACGAATCGGTGCTGTTCGAATGGCTGCGCGACGCGGCCGATCCGCAGTTCCGCGAACTGAGCCAGTTGATCCGCTAATCACGAACCGGGAGACACGCAGGGATGCGCATGCTTGGAAACATTTTGCTGGGCTTGTGGTTGATCCTGTTCGGCCTGCGCGGTCTGCTGGGGCTGCAGTTCCAGTACGACCACTACGTCATCAGTGGCCTGGCGGTGATCGCCGGTATCCTGTTCATCCTGCGTCGATAAAACCAACATCATGCGCCTGACCCCCGACGAGTACCGCAATCAGGACCACCGCCGCATCACCCTGCTGGGGATGTCCGGTGTCGGCAAGACGCGCCTGTCCAACATGCTGCGGCGCGAGGACTGGTTCCACTACTCCGGCGACTACCGCATCGGCACGCGCTACCTGAGCGAACCGATCCTGGACAACATCAAGGCCCAGGCGATGGCGGTGCCATTCCTGCGCGATCTGCTGCGCTCGGACTCGATCCAGATCATCAACAACATCACGGTGGACAACCTGCACCCGGTGGCGAGCTTCCTCGGCAAGCTCGGCAACCCGGAGCTGGGCGGACTGCCGCTGACCGAGTTCAAGCGCCGCCAGACCCTGCACCACGAGGCCGAGGTGCAGGCCATGCTCGACGTGCCCGACTTCATCAACAAGTCCCAGACGCTGTTCGGCTATCCGCACTTCGTCAACGATGCCGGCGGCTCGGTCTGCGAACTGGACAGCCCCGGCGTGCTGGAGACCCTCGCGGAGCACACGCTGATCCTCTACATCAAGGCGACCGACGAGGACGAGCGCCAGCTGATCGAGCGCGCCGAGAGCGATCCCAAGCCGCTGTACTACCGCGAGGCCTTCCTCGACCAGCAGCTGGCCGAATACATGCGCGACGAGGGGCTGGACTACGTCGCCCAGATCGACCCGGACGCCTTTGTGCGCTGGGTCTTCTCGCGGCTGTTCCGTGCCCGCCTGCCACGTTACGAGGCGATCGCCGAGAGTCACGGCTACACCATCAGCACCACGGAACTGGCGCGGGTGCGCAACGCGGCCGACTTCGACGACCTGGTCTGCATGGCCCTGGAACGGGAGGCGCGTCTGTAATGCCACTTGTCGCCTACTCCGACCTGCCCACCTTTGCCCGCCTGAAAAGCGAGGGCGAGACCGTCCTGCCCAGCGACTTCGCCCAGCAGCAGGAGATCCGCGCCCTGCATATCGGGCTGCTGAACATGATGCCGGACGCCGCCCTCGCGGCCACCGAGCGCCAGTTCTTTCGCCTGATCGGCGAGAGCAACCAGATCGCGCAGTTCTATATCCACCCGTTCACCCTGCCGCAACTCAAGCGCGGGCCGAAGGGGCGCGACCACGTCAAGCAGTACTACGAATCCTTCGAGGACCTGAAGAAGGAGGGCCTCGACGCGCTGATCATCACCGGCGCCAACGTGACCCAGCCGGACCTGGCCCTGGAACCCTTCTGGGAACCGCTGGCCGAGGTGGTCGACTGGGCCTGGGAGAACGTGACCTCCACCCTGTGCTCCTGCCTGGCGACCCACGCCGTGCTGCAGGCGCGCTACGGCGAGCACCGCCGGCATATGGGCGAGAAGCTGTGGGGCGTGTTCCCGCATCGCGTGGTCGACCGCGGGCATCCGCTGGTCACCGGCGTGAACACCCGTTTCGACGTGCCGCACTCGCGCTACAACGATGTCTCGCGCGACCAGTTCGAGCGCCACGGACTGCGCGTGCTGGTGGAGAGTGACCAGTCCGGGATCCACCTGGGGGCCTCGCCCGACGGCTTTCGCATGGTCTTCTTCCAGGGCCACCCGGAATACGACTCGATCAGCCTGCTCAAGGAATACAAACGCGAGGTGGTGCGCTACATCCAGGGCGAACGCGACGCTTACCCGCCGCTGCCGGAGAACTACCTGATGCCGCAGGCCGCCGCCATCCTCGACGAGCACCGCGAGCACGTGGAGGCCGCGCTGGAACACTGCACCGAGATCCCGGCCCTGCCCGAGGCGCTGCTACTGGACCGCCTCGACAACACCTGGCACGACACCGCGCTGGCGGTGATCAACAACTGGCTGGGCAACGTCTATCAGCTGACCAACCTCGACCGGCGCAAGCCGTTCCGCGACAGCGTCGACCCGAGCGACCCGCTGGCCGGGCGCCGGTAGCGCGTCGCACCCGCCCCTGTCATTGCGAGGTGCCGCAGGCACCGTGGCAATCTGCCTTCCGGCACCACCGGATCCCGCCGCCCTGCCAGCATCTGGAGGTTGCCACGTCGCCTTCGGCTCCTCGCAATGACGGGACAACGCAACGGAAAGACCTCATGACCGCCAACGACCTGGACAAGCTTCCGCGCCCGATTATCGGACTGTACGAAACCATTGCCGGCGACGAGGACGCGCGCGTCTGCAAGGACATCCCCGAAAACGCCTGCCGCGCCCAGCCGGTCAATTTCTTCGTCCACCTGGTCGCCAACACCCTGAGCAAGATTGGCGACGAGCTCGCCTCGGCCCGACTGGTGCTGGCCTGGCTGCTCGGCGCCCTGGGCGCCCCGGCCGCCTTCGCCGGCTTCCTGGTGCCGATCCGCGAATCTGGCTCGCTACTGCCTCAACTGTTCGTTGCCGCCTCCATTCGCCGCCGGGCGATCCGCAAGGGCTTCTGGGTGCTGGGCAGTGTCCTGTCCGGCCTGGCCGTCGCCGGCATGGCTGTCGTCGCCCTGACCCTGGAGGGCGCCGCCGCCGGCTGGGCCATCCTCGGGCTCCTGATCGTCTTTGCCCTGTCGCGGGGGATCAACTCGGTGGCTTCCAAGGATGTGCTCGGCAAGACCATCGCCAAGCACCAGCGCGGAACCGTGATGGGCTATGCCGCCTCCCTCGCCGGCTTCTTCACCCTGGGCCTGGGTATCTACCTGACGCTGGCGAACCTCGAAGAGGCCGGCATCGGGGTCTTCGTCGCCCTGCTGGCCGCCTCGGCCGGGGCCTGGTGGGTGGCCGCCGCGACCTTTACCCGGCTGCGCGAGGACCCGGGCTCCACCGAGGGCGGCGGCAACGCGGTGACCGAGGCCATCCGCTCCATGCGCCTGCTGTGGACCGACCGCGCCTTTGGCCACTTCGTGCTGACCCGCGCCCTGCTGATGAGCACCGCGCTGGCCCTGCCCTTCTACGTCCTTCTCGCGGAGGACGCCACCGCCGGCGATCTCGGCACCCTGGGGCTGCTGATCCTGGCCAGCGGCCTGGCCTCGGCGGTCAGCGCCCCGGTCTGGGGGCGCCTGTCCGACCGCTCGGCGCGCTGGGTGCTGATCCTGTCTGGCCTTCTGGCCGCCGGGCTTGGCATTGCGGTCGCGGTGGGCGTCTGGTTCGTGCCGGTGGATACCGACCACGCACTGGTCCCCGGCGGCTGGCTCTATGCGGCGTTGTTCTTCCTGCTCGGGGTCAGTCATGCCGGTGTGCGCCTGGGGCGCAAGACGTATCTGGTGGATATGGCCACGCAGGAGACCCGGGCCGCGTTCACCGCGGTCAGCAACACGGTCATTGGTGCCCTGCTGCTGGTCGGCGGGCTGTTCGGGCTGCTGGCGCAGCTGGCGGGCACCGAGGTGGCGATCTTCGTCCTCGCGCTGATGAGTCTGGCCGGCGCCGCCAGCGCCTGGCTCATGGGCGAGGCCTGACACGCGCCCCTCTCTCGCCCTCGCCCCCCACGAGGCATGCTGGGCGATTCCGTTTTCGCGTGACTCCGGCCTGCCGCCGACCTGTTGGTGGCTGGTCCCGGTTCGGCCTCTGGTGTTTACGGTGCCTCCGGCCGGTCGCCTGCCGGGCTGAGGCTGGTCCTGGTTCATTCTTCGGTGTTTATGGTGCCTTCGGTCCACATACTGCCCGGCGCTGACTCGCCAGCGCGCCCCGAGGCACTTTCTTGCTTGCCCAAGAAAGTGCCCAAAGAAGGGCACCCGGATTCCGCCCGGGAACCTTGCTCCAGGGCCCTCGGGCCGGCGGCGCTGAACTCGCTACGCTGCGCTTCGCTCAGACATCCAGCGCCTTCTCCCGGCCCGAGAACCCTTCCGCAAGGGGCTCCATACGGGAGGCGAAGGTCAAAACCGAACGCATCCCCATGTTTGCGCCTAACCATAGGCAACGCCGCTCGAAAGCCCCTGGCGCCCGCCCTGCGGGCGCGGCACGCAACGGCCGAGGGCCGAGCGTGCCCAAGATGTCCGAAAAGTTAGCCATCCTCCACTGGCACGACCGTCGGGACGGCTGTTGTCTTGACCTTGAATCCCCCGTTGTCGTCGCGCCGAGTGGAGAGGGTTTTCGCGGGGAAAAAGGCGCTGGATGTCTGAGCGGAGCCGAAGGCGTAGCGAGTTCAGCGCCGCCCGCGAAAAACCTCGGAGCGAGGGAAACCCCGGCCCGCGCAGCGGGCCGGGGTCGCGGCAGTCGGGCGTGTTTCTTGGGTACTTCTTTGCACGAGCAAAGAAGCCCGTTTTTGATCAACAACGGGCGCGGCGCGCTGGCGAGTCAGCGCCGGGCAGTATGTGGACCGAAGGCACCGTAAACACCAGATGACGAAAGAGGACCAGCCACCACGAGGCAGGCGGCTGGACGCAGCCAACCGCACGCCGCAGAGCGCCAAGGTGATAGGCTTGGCGCCCGCTACAACACTCGCTCGCGACCGGAACTCGAATGGCACTGCTCACCCTGCGCAACATCCACCTGGCCTACGGCATGGCCGCCCTGCTCGACGGCATCAACCTGAGCCTGGAACCCGGCGAGCGCGTCGCCATCGCCGGGCGCAACGGAGAGGGCAAATCCACCCTGCTCAAGGTGCTCAACGGCGAGGCGCAGGCGGATTCGGGCGAGATCACCTGCCAGGACGGCCTCACCACCGCCTACCTGACCCAGGAGTTGCCCCCGGGCATTGAAGGGACGGTGTTCGATGTCGTGGCCGAGGGCCTGGGCGAGGCCGGGCGCCTGCTGGAGCGCTTCCACCACCTGAGCCAGGCCGCGGCCGGCGGCGACATGGATGCCCTGGAGAAGATGGGGCCAGTGCAGTCGCAGCTCGACGCCATCGATGGCTGGAGCCTGCAGAACCGGGTGGAGACCACCATCTCCCGCCTGAGCCTGGACCCCGAGGCGCAGTTCGCCGCGCTGTCCGGCGGACTCAAGCGCCGGGTCTGGCTGGCACGCGAGCTGGTGCAGCGCCCGCAGCTGCTGCTGCTCGACGAACCGACCAACCATCTCGACGTGGCCGCGATCCGCTGGCTGGAAGAGTTCCTGCTCGAGAGCGGCCTGACCGTGGTCTTCATCAGCCATGACCGCCAGTTCATGGAGAGTGTAGCCACCCGCATCCTGGAGCTGGACCGCGGGCAGCTGTATGAACATCCGCCGTCGATCGAGGAATTCCGCGAGCGCCAGGCCGAACGCCTGGAGACCGAGGCCACCCAGCGCGCGGAGTTCGACCGCAAGCTGGCGCAGGAGGAGGCCTGGGTGCGCCAGGGCATCAAGGCACGGCGTACCCGCAACGAGGGGCGCGTGCGGGCACTGCAGGCCCTGCGCAAGAAGCGCGCCGAGCGTCGCGAACGCAGCGGCCAGGTCAAGATGAAGCTGAGCCCGGAACAGCGTTCGGGCCGGCTGGTGATCGAGGCGGAACACGCCGATTTCGGCTACGAAAAACCCATCGTCAGGGACGTGAACCTGCTGCTGCAACGCGGCGATGCCCTGGGCATCGTCGGACCCAACGGCGCGGGCAAGACGACCCTGCTGCGCGGCCTGCTCGGACAGATGGAGCCGCTGGCCGGTCACGTGAAGCTGGGCACCCAGCTGGAGATCGCGTACTTCGACCAGGCGCGCGCGCATCTCGACGAGGACACCACGGTGCAGGACGCGGTCGGCGAGGGGCGAGACCGGGTGATGGTCAATGGCGAGAGCCGGCACATTTTGTCCTACCTGGAAGACTTCCTGTTCCCGCCGTCACGTTCCCGACAGCCGGTGTCGGCGCTGTCCGGGGGCGAGCGCAATCGCCTGCTGCTGGCCAAGCTGTTCCTGCGCCCGGCAAATCTGCTGGTGCTCGACGAACCCACCAACGACCTCGATGTGGAGACCCTGGAGCTGCTGGAACAGCTCCTGATCGAGTACACCGGGACGGTGATCGTGGTCAGCCACGACCGCTCGTTTCTGGACAATGTCGCGACCTCGACCCTGGTCCTGCCGGGCGACGGATCGGTGGAAGAGTTCGTGGGTGGCTGGTCCGACCTGCCCGAACGTGTCACGCGGCGGCTGCTGGAGGGCGAAACCGCGGCCGCCGCCCGCCCCGGCGCCCCGGAGCCGCGGGCCGAGCCCGCTCCCGAACCATCGCCGCAGACATCGGAAAACGCTCCGGCGACCCCGCGCAAACTGTCCTACAAGGATGCGCGCGAACTGGAGGCCCTCCCGGCCCGGATCGAGGCCCTGGAAACCGAGCAACAGGAACTGACCACGGCGATGACCGATCCCGAGGCCCTGCGCGACGGTGAACGCATGCGCGACCTGCAGGCGCGGCTCGAGACCGTGGAGGCCGAGCTGGCCCACTGCTTCGAGCGCTGGGAGCAGCTGGAATCCGGTTGAGCGTCGGCGCGTCTACACTCGGGTTTCCGGCCACCCCTCAACTCTGCCGGGGGTCTGCCGTAACAGGGGTTGAATAGCCACCTTTCGGGTCCGCGCTCTCCGAGACCGCGGCCGGTTCGCGAAGCGCCCGGGACAGGGCGCGCTGAAGGAGTCATCGCATGCTGGACAAACTCTCCATCCGGGGGCTGCTGATTGCCGGGTTCGGCCTGGTCGTCGCCATCCTGATCATCAACTCCCTGCTGGCACTGCGCGCGATGAGCACGGGCAGTCAGGGGGTCGAGCAACTCACGCAGGCCGACTACCCGGCCGTCGCCCGGGTCAACGATGTCGAGCAGCTGCTGCAGGAGAGCGCGGCGTTTCTCGGCTTCTACCTGATGAGCGAGGAGCAGTCGCATCGCGATGCATGGCAAAACGCGATGCGCGAGCTCGATGCGGCCACGCGGGCCCTGAACGAGAATCCGGTCATCGCGGCCGACGAGGAACTCGCCGCCAGCGCGACCGAGGTACGCCGCCTGGTGGATCAGTTCGCCAGCTTCGAGGACCGCCTGATCGAGGTGGCGGAGAACGCGGCCGAGAATATGCCGGCCCTGGGCATCGCCAACGCCCGGGCCAACCCGGCCAGCCGCGAGATGACCCAGCAGACCAACATGATGATCGACGCCGAGATGGCCCTGCCGCGCTTCCAGCGTTCCTGGGACCGTCTCGACACCCTGCATGAGCTGCGCATGTCGGTGGTCCAGGTCACCTCCAACCTGCGCGGGTTCATCGCCTTCCGCGATGACGCCTTCCGCGAGAACGTCCGCCTGTTCTCGACCCGCACCAACGACATCACCGCGCAGCTGATGGACCAGTTCGACGATCTCGACTTCGAACAGCAGATCGCGCTGGAAGACTTCCAGATGGCCCTGGATACCCAGAACACCGCGCTGGACGACCTGATCGAGATCCACGGCAGCGAACAGGCCCTGCAGGATGCCTACCTGATTCGGACCGAGATCGGCCCGCTGCTGGTCGAGGCCCGCGATCATCTGCAAGGACTCAGCGAGCGCATCACTGCCCGCGCCGAACGCAGCGCCGCCGCCCTGACTGCCGACATGCGCGCCACCCAGACGACCCAGGGCATCCTGGCCCTGATCGGCGTGATCCTCGGGCTGGCCGGCGCGGTGTTCATCATCCTGGTCGTGCGGCGCGCGCTGGCCCACTCCACCGCGGCGCTCGAGGAGATCGCCGACGGCGATGGCGATCTGAGCCGCCGCCTGGACGAGAACGGGCTGATCGAGACCGCGCAACTGGGCCGCGCCTTCAACCGCTTCACCGACAAGATCGCCCAGGCCATCGGCCACGCGCGCGGCAGCACCGAGACACTCAACCGCGCCACCGAGAACCTGAACCAGGAGGCCTACGAGGCCCGCGAGGCGGTCTCGCGCCAGCGCGACGAGACCGAGCGTGTCGCCACCGCGATCAACGAGCTGCAAAGCAGCGCCGAGGAGATCGCGCGCAACACCGACGCGACCTCCCAGGCCGGCCAGGAGGCCGGGGATGCGGTGAACAACGGCTCCGAGGTGATGGAGAAGAACATCGAGTCCATGGCCTCGCTGCTCGGCACCGTCGAGCAGGCCGCCGGGACCGTCTCCAAGCTGGGCGAGGACTCCAAGCAAATTGGGACCATCCTCGAGGTGATCCGCGGGGTCGCCGAGCAGACCAACCTGCTGGCCCTGAACGCGGCCATCGAGGCCGCCCGCGCCGGCGAACATGGCCGCGGCTTCGCGGTGGTCGCCGACGAGGTCCGCAAGCTGGCGACCCGCACGCAGGAATCCACCGACGAGATCGAGTCCATGATCTCGCGCCTGCAAACCGCCACCACCAGTGCCGTCAAGGCCATGGAACAGGGTCAGGAAGAGGCCGAGTCGACCATGGAGCATACCGCCGAGGTCAACGGCGCCCTGCAGCAGATCCGGCAGTCGGTCACCACCATCGTGGAGATGACCGAGCAGATCGCGGTCGCTTCGCGCCAGCAGAGCACGGTGGTCGAGGATATCAACCGCAATATCGTGCAGATCTCCGACGAGGCGGATCAGTCGGCCAACACCGCCGACCGGGTCAGCGCCGCCTCCGACGAACTCAAGCAGGTGGAAAAGGAGATCCAGCAGGCCCTGGCGCAGTTCCGGCTCTGACCCGGTCTACGGGCTACGTACCTCCAGCCAGGTCCGGGCGGCGCGGCGCAGCCTGCGGGTGACGCCGCGCCGCCCGGACACCCCGAGCTCGCGGGCCAGGCGTGCCCAGTCGATAGGCGCGGCCAGGCTCGCCGCCAGCAGGCGGCCTTCCGGATCGGCCGGCGGGGCTGCTTCCAGCTGCCGCAACAGGGCCGGCAACGCCCATTCCAGCGGCCGCGCGCGGTACGCAAAGGCTCGAACCTCCGCGAGATCGGTGGCCGGGTCGGCCTCCGCCAACGGCCGGGCCGTTTCCTCCAGGACCGCACTCACCATGGCCGCGGCGGATGCCGGCAGGAAGCGTGGGTGCCAGACTGGCCAGTCGCGCCAAAAGGCGCGCTGGATTGGCTGCAGACCGGAGGCCGTGCGGGGCCGGAGGGCGCGCAGGACCACGCCACTGACCTGACCACTGGCCGCGTCCGGCTGGGTGCCCACGCGCACCAGAACGTAGCCCTCCCGCTGCCAGAGCCGCAGCAACGCGGGCTGCAGTCCGAAACTCGCCCCCAGCAACGCCACCCGTTCGGCAACGGCCCGATCCGCGATCGCCCGCAGCAGGCGGCCGCCCAGGCCCCGCCCCTGCCAGCGCGGGTGCACCGCGATGCGCTGGATGCGCCAGGTACGCTCCGCCGCCAGCTCGAAGCCCCCCAGAGCAGCCAGTGTGCAGGGCAGAAACTGCCCCTGCGGACGGCGCTCACCCGCCCACACCGCCTCGGCCAGGGCCCGATCCAGGCCGGGTTCCTCCTGAATCAGCACGACGCCGAAGAGCGCCCCGTCCGTCACGCCCTCCATGCACAGCACGCGCCCGCCGGGGTCCTCCAGCCAGCGCAGAAGATCGGACGGACGGGTCCGGTAGTGCGCATCCGCCAGCAGGCCCGTCACGGCCTCCAGGGTCTGCGGCAACTCCGCCAGGGCCGCCCCGGTCGTCCAGCGCAGACGGACGGCCTGGGTAGCCGGTGTCCGGCTTTCCGCCTCCAGCAGGCACAACCGATCGAGCCAGTCCTCCAACGGATCCCCCGGCGCCCAGCGCACCGGGGTCGCCATGGGCTGAACCCGCACCCGGAACCCCGCCGCCTCCAGGGCCGGCAGCGCACGCAGCCGGAAGCCCTGGCCACTCCCCTCGAAGCCGCCGGTCGTGGTGGACAACACCAGGCGCCGGGCACGGCGGGCGAGGCGCAGCAGGCGCTCCACCGGCAGGTTCGCTGCCTCGTCGATGATCAGAGTATCCACGGGTTCGGGCGCTTCCAGCAGGATATCCGGTGCCCGGTAGAGACGCTCCGGCGTGTCGACCCACCGGCGGGCGCGCGCCAGCAGGGCACCCACGGCCCGTGGACTCGGTGCCGTCAGCGTGATCGCGGGCCCGCCGTGTTGGAGTGTCCCGCCGAGGAACTCGCCCAGGAGGGTCGACTTGCCGCGACCGCGCGGGGCGATCAGCGCCAGGCATTCGTCGGCGCCAAGATGCGCGAGACGATCCAGCGCCGCGGCCTGATCCGGCGTCCACGCAAAGGCGGGCGCCGGACGTGCCGGCACCTCGGGCCATTCCTCCGCCGATGCGGGCGTCCGCACCCACGCCTCGGCCAGCGCGGCCCGCCAGCGGCGGGTAAACGCGCCTTCACCGGTGACGCCGTCGAGGACCACCAGGGTGCCCCCGCCGCGCAGCAGCCCGGCCGCGGTGACCAGCGCATCCACGGCGAGCGGATCCCCGGCCTCGAACACCAGGGCCTGCACTTCGTGGCCCAGCCAGTGCCCGGCCTGTGCCGGCGCCACGTGCGGCAGGCCGTCGGGCACATGCCGCCCCACCCAGAGCACCGGCCCCCGGGCTGCGGCGGTCCGCAGCCAGGCCGCGGCGGCCTGCCGGGCCGCCGGGTCGGCCGGTAGTCGGTAGAGCGAACGGGCCTCCATCTCAGCATCTCACCGGGGTCGAAGGTTGCATGGAAAAAGCGGGCTTGCACGGGCGCACACGGCATCTGGTCACACTGGCGCGACGAAAGTCCAGCGCGCTGCCGACGTTTCCATGTGAATCCGTCCTCAAGTTTTCCCACCCGCAGCCGTACAAGTTTTTTACAAAGAGCTGGGAAATATCTGTACAGATCCTGTACAGTGTGAACGAATTCACGGAAAGGTAACGGCGATGACCACCATAGCGCTGCCCGAACGCCTGCGCATCGACACCGCGACCGCCTGCTGGCAGGAGCTGCGCGTGGCGCTGGATGCCGGCGAGGACCTTCAGGTGGACGCGACGACCGTGGCCGATATCGACGCCGCCGGGGTTCAGGTCCTGCTGATGGCACGCCACTGCGCGGCACGCCATGCGCAGGGCTTTTCGATCGACGGAGCAAGCGCCGTCTTAACGCAGGCCTTCCAGGCGCTCGGTGCGGACGCGGCCGCCGCGCGTGCGGGACAGGAACACGATACCGATTCAGGAGAACACAATGGCTAAGGTTCTGGTGGTGGACGATTCCGCCTCGATGCGCCAGATGGTCGCATTCACCCTCAAGCAGGCCGGACACGAGGTCACCGAGGGGCGCGACGGCAACGACGGCCTGGGCAAGGCCCAGGGGACGAAGGCGGACCTGGTGATCACCGACGTGAACATGCCGGGCATGGACGGGCTGCAACTGACCCGCGAACTGCGCAAGCTGGGCGATTACAAGTTCACCCCGATCCTGGTGCTGACCACCGAGGCCGGCCCGGAGAAGAAACAGGAAGGCAAGGCGGCGGGTGCGACCGGCTGGCTGGTCAAGCCGTTCGACCCGGACCAGCTGATGAACACCGTGAACCGGGTGCTGCGCTAGTCATGTCGGTCGACATGGCCCAGTTCGTCGATGCCTTTCTCGAGGAGAGCTTCGAGGGGCTGGAGCGCATGGAGACCGAACTCCTGGCGCTGGACGGCGGCGATCCGGAGACCCTGAATACCATCTTCCGCTGCGCCCATTCGATCAAGGGTGGGGCCGGGACCTTCGGATTCGGCGCGATCTCCGAGTTCACCCACGGCGTCGAGACCCTGCTGGACCGGATGCGCAACGGCGAGCAGGAGGCGACGCCGGAGACGGTGAACCTGCTGCTGCGCGCGGTGGACATCCTGCGCGCCCAGCTGCATGCCGCCCGTGACGGCGGCGAGGCCGACGCCGCCGAGGTGGCCGAGGTACGCACCCTGATCGAGGCCCATCTGGGCGAACCCGCGCCGGCCGCCCCAACGTCTGAAGGGGCGGGCGAAGCGGCCGGTCCCACCGGCGGCGACAGCCCGCAAGGCTGGCGCATCCGGTTCCGGCCCTTTGCAGACCTGATGCGCACCGGCAACGACCCTTTGCGAATGTTCGAGGTGCTGGAGGAGCTGGGCCGACTGACCGTGCACTGCGAGACCGACCGCCTGCCGGACAGCGCGGAGGCCTTCGACCCGGAAGACTGCTATCTCGCCTGGACCCTGGAACTGGAAGGGGACGCGACCCGCGACCAGATCGAAGAGGTCTTCGAATGGGTTGAGGACGAATGCGACCTGGAGATCGAACCCCTTGCCGCCCCCGAGACGGCCCCGGACACAGTGGCAGAGCAACCGGTTACGCCCCCGGGTTCCTCTGCCACGGAGACCCGCGCCGAGCCGCCCGCTGCGCGCGCCGGCAATAATCGCAGCGCGGAATCCAGCTCCATGCGGGTGAACACCGGCAAGATCGATGCGCTCATCGACATGGTCGGTGAGCTGGTCATCACCCAGTCGATGCTGACCGATATCAGCGAACAGCTGGAGGAAGACCCCTCGCAGATGGAGGCGCAGATCGAGCGCCTGCGCACCGGCCTGGCGGAGCTGGAGCGCAATACCCGCGAGCTGCAGGAAAGCGTGATGGGCATCCGCATGGTGCCGATCGCCCAGGTCTTCAACCGCTTCCCGCGCCTGGTGCACGACATCTCCGGGCAGCTCGGCAAGCAGATCGAGCTGACCCTGAAGGGCGAATACACCGAGATCGACAAGACGGTCATGGAGCACCTGGGCGACCCGCTGGTGCACCTGGTGCGCAATGCCGTGGATCACGGCATCGAGATGCCCGATGTTCGCGCGGCGGCGGGCAAACCCGAGACCGGCCAGGTCAGTCTGGAGGCCTACCACCGCGGCGGTAACGTGGTCATCGAGATCCGCGACGATGGCAAGGGCATGGATGCCGACCGCATCCTGGCCAAGGCCCGCGACGCCGGGATCGTCGGCCCGAACCAGCAACTGGACCGCCACGAGATCCTGCAGCTGATCTTCGAGCCGGGGCTGTCCACCGCGGACCAGGTCAGCGATCTGTCCGGCCGCGGCGTCGGCATGGACGTGGTGAAGAAGAATATCCGTGGCCTGGGCGGCAACGTGGAGTTGGAATCCGAGCCCGGCAAGGGCTCGCGCCTGACCATCCGCCTGCCGCTGACCCTGTCGATCATGGACGGCCAGCTGCTGAAGATCGGCGACGAGACCTTCGTGATCCCGCTGATCGCGATCGTCGAGTCACTGCAAACCCAACCGGAGAGCGTGAAGCAGGCCTTCGGCAAGCTGCCGCTGTACCGGCTGCGGGACGAATACATCCCCATCGTCGATCTGGCCGCGCTGTTCGGCCGGGCCGAGCCCAGCCCGCTGCCGGAGCGCGCCCTGCTGGTGGTGGCCGAGGCCGACGACCAGCGCGTCGCCCTGCGCGTCGACGACCTCCTGGGCCAGCAGCAGGTCGTGATCAAGACGCTGGAAACCAATTTCCGCAAGGTCCCCGGTACCGCCGGCGCGACCATCCTCGGGGACGGCCAGGTGGCCCTGATCCTGGATGTCGCCGGGATCGCGCGGATGGCCTCCGGACGCGACACCCGCGCGGCCTGAGCCTGAACCCCAAGGAGCCGAGCACCATGGCAAACGATGCAACACAGTCCATCCACGACCCCGCCACCGCCGGCGAGGACCAGTACCTCACCTTCATCCTCGCGGAGGAGGAATACGGCGTGGACATCCTGCGGGTGCAGGAGATCAAGGGCTGGGAGCAGCCCACCCCGCTACCCAACGCCCCGGACTACATCCGCGGGGTGATCAACGTGCGCGGGATGATCGTGCCGATCATCGACATGCGTCTGCGCTTCGGCATGGAACCGATGGAATACGGCCCGACCACCGTGGTGATCATGCTGCGCGTGATCAACGAGGACCGCGAGCGCGTGATGGGGATCGTCGTCGATGCCGTGTCCGAGGTCTACAGCGTGGGCGCTGACGAGATGCAGCCGGCCCCCGACTTCAACACCCGCATCGGGATCGACTTCGTACGCGGCCTGGCGACGGTCGACGACAAGATGATCCTGATGCTGGACATCGACACCCTGCTCGGCCCGGGCCTGATTGCCAGCACCGACGCCATCGCGGCCGAGGCCACGGCGTAGCCGGGGGCTGCGGGGAACCATGCGGAGCATCGCGGTGATCAACCAGAAGGGGGGCGTCGGCAAGACGACCGTGACCCTGAACCTGGCGCATGCCCTGGCCCTGGCCGGGCATCGGGTGCTGGCGATCGACGCCGACCCGCAGGGGCATCTCTCCATGGCCTTCGGGCTGGAGGACCCGGCCGGCCTTGATCAGGTCCTGCAGGGTGGCGCGCGCCTGGAGGACGCCTTCAGCGAAGCCGGAAACGGGCTGCAGATCGTCGCCGCCGGGGAACAGCTACAGGAGGTCGAGAACCTGAACGAGGGTGGAGCCGCGCGTGGCTGGCGCTTGCAGAAGGCGCTGGACAGACTGGAACAGACCTTCGATTTCGTGCTGATCGACTGCCCGCCGTCGGCCGGCCTGCTGGGCATGAACGCCATCATCGCCGCCGACGAGATGCTGATCCCGGTCGCCGGAGACTTCCTGGCCCTGAACGGGCTGTCGCGATTGATGCGCATCCTGCAGGGCATCGAGGCGCGCCTGGGTACGAGCCGTCGCAAGTGGATCGTGCTGTCGCGCTTTGTCGAACAGCGCCGCCACGCCCGCGAGGTGCGCGAGCGCATCCGCGAACACTTCGCCGATGCCCTGCTGCCCACCACCATCCGCGAGTCGGTGGTGCTGGCCGAGAGCCCGAGCTTCGGGCAGACGATCTTCGAGTACCAGCCGCGCCATCGCGCGGCCGCGGACTTCCAGCAACTGGCCGCCGACCTGATCGCGGCCGGGGCACCAACCAACACCCGCCCGACGGCGGCACACGCCTGAGCCGCAAGCCAGGGAGAACACGGGCCATGACGACACGCAAACGCAACAAGCTGGGCAACGACCCGCTGGGCTGGATGGACCCATCCAGCGCGGCCCGCGAACCGGGCTCCGACGAGGCCCCGAGCGAGCGCACGGCTTCTGACGAAGCCGCCCCCGAACCCCGGTCCGGCCCGAAAACCGAGACGCCGAAAACCAACAAACCCGCCCGCCGCCGCACCTCGGCCGCGCGTCATACGAACAAGCCAAGCGAGGACACCCCCATGGCCGCCAATCCGCAAACCGACGCCCCAGAAACCGACCCGAACGAGATGATGGACGGCCGCTTCATGCGTGCCGCCTGCGAGGGGTCGCAAATGGCGGTGATGATGTGCGACGACGATATGAACATCATCTACGCCAACGAGGCGGTCGTCAGTCTGCTGCGGAAACGCCGCCACATCCTGCAGCAGCACTTCCCGAGCTTCGATCCGGACAACCTCGTGGGACAGTCGATCGACCAATTCCACAAGGACCCGTCACATCAGCGCGCCATCCTGTCGAACCCGGCACGCATGCCCTACACCGCCGAGATCGAGGTCGGTGGACTCGAATTCAAGCTGCAGGCATCCGGGATCACCGATGACAACGGCAGGATCATCGGCAGCATGGTCGAGTGGCAGGACGTGACGGAATGGAACGAGGCGGACCGCGAGCGCGCTCGCTTCAGGGCTGCGATTGATGGCGCTACCGCGTCACTCATGATGTGCGACGAGAACATGACCATCACCTTTTCCAACGCATCACTGACCGCGATGTTCCAGAAACACCGCGAGGCCTTCACCAAGGCGTTTCCAGGCTTCGACCCATACAACATGGTGGGCCAGTCCATTGACCAGTTTCACTCGGTCCCGTCGCATCAGCATTCCATCCTGAAGGACCCGTCCAAACTGCCGTACGAAACCGAAATCAGCCTGGGCGACCTGCGCTTCTGGATTAACGCGACCGCGATCATCGACGACGACGGCAATTATGCCGGCAACATGCTGGAGTGGCGGGATGTCACCGAGATGCGGACCGCCGAGGCCGAGATCGATGCCCTGATCCGCGACGCGGCGAGCGGCAACCTGAGCGAACGCCTGGAGACCGAGCGCTACAGCGGATTCACCCAAAGTATCGCCGAGAGCCTGAACGAGCTGCTCGACGCCGTCGTCCCGCCGGTGCGCGAGGGCTCTCGGGTGATGCAGGCCATGGCCGAGGGCGATCTGAGCGTGCGCATGCAGGGCGAGTTCCGCGGCGAATTCGCCGAGTTCCGCGACGCCATCCACACCTCGCTGGAGAACCTCGACCAGCTCGTGGGGCAGATCCTCGAGGGCGCGGGCAACGTGCGTTCGGCCTCGGCCGAGATCGCCCAGGGCAATACCGACCTGTCCCAGCGCACCGAGGAACAGGCCTCCTCGCTGGAGGAGACCGCCTCGTCGATGGAGGAGATGACCTCCACGGTCAAGTCCAACGCGGACAACGCCAAGCAGGCCAATCAGCTCGCCAGCGCCGCCCGCGACAAGGCCCAGGAAGGCGGCGAGGTGGTCGACAAGGCCGTGACCGCGATGGGCGAGATCAACCAGTCCTCGAAGAAGATCGCCGACATCATCGGCGTGATCGACGAGATCGCATTCCAGACCAACCTGCTGGCACTGAATGCCGCCGTGGAAGCCGCCCGCGCGGGTGAGCAGGGCCGCGGCTTCGCGGTGGTCGCCACCGAGGTGCGCAACCTGGCCCAGCGCAGTGCGCAGGCCGCCAAGGAGATCAAGACCCTGATCAACGACTCGGTGGAGCGCATCGGCGAAGGCAGCAAGCTGGTCGACAACTCCGGCAAGGCCCTGGAGGACATCGTCGACTCGGTGAAGAAGGTCTCCGACATCATTGCCGAGATCGCCGCGGCCAGCGAGGAGCAGTCCACCGGCCTCGACGAGATCAACAAGGCCGTGACCCAGCTCGACGAGGTGACCCAGCAGAATGCCGCCCTGGTCGAGGAGGCCGCGGCCGCCAGCGAATCGCTGGACGACCAGTCGCGCGAACTGCTGGAGCTGATGAGCTTCTTCAAGGGCGAGCAGGCCGCGGCCGCCAGCCAGGCCATGAAGCAGCCCAGCCAGCGTCCGACGCCTGCGACCGCCGCCGGCCAGGGCAGTGCCACCGGACTGAAGCGCCCGGCCTCCGCGTCCGGCAACGCCGCCAGCACGCGCCCGGCCCCCTCGCGTCAGGAGGCCTCCGAAGAATGGGAGGAGTTCTGAGGATGGAGGCTCGATGCTAGATGGCCGCCTCCGATCGCCTGAGCGAGCGCGACTTCCGGCGCGTGGCGCGCCTGACGCAGGAACGCACCGGGATCATGCTCAACGAGAGCAAGAAGGAGCTGGTCTTCAGCCGGCTCTCGCGGCGGCTGCGCGTGCTCGGCCTGGATGCCTTCGACACCTACCTGGACCGGGTCGAGGGGGGCGACGAGGGCGAGCTGGAGGAGTTCATCAATGCGCTGACCACCAACCTGACCGCGTTCTTCCGCGAACCGCACCACTTCGAGATGCTGGGCGGCCCGGTGCTGGAGGAGCTCCGGCGGGCCAACCCGACCGGCCCGCTGAAGGTCTGGTCGGCCGGATGCTCCACCGGCGAGGAGCCCTACTCCATCGCGATGACGCTGGCCGAGGCCCTGCCGTCGCCGGAGGATGTGCGCATCCTCGCCACCGATATCGACTCGCGCGTGGTCGTCCATGCCGATGCCGGGGTGTATGACGCCAAGCGCGTCACCGGCATCCAGCAGGCGCGCCAGAAGCGCTGGCTGCTGCGCGGGACTGGCGCCAACGAGGGCCGGGTCAAGATCCGCGACGAGCTGCGCGCCATGCTGAACTTCCGCCAGCTGAACCTGTTCGACCCATGGCCCATGAAGGGCCCGCTGGACGTGATCTTCTGCCGCAACACGCTGATCTATTTCGACAAGCCGACGCAGAAACAGCTGGTGGAACGCTTTGCGCAATTGCTGCGCCCGGAGGGCTACCTGTTCATCGGGCACTCCGAGTCGCTGTTCCGCGTGACCGAGGATTTCCGGCTGCTGGAGCAGACGCTGTACCGGAGGGCGGCCTGATGTCCGCCCTGCCGCAGCTGCACGATGGCGCCTTCGCACACATCAATCGCTACTGGGACCGGGTGCACGCCTGCCCGGCCGCGAAGCTGTTGCCGGGGGAGTGCTACGTCTCGGTCTCGCCGACCGAACTGATCACCACGGTGCTGGGCTCCTGCGTGTCCGCCTGCGTCTGGTCACCCGCGGCCGGCATCGGCGGCATGAACCACTTCATGCTGCCGGACGGCGCCCGTGACAGCGGCTGGGGACCGGCGGTATCCAATGCCACGCGCTATGGCACCCATGCGATGGAGTTCCTGATCAACGAACTGCTGAAGCTGGGCGCGGAGCGAAGCGACCTGCGCGTCAAGATGTTCGGCGGCGGCCGCGTAATGGCCGGGATGACCGACGTCGGTGCCGGCAATATCACCTTCCTGCGCCGCTTCCTGCGCGAGGAGAACCTGGACCTGGTCGCCGAGGACGTCGGCGGGCATTGGCCGCGCAAGGTCGTCTTCTTCCCCGCCACCGGGCGCGTGCGCATCAAGAAGCTCGTGGCCCTGCACAACAACACCCTGCTCGAGCGTGAGCAGGACTACCGCCGCCGACTGCAGGACGATCCCTTGCAGGGCGACGTGGAGCTGTTCTAGATGCCTGCCAATGCCAAGCCCATCCGCGTTCTGGTCGTCGACGACTCGGCCCTGATCCGCAAGCTGCTGAACGAGATCCTGTCGCAGGCCGCGGACATCGAGGTGGTCGCCGCCGCCTCCGACCCCTATGACGCGCGCACGAAGATCAAGCAGCACGAACCCGACGTGCTGACCCTGGACGTGGAGATGCCGAAGATGGATGGCATCACCTTCCTGCGCAATCTGATGCGCCTGCGCCCGATGCCGGTGGTGATGGTCTCCTCGCTGACCGAAGCGGGGGCGGATGTGACCCTGGAGGCCCTGGAGGTCGGCGCGGTGGACTTTGTCACCAAGCCGAAGGTAGACGTCTCCCACGCCCTGCAGGAGTACGCCGACGTCCTGATCGACAAGATCCGCACCGCGGCCGGCATCCGCCTGCAGGCCCGCAGCGCGACCCCGGCAGCAGCGCCGCAGCGGCTCGCCTCCGCGGGCGCGGCGCGCTTTCGCACCACTGACCGGGTAATCGCCCTGGGGGCCTCCACCGGGGGTACCGAGGCCCTGCGCGAGGTGCTAACGGCCCTGCCGCCGGACGCGCCGGGCATCCTGATCACCCAGCACATCCCCTCCGGCTTCAGTCGCGCCTTTGCAGAACGCATGGATCGGAACACCGCGCTCAGCGTGAAGGAGGCCGAGGACGGCGACATCGTGATGCCCGGGCATGCCTACGTCGCCCCGGGTACCGACTACCACCTGCGTCTGGCGCGGGACGGCGCCCGCTACGTCTGCCGCCTGGACCGCAGCGGCCCCGTGAACCGTCATCGCCCCAGCGTGGACGTGCTGTTCAACTCGGCCGCAGAACAGGCCGGGGCCAACGTCATGGCCGCCCTGCTGACCGGCATGGGTGACGACGGGGCCCGCGGGCTCAAGGCGCTGCGCGAGGCCGGGGCCCACACCATCGCCCAGGACGAGAGCACCAGCCTGGTCTGGGGTATGCCCGGCGAGGCGGTCAGGCTGGACGCCGCTGACCAGGTGCTGCCGCTGGGTCGGATCGCCGCCGCGCTGATCCGCGATCACCGCAAAGCCGCCGCAGCCGGCGAATAGGAGCCACCGGAATGGACCACCGTATGCAATGGCTGACCCGTGACATCACCCAGAAGGGGCTGACGCTCAGCCTCGCCGTTTTGCTCCTGCTCGGGGCGATCCTCGCCGCACTGAATGGGGCCGGCTGGATCGCTCTGGGGGCCGCAATCCTGGCCGGACTGGCGGCCCTGATCACCGCAGGCGCGTATCTGCGCGGGCCGGCCCCGGCGGCCGAATCCAGCGCGGACATGACCGCGAGCCAGCCCACCGGCGGCAGCGAACTCTCCGACGCGCTGGACCAGGCGATGCGCTTCGAGCTGGACCAGCTGGAGGCGGAGATCGGCCGCCAGCGCGGGCTGATCGCCGATGCCGTGCAGGAACTGGGCACCAGCTTCAACGAGATGCACCAGATCGCCGACCGCCAGATGGAACTGATGACCAGCGACGTCGCGCGAGAGGGCGCTGACGGACAGGGTATGACCCACGCCGAGGTCATCACCGAACTGACCCGCAAGTCCGACGAGACCCTGCAGATGTTCATCGACACCCTGGTGGAAATCAGCCGCCAGAGCGTGGAGAGCGCCCACCACATGGAGGACATGAGCCAGCACATGGACGGGGTGTTCAAGCTGCTGGACAGCGCCGGCGCGATCGCCGGGCAGACCAACCTGCTGGCGCTCAATGCCAGCATCGAGGCGGCGCGGGCCGGCGAGGCCGGGCGCGGCTTCTCCGTGGTCGCCGAAGAGGTGCGCTCGCTGTCCCAGCGCTCGGCCACCTTCCACGACGATATCCGCGCGCAGATCGACCAGGCCCGCGAATCGATCAAAAAGGTCCACGGGACCGTACACGACATGGCCTCGCGCGACATGAACCAAAGTATGGGCGAGAAGGAACGCATCACCCGGTTGTTCGCCTACGCGCAGCGCGCCACCGACGAGCTCGAGGACCGCATCCGCGAGGAGGCCGAGCTGAGCGAGCGCATGAACCAGGCGGTCGCGACCGCCGTGCGCTCGCTGCAGTTCGAGGACATCGCCCGCCAGTCACTGGGCACCGCGGAGGAGGCCGTGGCACATCTGCAGGAGCTGCGAAGCATCCTGCACGAGGCCCGCTCTACCGAGGACGCGCGGGCCATGGCCACCCGCGTGCGCGAATGGCGCGAGCGCCGCCAGGAGACCTATCACCGCGCAGTCAACCAGCAGAACATGGGCACGGGGGATGTGGAATTGTTCTGAGGTTTTTCCGTCGAACCCCCGCGTACCCGATCGCGTACCCGATCGCGAATCCCGGGGCCGCGTACCAACTCTCACCGGGCATGAAGCCCGCCACAGCGCCAGGAACCGCATATGAGCATCGAGCAGTACACCTCCGACGACGGCAAGGAAGTCCGCATCCGGGTCAAGGGCCGGTTCGACTTCGAGCAGCACCAGGATTTCCGCGCCGCCTACCGCGACACCGGCGGGACCGGCGTGCGCTACATCGTCGACCTCGCCCATACCGAGTACATGGACAGCTCCGCACTCGGCATGCTGCTCCTGCTGCGCGAACACGCCGGCGGCGAGTTCTCCGACGTCAGCATCACCGGTGCCTCGGAGGGCGTGCGCAAGGTACTGGACATCGCCAATTTTGGCCGCCTGTTCCGCATCCAGTAACCGGCCCCGTGGACGACACCGCCCCCGAGCCGCGCTCGACCCCGCCCGGTGACCTGATCTCCGGCGAAGGCCGAGTACTGGTCGCCGACGACGACCCCCACAACCGGCGGCTGCTGCGCATGATGCTGCAGGGAGCCGGCTACGACGTGCGCGAGGCCGCGGATGGCCGGGCAGCCGTGCAGGCCTGCCGGGAGCAGGCCCCCGACCTGATC
Source organism: Thioalkalivibrio sp. ALE9 (assembly GCF_000377445.1). NCBI lineage: Bacteria > Pseudomonadati > Pseudomonadota > Gammaproteobacteria > Chromatiales > Ectothiorhodospiraceae > Thioalkalivibrio > Thioalkalivibrio sp. ALE9. The sequence continues at coordinate 24,668 of NZ_KB898131.1, forward strand.
CTGATGGACGTGATGATGCCGGAGATGGACGGCTACCAGGCGACGTCCCGGATCAAGGCGGAGATGGGCGCGCACTTCATCCCGGTGATCTTCCTGACCGCGCTGGACGACGAAAACGCCCTGCTGCGGGCGATCGAATCGGGCGGCGACGACTTCCTTAGCAAGCCGCTGAACCTCGCGATCCTGAAGGCCAAGATCCACGCGATGGAGCGCCTGCGCGACCTGCACACTGGCCTGCAAAGCCGCAACGCCGCCCTGCTGCGCGCCCAGGCGCGCCAGGCCTGGGAGGAGGAAACCGCCGAGACCCTGTTCTCGCGCGCCATCACCCGCCGCAACCGCGGGCTGGACCGACTGCAGCTGCATCGCTGCGCGGCCTCCACCTTCAGCGGCGACGTGGTGCTGTCCGACTACACGCCCGACGGGGCCCTGCGCGTGCTGGTGGGCGACTTCACCGGCCACGGCCTGAGCGCGGCGATCGGCGCCTACCCGGTCAGCGAGACCTTCCACACCCTGACCGAGGCCGGCGTGGACGACCAGGAGCTGCTGCACGAGCTGAACCATGTGCTGCATGATTTCCTGCCGCCGGCGATGTTCATGGGGGCCCTGCTCGCCACCTTCTCCGCCGACGGCCGCCGGGTACGCCTGTGGAATGGCGGTATGCCGGACGCCTGGCTGTGCAATACCCGCCAGGACCGAGTCCGGCGTATCCAGTCCCGGGCCATGCCCTTGGGCATCCTCGCCCGGCTGGACCTCGACACCGGGGCACGCAGCTACGAACTCGACGACGGCGACTGGCTGACGCTGGTCAGCGACGGCGTGCTCGAAGCCACCGATATCGCCGGAACGGCCTTTGGCGAGGACGCAATCCTTCGCCACTGCCAGGCCGGCGAATCGGCCGGGACCGCCTTCGAGCGCATCCGCGAGGCACTGGATACCCACTGTGGCGACCAGACGCCGGCCGACGACATGACTCTGGTGACCATCGACTGCAGCCCGGGCGTGGTCACCGAGAGCGAACGACCGCAGAGCCACGAGCTTCGGGGCACGCTGCGCTGGTCCCTGGAGGCCAGCGACCAGCGCCTCGCCGAAGTCGACCTGGTCGGCGCAGCGCGCAGCCAGCTGCTCGAATGGCTGCCGAACCTGGGAGGGGGCCATGCCGAAGCCCTGCAGACCGTGATTGCGGAGCTGTGCAACAACGCCTTCGAACACGGCGTCCTGCGGCTGGACTCCGGCATGAAGGCCACGGTGGAGGGCTTCGAGCAGTACTATCGCCAGCGCGCCGCGGCCCTGAGCGACATCCGCGGCCGGATCGCCCTCTCCCTGCGCTACCGCCCGCTGGATGGTCAGCACTGCATCCGCATCCGCGTGCGCGACAGCGGACCGGGCTTCGACCACCAGCGGATCCAGGAAGCCCTGGAGGGCCGTGGCGACCAGCGCCTGTGGGGGCGCGGACTGACTCTGGTACGCCAGCTGTGCGAACAGGTGCGCTATCACGGCAGCGGCAACCGGGTCGAAGCCGACTACCGCTGGCAAGCGGACCCCGACGCCCAGCGCGAATCCGGCGATACGCCATGACCTACGCCCTGGAGACCCGTCAAAGCCCCGCCCCGCTCGATCTGGTGAACGCGCTGAGCGAGGCGATCCTCTTCGTCACGGCCGACGGCACCGTACGCTACGCCAACCCGGCGGCGGAACGCCTGTTCGGCACCACCGCCTGCAGCCTGGACGGCCGCAATCTGGCCCGCCTGATCACGCCGCGAGACCCGGCCTTCGACCTGCACGAGCGGCTGCGCGAGGCGACCCGGGCAGAGGGCTGGATCCCGCGGCGCGACCCGGTGGACCTGGTCCGCGAGGACGGCCGGCCCCGTCCCGCCCTGATCGACATCGGGACCTGCCAGCACGCCCAAGAGCCGCTGCAGTTCGCGGTCCTGCGCGAACAGCGCGCGGACCGGCCGGACGACACACCGGAGCAGGCCGAACACCTGCGCGAGGCTATCGACCTGCTGACCCATCAGGTGCAGGAACGCATGCGCGCCGAGCAGGCCCTGCAGGACAGCCATCAACGCCTGCTGGCCGCACAGCGTGTGGCCCGCATCGGCCACTGGGACCTGGAGACCGACGAGGTCCACCTCTCGCCCGAGGCAAGCAAACTCTTCGGACATGGCGACCAGCCCCGCACCCTGACCCGCGAGGCCCTGGTGCAGGCCACCCATCCGGATGATCGCGCCGCGCTGGCATTCGCCCTGCTGCGCCTGGCCAACGGCCAGACCCACCGCTTCTCCATCCGGCATCGCCTGCTGCTGCCCCACGGCGAAGAACGCTACATGCTGGCCGAAGGCGAACGCGCAGAGGATACGCCCACCCGCATCCTCGGTATCCATCAGGACCTGACCGAGCGCGAGAAGACCGAACAGGCCCTGTTCAAGCTGGTCAACTTCGACGCCCTGACCGGCCTCCCCAACCGGACCGGGCTGCGCACCCGCCTGCGTGCGACCCTCGACGAGGCCGAACGCCAGGGAGAAACACTGGCGGTACTTCTGCTGGACATCGACCGCTTCACCTCGATCAACAGCACCCTGGGACACGACACCGGGGACGCCCTGCTGAACGCACTGGCACAACGGCTGCAGCATCAGTTGCAGCCACGCGACACCCTCGCACGACTGGCCGCGGACGAATTCGCCCTGGTCCTGACCGCGATCGCGGACCCGGCCGAGGCCCGTGATCGCGCGCAGGCCATCCTGCAACACTGCGCCGAGCCGTTCGCCCTGGGGGATGGCCAGCATGTGGCGACGATCAGTGCCGGCGTCAGCCTGTTCCCGCAGGATGCACGGGGCAAGGACGACCTGCTGCGCCATGCCACCAGCGCCCTGCACGATGCCAAGAACGCCGGCGGCAACACCTGTCGCTTCTACACGCAGAGGCTGAACACCCAGGCGCGCGAGCAACTGGAACTGGAGCAGGGGCTGCGCACGGCGCTGCGCCAGTGCGAGTTCGAGCTCCACTATCAGCCGCAGACCGGCCTGAATCGGGGTGACACGGCCGGCATCGAGGCCCTGGTCCGCTGGCGCCACCCGGAGCGCGGGATGATCTCGCCGGCGGATTTCATCCCGCTGGCGGAACAGACCGGGCTGATCGTGCCGATCGGCGACTGGGTGCTGCGCACCGCCACGCAACAACTGGTGGAGTGGGACCGGAAGGGCCTTCCGCCCCTGCGCCTGGCGATCAATCTCTCTGCGCGCCAGTTCGCCGACCCCAACCTGCCCGAGCGCATCCTCGAGACGCTTCAGGCAGCCGGGCTCGCCCCCGAGCGCCTGGAGGTGGAGGTCACCGAGAGTGTCTTGGTCGAGGACATCGACGCGGCCGCGGCCATGCTCCAGCGCCTGGTGCACCTCGGGGTGTCGGTGGCTATCGACGACTTTGGCACCGGGCAGTCGTCCCTGCGCTACCTGCGGCGGCTGCCGCTGACCACGCTGAAGATCGACCGCGAGTTCATCTGGGGCATCGGCAACGACCCGGACGACGAGGCCATCACCCGCGCCATCATCGGCCTGGGCAAGACCCTCAAACTGCGGGTGCTGGCCGAAGGCGTAGAGACCGAGGAGCAGCACCGCTTCCTGCGCGAGATGGGCTGCGACGAGATCCAGGGCTTCCTGCTCGGCCGCCCGATGCCGGCCGCCGACCTCGAACGCCAGTGGCGCGAACGTCCCCGTACGCCGGGGTAGTCCTTCTTAATTCACCACGAAGCACACGAAGGCACGAAGAAGGGCAAGGGCGATTCACAGGAAGACGGGAAGTCTGGAAGGATTTTGGTGGGTACTGGATGGGCGGCCGAGGCACATCCGAGATGTCCGGCAAAGCACTCGTGCTTCATCCCATATCCCTCTTCCGGTCTTCGCATCTTCCTGTGCAAACGCTCTTGACTTGGCCCTTCTTCGTGTCTTCGTGTGCTTCGTGGTAGACAATTCAGACATTCGGAATCTCGAAGGAGAGCGATATGCAGGACGGCCGTTTTGGTTCGGCGCTGGTGACCGGCAACTCCAGCGGGCTGGGCCTGGGGCTGACCCGGGTACTGCTGGAACAGGGCGCAAACGTCTATGGCATGAGCCGTCGCGGCTGCCCCGAGGCCAGGGTCAGCGGTGACGAGCGGGTGGACCTCGGCGACTTCACCGCCACCGGGGCCGCGATGGAACGCCTGCTGCAGGGCGTGGACTCGCTGGACCTGGTGGTGCTCAACGCGGGGCTGCTGGGCCACATGCAGCGCATGCAGGACGCGCCGATGGACGAGCTGCGCCTGCTGATGGACGTGAACACCTTCGCCAACAAGGTGATCCTCGACGCGCTGCTGAAGCACCGCGTGCGGGTCGGCCAGATCATCGCGATCTCCTCCGGCGCCTCGGTCTCCGGGCATGCCGGCTGGAGCGGCTACTCGCTCTCCAAGGCGGCGCTGAACATGATGATGCAGCTCTACGCCCACGAATTCCCGGAAGAGACGGCGATCAACGCCTTCGCCCCGGGCCTGGTGGATACTGCGATGCAGGACTACCTGTGCGACGAGGCGGACCGCGAGAGCTTTCCGGTCCTCCAGCGCCTGAAGGCCGCGCGCGGCACCCGCGACATGCCCAACCCCGAGGACGCCGCCCGCGCCATCCTCGACGTCCTGCCCCGCCTGCACCAGACCACCCGCGGCAGCTTCGTCGACATCCGCCAGCTCTGACGCAGCGCCGTCCCAGCCACCCAAAAGATCAAGGACGGGTGACAGGAAGACGGGAAGATCCGAAGGGGGATCGGGCTGAAGCGTTGAGGGCAGGGCTGACGGGCAGGGGCATGCACCGACATCCAGCCCCCTGTCCGTACCCAATCAATAATTCTTCCGACCTTCCCGCCTTCCTGTGAACCGCCCTGGCCCTCCTGCGTGCCATCGTGCGCTTCGTGGTGGCCCCCGGCGTGCGGAAAATCGGCGCTGCAGCGCCAAAAAAAAGTTCATGGAGGGGCGTTGGATTTCGCCGGGGATGCGGCGTATAGTCGGAGACGTGATTCGTGGTTGAGCGGCAACACTAGGAAGTTTCTAGTTTCTGAACCAGTGCTCCCGTTGATCTGTTGGCAGCATGCCGCGAACACATTTGTTAGTTACATGAAGAGGTTACAAGTTGTGAATACTGGTGTTGTGAAGTGGTTCAACGAGAGCAAGGGTTTCGGTTTCATCACCCCCGATGATGGCGGCAAGGACGTGTTCGTCCATTTCTCCGCGATCAACGGTTCGGGTTTCAAGACCCTGGCCGAAGGCCAGAAGGTCTCCTTTGAGATCCAGGAAACCGCCAAGGGCCTCGCCGCCGGCGAAGTGACCGCCATCTAAGGCGCCACTCCCATGGCTGACGGCTCCTGCACTGGACCGTCCAAGAAGGCCGCCTCCGGGCGGCCTTTTTCGTGCCCGGCATTCTGTATGCACCACGAAGAACGTCAAAAGCGATTTACAGGAAGGCGTGAAGACTGGAAGAGGGACTGGGGTGGGCATACGGGGCAGGCCTGACGGTCCGGGCATGCCACGAGCCCACAGCCAGCACCCGCACCCGCACCCGCACCCGCACCCGCACCCGCACCCGCACCCGCACCCAAATGACCCTTCCTGTCTTCCCATCTTCCTGTGAAACGCTCTTGATTTGACCCTTGCTCGTGGCGAAGGCGGCGGTCCGGCGCGGGTGATTCAAGTACACTGCGGGGCTTTCCCGTCGGCCGCCCGCACGCGATGAACCGCCTGTTCCGCTCCACCGCCGTTGTCAGTGGCATGACCATGATCTCCCGGATCATGGGCTATCTGCGCGACATGGTGCTGGCGGTCACCTTCGGCGCCGGCCCCGCGACCGACGCCTTCTTCGTCGCCTTTCGCATCCCCAACTTCCTGCGCCGGCTGTTCGCCGAGGGCGCCTTCAACCAGGCCTTCGTGCCGGTGTTCGCGGAGTTTCGCGAGAAGCGCGGGCGCGAAGCCCTGCGCGATCTGCTGGATCACACCGCCGGCACCCTGATGACCGTGGTGACCGCGGTGACCCTGATTGGGGTCCTGGCGGCACCGGCGCTGATCTGGGTATTCGCCCCGGGCCTGGGCACCCAGGAGGCCGGGCGCGAGGATCTGGCCGCCACCATGCTGCGGATCACCTTCCCGTACCTGCTGTTCATCTCGCTGACCGCGATGGCGGCCGGCATCCTCAACAGCATCGGGCGTTTCGCGGTGCCCGCCTTCACCCCGGTGTTCCTGAATCTGGCGCTGATCGGCGCGGCGCTGTGGCTGGCGCCGATGTTCGAAGAACCGATCATGGCCCTGGCCTGGGGCGTGTTCATCGCCGGGGCCCTGCAACTCGCCTTCCAGATCCCGTTCCTGTGGCGCGCGGGACTGCTGCCCCGCCCCCGCTTCCGGCGCGCCCACGAGGGGGTTCGCCGGATCGTGAAGCTGATGCTGCCGGCGATCCTCGGGACCTCGGTGGTGCAGATCAACCTGCTGGTGGACACCCTGATCGCCTCGTTTCTGGTCGCAGGGTCGATCTCCTGGCTGTACTTCGGCGACCGCTTCGTGGAGCTGCCGCTGGCGCTGTTCGGGATCGCCATCGGCACGGTGATCCTTCCGCGCCTGGCGCGCCAGTACAACCAGGCCGACCCGGCCGCGTTCGGCCGTACGCTGGACTGGGCCCTGCGCCTGGCGATGCTGGTGGCGCTGCCGTCCATGGTCGGACTGGTGGTGCTGGCGGTGCCGATCCTGGCCACGCTGATCCAGTACCAGGCCTTCACCCAGTTCGACACCTACATGACCGCGATGGCGCTGGCCGCATATGCGCTGGGCCTGCCCGGGTTCATCCTGATCAAGGTCCTGGCACCCGGCTTCTTCGCCCGCCAGGACACGAAGACCCCGGTCAAGATCGCGATCATCGCCATGCTCTGGAACATGGTGCTGAACGGGGCCTTCGTGCTGCCGTGGTATCTCTCCGGTATGCCGGGGGCGCATGCCGGGCTGGCGCTCGCCACCTCGGCCTCCGCCTACATCAACGCCGGGCTGCTCTATCGCGGGCTGATCCGCGAGGGTATCTACCAGCCGGGCCCGGGCCTGCGCCGGCTGCGGCTCGGGCTGCCGCTGGGCCTGGCCGCGATGATCGGCGTGCTGGCCTGGCTCTCGCCCGAGTTCGGCCAGTGGACCGAGTGGTCCATCGATACACGCCTTATGGCGCTCGCGGGTCTGATTCTGGCCGGGACCGCCACGCTCGCCGCCACGCTGTGGCTGGCCGGGCTGCGTCCGCGTCACCTGTTGCTGCGCGAGTCCACGGAAGGCGCGGATCAATGATGCCCGGGGTGGCCCCGGCGGGTTATACTCGCGGTTTTGCGCGGGATCGGGGCGATGCGGCTGATTCGCGGCCTGGGGCCGGCCGACAGCAAGGCGTTCGAGGCGGCCGGCCTGCACGGCGCGGTGGTGACCATTGGCAACTTTGATGGTCTCCATCGTGGTCATCAGGCTGTTCTGGGGCGCCTGCTCGAGGCGGCGCAGGATCGCCAGGCGCCGGCGCTCCTGATGACCTTCGAACCGCTGCCGCGCGAGTACTTTGGCGCGCGGACCCAGGCCCCGGCTCCGCCCGGGCGCCTGCAGCGGCTGCGCGACCGCCTGGTCACCCTGGGCGACAGCGCCCTGGATGCCGCCTGGATCCTGCGCTTCGACGCGCACCTGGCCGGGCTGTCGGCGAACGCCTTCATGGAGGAGGTCCTGTACCAGCGGCTGGGCGCGCGGCACGTCCTGGTCGGGGACGACTTCCGCTTCGGCCGCGGACGCGAGGGCGACCAGGCCGCGCTGCAGACCGCCGGCCGACGCCTCGGTTTCACTGTGGAGTCCACCCCGACGGTGCGCGATGCCGAGGGCCGTATCAGCAGCACGCGGGTGCGCGCCGCGGCCGTCGCCGGGGACTTCGCCCGGGTGACCGAGCTGCTCGGCCGGCCCTACCGCCTGCACGGCCGGGTCGCGCATGGCGACAAGCGCGGGCGCACCATCGGCTTCCCCACCGCGAACCTGCGCCTGGGGCCCTGGCCGCTGGCGCTGCGCGGGGTGTACTCCGGCTGGCTGCGACGCGCCTCCGGCGAGGCCCTGCCGGCGGTCGCCAATATCGGCTGGCGCCCGACCGTGGACGGCACCGAACAGCGCCTGGAGGCCCACGTGCTCGAGGGCCAGCCCTACCTGTACGGCGAGGCCGTGTGCTTCGAGCCGGTCGCGCAGGTGCGCGGCGAACAACGCTTCGAGGGCCTGGAGGCGCTGCGCGCACAGATCGCGCGCGACGTCGACACGGCCCGCATGCAACTCTCCGAACTCGACTGAAACCGGCCCGCAGGGCCGATCCGGAACTCGCTCATGGCACGCAAACCGGCACCGCCGAATCCCTACAAGGACACCCTCAACCTGCCCGAGACGGCCTTCCCCATGCGCGCCGGCCTGGCGACGCGGGAGCCCGAGTGGCTGGAGGCCTGGAAGGCCGAGGACCGCTACCAGCGCCTGCGCGAGCACTGTGCCGGGCGGCCGCGCTTCGTGCTGGCGGACGGCCCGCCCTACGCCAACGGCTCGATCCATGTCGGCCACGCGGTCAACAAGATCCTCAAGGACGTGATCGTGAAGAGCCGCACCCTGGCCGGCTTTGATGCGCCCTACGTGCCGGGCTGGGACTGCCACGGCCTGCCGATCGAGCTGAAGGTGGAACAGAACCTGGGCAAGGCCGGGCGCGACGTGGACGCCGCGACCTTCCGCAAGGCCTGCCGCGAATACGCCCAGGAGCAGGTGGACGGCCAGAGCGCGGACTTCCAGCGCCTGGGCGTACTGGGCGACTGGGACCACCCCTACCTGACCATGAACTACCAGGTGGAGGCCGATACCGTTCGCGCGCTGGGCACGATCTTCAAGCGCGGCCACGTGCAGATGGGCGAGAAGCCGGTGCACTGGTGCGTGGACTGCGGCTCGGCCCTGGCCGAGGCCGAGGTCGAGTACGAGGACAAGATCTCGCAGGCGATCGACGTGCGCTTCCGCGTGGTCGACGACATCGACTTCCTGCGCCGCTTCGACGGCATCGACGGCTCGCGCGGCCCGATCAGCGTGGTCATCTGGACCACCACACCGTGGACCCTGCCGGCCAACCAGGCGGTCGCCCTGCACCCGGAGCTGAACTACGCCCTGGTGGAGCTGGAGCACGAGCGCATCCTGCTGGCGGAGGACCTGGTCGAGGACTGCCTGGCCCGCTATTCGCTGGGCGAGGGCCGGATCGTCGCCCGCGCCAAGGGCCAGGCGCTGGAAGGCCTGATGCTGCGCCACCCGTTCCTGGACCGCGAAGTCCCGCTGATCCTGGGCGACCACGTGACCACCGAGACCGGTACCGGCGCGGTGCACACCGCCCCCGGCCACGGCCAGGAGGACTACGCGTTCGGGTTGCAGTACAGCCTGCCGGTGGAAAACCCGGTGGGCCCGGACGGGCGCTTCCTGCCGGACACCCCGCATTTCGCCGGCGAGAACGTGCATCAGGCCAACGGCCATGTGATCGACGTACTGAAGGAACACGGCGCGCTGATCGTGGCGGTGAAGTTCGAGCACAGCTACCCGCACTGCTGGCGCCACAAGACGCCGATCATCTTCCGCGCGACCCCGCAGTGGTTCATCAGCATGGAGCGCGCCGAGCTGCGCGCGGATGCACTCAAGGCGATCGCCGACACCCGGTGGATGCCGAGCTGGGGCCAGGCCCGCATCCACGGCATGGTGGTCAACCGTCCGGACTGGTGCATCTCGCGCCAGCGCAACTGGGGCGTGCCGATCCCGTTCTTCGTGCACAAGGAAACCAACCGCCTGCACCCGCACACCGCGGAGCTGGTCGAGGCGGTCGCGCAGCGCATCGAGCAGGACGGCATCGAGGCCTGGTTCCAGCTGGACCCGAAGGAGTTGCTGGGCGACAAGGCCGACGACTACGTGAAGCTGAACGACACCCTCGACGTCTGGTTCGACTCCGGCGTGCTGCACTCCACGGTGGTGGAGAAGCGCCCGGAACTCGGCGGACTGCCGGTGGACCTGTTCCTGGAAGGCTCGGACCAGCACCGCGGCTGGTTCCAGTCCAGCCTGTTGACCAGCGTGGCCATGCGCGGCGCGGCGCCGTACAAGGCGGTGCTGACCCACGGCTTCACCGTGGACGAGAAGGGCGAGAAGATGTCCAAGTCGCGCGGCAACGTGGTCGCGCCGCAGGAGGTCGTTTCTACCTTGGGCGCGGATATCCTGCGCCTGTGGGTCGCGGCCACCGACTTCTCCGGCGAGATGGCGATCTCGAAGGACATCCTCGACCGCACCGCCGATGCCTACCGCCGCATCCGCAACACCACGCGCTTCCTGCTGGGCAACCTCAACGGCTTCGAACCGGCCGAGCACGCCCTGCCGCTGGACGAGCTGCTGCCGCTGGATCGCTGGATCGTCGCCCGCGCGCTGCAGGTACAGGGCCAGGTCACCAAGGCCTATGACGACTATCTGTTCCACCAGATTTACCAGCGCGTGCACAACTTCTGCTCGGTGGAGCTGGGCAGCTTCTACCTGGACGTGATCAAGGATCGCCAGTACACCACGCAGGCGGATTCGCACGCCCGGCGCTCGGCGCAGACCGCGCTGTACCACGTGGCCGAGGCCCTGACCCGCTGGGTGGCCCCGATCCTGACCTTTACCGCCGAAGAGATCTGGGAGCTGCTGCCCGGCGAGCGGCCGGACAGCGTGCTGTTCGCCACCTGGTACGAGGGACTGGCCCCGCTGCCGGAGGACGCGACGTTCTCCGACGGTGACTGGGACCGCATCCTGGAGGTGCGCACCCACGTCGCCCGCGCGCTGGAACTGGCTCGCAACGAACAGGGCATCGGCGCCTCGCTGAATGCCGAGATCGACCTGCATCTGCCGGCCGACTCCGCGGCGCGCACGCTGCTGGAGCGCCTGGGCGACGAGCTGCGCTTCGTGTTGATCACCTCCGAGGCCCGTCTGGCCGAGGGCGCCGCCCCGGAAGGCGCGCATACCGCCGAACTGACAGACGGGACAGCGCTGGGCGTGGTGGTGCACAAGAGCGAACAGCCCAAGTGCGTGCGCTGCTGGCACCGCCGTCCGGATGTCGGCGAGCACGCGCAACACCCGGAACTGTGCGGGCGCTGCGTCAGCAACGTGGAAGGCCCGGGCGAGACCCGGCACTTCGCCTGATGCAACTGCGGGGTTCCGGTCTGGGCCCGGGGCTGCTGATCGCGGCCGCGATCGTGGTCGCGGACCAGGTCACCAAGATCTGGGCGGAACACGCGCTGACGCTGTTCGCCCCGGTCGAGGTGACGAGCTTCTTCAATCTGTCGCTGGTCTACAACCCCGGTGCGGCCTTCAGCTTCCTGGCCGGCGCCGGGGACTGGGGCCGCTGGCTGCTGACCGGCATCGCCGTGGTGATCGGGCTGCTGATCATCGGCTGGCTGGCCCGCCTGCCGCGCCGGGCGTGGTGGTCGGTGACGGCCCTGGGCCTGGTACTGGGCGGGGCCGTGGGCAACCTGATCGACCGCGTGCGCTATGGCGCGGTGGTGGATTTTCTCGACTTTCACTGGGCGGGCTATCACTGGCCGGCCTTCAACGTGGCGGACATGGCCATCGTGGTGGGGGCGATCACGCTGATCGTGGCGACCTTCATCGAGGGTGACCACAGCCATTCCGAAGACAAGCACTGAACACGGGAGCACGCATGACCACGGCCACCAAGGGCGCGCACATCGAGATGCACTATCGCCTGATCCTCGAAAACGGCTTTGTAGTGGACGGGACCGGCGACGAACCCATTACCCTGGAGATCGGCTCCGGCGAGATCCTGCCCGGCCTGGAGGATCTGCTGGTCGGGCTGGAGGCCGGCGACCACCGGGAATTTGCGATCGAGGCCGGCGTCATGTTCCCGTTCCGGGATCAGGCGGCGGTGCAACGCATGCCGCGCTCGCAGTTCCCGGATGACCTGCCGCTGGAAGTGGACTACATCTACGAGTTCAACAGCCCCTCCGGCGAGGCCGTGCCCGGCCGCATCGAAGCGGTGGAGGACGACACCGTGACGGTGGATTTCAACCACCCGCTGGCGGGGCAACACTTCACCTTCGAGGTGGATGTGGTATCCGTACGGGAGCCACAATAGGTCGCGACCGACCGCAGGAGAACACCATGAGTATCCAGGCCCAGCTCGCCAATCCGCGCGGTTTCTGCGCCGGGGTGGAACGCGCCATCGAGATCGTGGAACGCGCCCTGGAGATCTACGGCGCGCCGCTGTACGTGCGCCACGAGGTGGTGCACAACCGCCACGTGGTCGGCCGCCTGACGGATGCGGGCGTGCGCTTCGTCGAGGAACTGAGCGAAGTGCCCGACGGCCAGGTGGTGATCTTCTCCGCGCACGGCGTGCCGCGCCGCGTGCAGCAGGAGGCCGAGGATCGCGGCCTGACCGTGTTCGATGCCACCTGCCCGCTGGTCACCAAGGTCCATCTGGAGGTGGCGCGCTACGCCCGCGAGGGTCGCGAGGTCGTACTGATCGGCCACGCCGGGCACCCCGAGGTCGAGGGCACCATGGGCCAGTTCGACGACTCCCGGGGCGGCTGCATGATGCTGGTCGAGACCATCGCGGACGTCGAGAATCTGGAGGTTGCAAACCCGGACCGTCTGGCCTTCGTCTCCCAGACCACGCTGTCGATGGACGACACCGCCGGCATCATCGATGCCCTTACCGCGCGCTTCCCGAAGATCGAGGGCCCGCGCAAGATGGACATCTGCTACGCCACCCAGAACCGTCAGGATGCGGTGAAGGACCTGGCGAAGCAGTGCGACCTGCTGCTGGTGGTCGGCTCGAAGAACAGCTCGAACTCCAACCGCCTGAGCGAGATCGGCGCCCGCATGGGCGTAGCCTCCTACCTGGTGGACGGTGCCGCCGACATCGACCCCGCCTGGCTGGAGGGCAAGAGCCGCATCGGCGTCACCGCCGGCGCCTCGGCCCCGGAGGTCCTGGTCAACGAGGTGCTCGACTTCCTGCGCGGGCACGGCGTCGATACCGTCTCCGAACTCGCCGGCCGCGAAGAGACCATCACCTTCTCCATCCCCTCCGGCCTGCGCCGCGAATCCGCCTGACAGGCCTTTCTCTGCCCGGCGTCGCCTTGATTCACCACGAAGGACACGAAGGCACGAAGAAGGGCAAGGTCAAAGGCGATTGCACCACAGAGTGCACAGAGGACACGGAGAAAGACGACAAAGGTTTATAGGGGCAGGAAGCGATTCGCTACGTTCATCGGAATCCTGCCCGCCACAAAACCATCGCTGGTTTTCTCCGTGTCCTCCGTGACCTCTGTGGTTAATCCGCCCTTGCCCTTCTTCGTGCCTTCGTGAGCTTCGTGGTAAAACCCGCCCTTGACCTTATCCGGGATACATAAACGACATGGATGATCGACCGCGTTTTCGGCTGAGTATTCGCTGCCCGGATCAGCACGGGATCGTCGCGCGCATCGCCAACGCGATCGCCAACACCGACGGCTGGATCACCGAGGCTGCACAACACACCGATGCCGAGGCCGGCTGGTTCTTCATGCGCTGGGTATTCTCGCTGCCCGTCGATGCCGAGCCCGCCCTGCGCGAACGCCTGGACGAGCTGGCCCTCGATCTCGGCATGGACTGGTGGCTGGCGGGCGCCGAAACGCGACCACGTGTGGTCCTGATGGTCTCGCGCGAGCCGCACTGCCTCAGCGACCTGCTGGCCCGCTGGAGCAACGGCGAACTGCCAATGGAGATCCCGGCGATCCTCTCCAACCATCGTGACCTGGAGCCGCTGGCCCGGTGCTACGGCATCCCGTTCGAGCACATCCCCGTGCCGCGCGAGGACCGCGAGACCGCCTTCGTCACCCTGCAGGCGCGACTCGCCGAACTCGCGCCCGACGCCATCGTACTGGCGCGCTACATGCAGATCCTGCCGCCCCGGCTTTGCGACGAATACCCCGAGCGTATCCTGAACATCCACCACAGCTTTCTGCCGTCGTTCGTCGGCGCACGGCCCTACCACCAGGCCTTCGCCCGCGGCGTTAAGCTGATCGGTGCGACCTGCCACTACGTCACCGAGGACCTCGACGCCGGCCCGATCATCGAACAGGACGTCACCCGCATCCGCCATGACGACGGCGTGCAGGACCTGATCCGCAAGGGCCGCGACGTCGAACGCTGGGTCCTCGCCCGCGGCCTGCGCTACCACCTCGAAGGCCGCGTCCTCACCCACGGCAACAAGACCATCGTCTTCAACTGAACATTCGGCTTAACGCCTCCGCCGGCCACTACCCGCGTCACCTAACGCACTGCCACCACGATCGGAGACGCCTGGCCTAGACTTGGACCATCAACCGGCGGGGGTGGCCCATGAACAATACGACGAGCACGCGATCCGGCCTCTTGTCACCGGCCTCTGCGCCATGCACCCGCCCGCGCAAATGGCGGACGCTGAAGGCCCTGGCCGCGGCCAGTCTTCTGGCCCTTCTGGTCGTCCAGCCCCCGGCCGCGGCCGATGCGCTGCCCGACACCATCGAGCGCGTCAAACCCTCGGTGGTCAGCATCGCCACCCACCAGCCCGCGCGCAGCCCCCGGGCCCATTACCTCGCCACCGGCTTTGCGGTTGGCGACGGTAGTCTGATCGTCACCAATCACCATGTGATCCCGACGTCCCTGGATCACGAGAACCGCGAACAACTCGTGGTGGTCAGCGGCGAAGGCCGTGACACCTCCATCCACAGCGCGGAACTGGTGGCCCATTCGGCGGACGACGACCTGGCCCTGCTGCGGATTGCCGGGCCCCCGCTGCCACCCCTGCAGCTGGGATCCTCCGATGCCGTGCGGGAAGGCGAACAACTGGCCTTTACCGGCTTCCCGATCGGCATGGTCCTGGGCACCTATCCCGCGACCCATCGCGCGAGCGTGGCGGCGCGCACCCCCATGGCGATCACCGCCCGGCGCTCGAGCGAACTGAGCGAGGCGCGCATCCGGCAACTGCGGGCCGGCGCACCCATGGTGTTTCAGCTGGATGCCACCGCCTACCCCGGCAACAGCGGGAGCCCCGTCTACCGGATCGACAGCGGCGAAGTCGTCGGCGTGATCAATCAGGTCTTCGTCCAGGGCGGACGCGAGGCGGCGGTCGGCCACCCCAGCGGGATCAGCTACGCGGTGCCAGCGGACCGGATTCGTCCGCTGCTGGCAAACGCCCGGGAGTAACCCATCGACGCCCGCACACGTCACGGCAGGCCCTGCCCGGTAGAACGCACGCCCATGGCCGCGCCCCCTCTCGACGCCCCCCGCGTCTTTCGTCAGATCCACATCGACGTGGCGCGCAACGCCACCGATGACTTCAATCCGTTCCATGACGGCGACAAGTGGATGCGGATCCGCGGCAACCCGTTTGGCGGCCCGATTGTGCTGGGCTTTCAACTGGAATGCCTCGCCGAGGCCCTGATCACGCAGGTACGCCAGGCGGAGGGCGACAGCGGGAACATCCGCGAACGGCCATTCCGGAACTACCAGTTCACCTTTGCCGGGGCCCTGCGCCCGGACGAGGCCCTGACCACCGTGGTCAAGCCCACGAACCGGCGCATGGACGAGGCGGGACGGCCGCAACTGTCGAACCGCATCGCGATGCGCACATCCGGCGGTCTGGTGCTGCTGGGACACGTGCGCGACACGGCCACCCCCCGCGCGCTGCCGGACGCGGCACTGCCCCTGCCCGCGGGGTTCGACCTCGACCGGCTCGAGGACCGCCGCGAACTGCCGGACAACGGGTGGTTCCACAAGCGCAAGTTCATGACCAACAGCAACGCGAAGAATCTGCTGTCGGGTTCGCTCGTGCGCCAGGCGGACTACTTCGACGAGCTGGAGGACCGGGTCAACTTTCCCGACATGTTTCCGGCATCCCTGATCTCCTGCGCGCTGCTGGAGAAGGCCCATGCCGATGGCCACGATTTCTATCGCGACCCCATGATCTATACCGCGCATCACATCAGCGTCGACCAGCGTCTGGCGCGCGCCCTGCGCAGCGCCGATGCCCTGCATATGCTGGTGAGCCCGGCCGAACACGTGGACACCTCGGATCGCGGCCTGGCCGGCTCCGGGATGGCACAGCAGCGCTACCGCTGCCTCGGCCTGGTGGCCGGCCCACGCGTCCTGTTTCGCGCCGAGCTGCTCCTGGCACCCCTCGCCACTCTGGGCCTGGATGGAGACCCAGCCACCGCGTAAGGGCCCGCTGGTCGGGTAGACGGGCGGCGGTCGAGCTGCGGGTTCGGGAGCGCGCGGACCTCAGGGAGACGCTGATTGAATCGCACGTCCGCGCTCGAGTCGCTTTTGCGTGCGAACAAGGCGCGGTGACTGCCGTGCAGTCATTCTGCACAAGGGAACCGCAACGCCGTTCCCGCGCCCGTTTTTGATCAACAACGGGCGGCCGAGCCGCTGCTTTCAATGGCTTGTGGGGTTGGTGCCCCCCCCCGATTCTGAATGAATATGGCCCGATCCTGCGTTGCGCCCCGAATCCATCCAAAACGGGCGGGTAGAACCACTACCCGCTGCACGACGCGCCTTGTCTCGGAAAACAGGGGGCACCAACGCGGACGTGCGATTCAATCAGCGTCTCCCTCAGGGTTCGGGCCGTTCCCGCTTCCCCTTGCGCTGGTCCTTGACCGCCTTGCGCACCAGATGAGGCAGGAGCAGGTGGAGCGGCATGCGCAGGTAGTGGGAACGCACGTACAACAGCCAGCGCGCGGCGCCGGACCCGACGCCATCGCAGCTCCAGTGATGGGGTATCAGGCCGCGCCGGAACAGCCCGTCCATCAGCCCACGCAGAGGCGCCGACGGGCGCGCGCGGGCCAGGGCCGCGAAGGCCGAATCGGGCACGGGGGTCTGCAGGAATTCGCGGCCATAGCGCAGGGCGTAGAAGAGCGGGCGTGCCAGATCCATCTCGAAGGCGCGCGCCGTCAGCCGCTCCCAGAAACCCGGATCCTCGGCCACAAAGTACCGCAGCAGCGCATCCAGATCGGCCAGGTCCCGCAGCCCGTTCTCCAGCTCGCCGTCGTGGAACAGGTGCGTCGCGCTGTGCAGGACCATGTCCACCGGAGCCGGGATATACACACCCGGGTGGTCGTCGAGCGGCAGCGCCGCCTGCCACAGAAGATCCGGGTCGGGATGCAGCCGCGCGGTCGGCGGCAGGATGGTGTGGTGCACGTCCAGCACGCTCTTGCGCTGGATATGCGTGAGCGGCGGCAGTTCGTGCATCCACTGGCGGTAGTACCGCTGGTCATAGGCATCGTAGCCCTCGCAGACCCAACCCTGGACAAACAGGTGCTGCTCCGCCTGCTCAATCCGCGCCTGCGGGACGAGGATGTCGACATCGGAGAACTGACGCCCCGGGGCGCAGGGCAAGCCCGCCATGACATAGGCAGCGCCCTTGAGCAGCATCACCGGGATCGCCTCGGGCGCCAGGGCCTCGTGGATCCGCGCCACCTCCCAGCGGACCATGGCGTGCTGACGGTCCGCCAGGACCCGGGCCGCGTGCAGGTGCCGTCGCGGCGCCGGTGGCACCTCGGGCAGTGTCCCGGCCTCCTCGATCAATGCATGCAGCCGCCCTTCCAGGGAGGCCACCCGCGCCACCCGCACCAGCAGGTCCCAGTCCGCCAGCGAAAGCCGCCCGGCCGACTTCGGAGCGCCCAGGACCGCGAGCAGTTGCGTCAGCGCGGAGGATGTCACGCGCCCCCCGCGGTCAGGTCGTTCAGCAGCCCCAGGGTGGCATCCAGATCTGCGTACTCGAGCTCGAGGCACGCACTCTGCTCGATCAGGTCGGCCGCGGCCTCGAAGCCCGCGGCCCCCACCACGCTGTAGTTGAACGACGACCCGACCAGCCGCTGCAGGGCCACGGCCCGGTCCAGCGGCGCAAGGTGGTCACGGCCCCCCGCGGCAAAACGCGGGAAGACCAGCCAGGCCGGTCGCGCCGGGTCGTGCATCTTCTGAATACTCGCATCCGGCGGTCTCAGATGCGCCACGGTCCCCTTGCTGGTGTCATGCGAGGCGGGCCCGATGACCGCCTGCGGGTAGCGCTCGCGGATCAGGTCAATGGCTGCATTCTTCAGGCTGACCGGGCGCGGCAGGGCCACCAGCTGCCCGTCCGTCAGGGAAAGCAGGGCGAATTCGTCCGACAGCAGGCGCCAGCCGGACAGGGTCAGCGCGGCGGTCAGCGTGCTCTTCCCCGCCCCCGGCTCGCCCGGCATCACCAGCGCCCGACCGTTACGTTCCAGCACCGCCGCGTGGATCATCAGGAAGTCGTGGGCGTGCTGGGCAATGCACCAGTTCAGTCCCCACTCGAACAGCGGGTAGGCGTGGGCCAGCGGGAGGGGGCGAAACGGTGATCGACCGTCGAGGAAGAATCGCGCCTGCGGGCGCCAGAGCCAGTGCAGGCCGGAGGCCCGTGCGAGCGTGATGTGAAAATCGGCAAACGCCGCCTGTTCCGGCGGCAGCAACTGCCGGTCGTAGAACAGGGCCAGCGCGCGTTCGACCCGGTCCAGCCGCGAACGCAGCCGGACCACGAACGGGCCCACCTGGAGGGCCACCCCGGCGCCGCGCAGCCCCGCGCGCAGGTCTTCTGGGGCTGTCACGCGTCCCGCGAGTCCGCCGGATCACAGATCAGGTGATGCTCCCGCAACTGACTCAGGCCGGCCTGCATCGCATCCTCCAGCTCCCCCTCGGCGGCTTCGTAACGCTGTTCAAGGTACTCGAACAGGGCCGTCGGCGTCATCGGCCCCTCTTGCAGGGCCTGGAAGAGCTCGGTGAGGGGCGGTTGCAGCACGTGTGTCTCGCCACAGCGCTGATCATAAACGACCACGGATTCGCCCCACGCCCGCACGTGAGCGACCGGCAGCGAAATCAGTTCGAGGGGTTCTTCGGGAACGGACAAGTGCGCCTCGTTTACCGTACGGCCAGCCGTACCCGGGGCAGCGCCCCGCAGCTCAGCGATTGCCCTTCTGGTTGGACGTGGTGGTCCGCACCTCTACGCATACGCCCAGTTCGTTGCGCGAGTATCCATCCTCGCAGTCGCCCTGGCTGTTGATTGGGCAGAAGCGCTCGTTCATGTAGACGAAGACGTTCTTCACGGCCGTGTACTTGTCCGCGTCATCGCGGGCCATGGAATAGGCCTTCACCACCTCATCCACCGAGGCGCCAAAGTCGATCGAGGTGCAGGCCGCGTTCAGGACCGCCCCCACCGCATGCCAGTCCAGCGATCCACTGCACACGCCACTGGCCTGCAGCACCTCCATCAGCGACGGCGAGCCACTCAGACACTCCGGCTTGTAGCCGAACACCGACTCGAAGGAGGTCGCGCCACCGGGATGCACCGTCGCATCGAAGCTGCGGCACTGGTTGCCCGGTGGATTGGTCTTGTGGCAGGTCCCCGGCGAGTAGCCGGTGCAGTCCCAGGCGAACCAGTTGTTCTTCCAGAAGCCCGGCGTGCAGCCATCGCCCTCGGTGCACTCGTGGTCGATATTGGAGACGTTGGCGGAGAAGATATTACCCGACAGCGAACACTGCCCCTGTGCACCCCAGACCGACTTGGCGGGGAGAGACACCAACATCGCGCCACCCAGGCCGGCGGTGGTCAGGCGGCGGCGAGTCCGGCTGCGCGGGCCGGACGAAGCCTCGTCCCGATCCACGGGGCTGCCGGACGGATCCTCGCCCTCCGGGCCATGGCTGTGGTTCTGATCGTGTTCGTCGCTCATTCTTGCCTGCTCCAGGTCCGTCCCCGGCGTCACGCCGTTCGCGCCAGGGCACCCGCCTCCACCCGCACCGGGGGAATTTCGGGGCACACTGCAATCAGACGCTTTCTACCAAGAGTTAGCAAGCGCAATGCCACTCCATCGAATAACGGGTAACTCACTGATATCGAGGGCCGCCTCATCAGGCCTCGGGTTCGCAAGGGCGCTCGTCGCCGCCAAGTGCAAAATTTCCCGACAGGGGCCGGACGGCCGGTACATCACGCCCTGCGCAAGCGCAGAATGAACGAATGGCTCAGCCATGCCCCGGCGACCGGGACCGACTGCAGCACACCACGGGTGCCCCGGTTCTCCAGCAGTGGCTGCAGGCGCGCGAGACGCCCGGGTGCCAGCGGCAACCAGTCCAGCTCCAGCGCCACCAGACCCGCGGCCTCGGCCGTCGCGCGCAAGGCGGCGGGATCGTCGTAGCGCAAATGCGGCGGCCGGCCCCGGCGATGGCGCCGCCACTCCCGAAGCGCAGTGGGGAGACACCGCAGATTCAGCGCATCGACCCAGGCCTCGCCACCGGGACGCAGGACCCGCCGGATCTCCGCCAGTGCCGGCGCAGGCTCCGACAACGCCTGCATTACGCCAAAGCAGAGCACCCCGTCGAACGCGGCCTCCGGCAGCGGAAGATGCTGGATATCCGCCGCCAGCCACGGGATCGTCGGATTGCTGCGATCCCTCGCCTTCGCCAGGGACGGGGTGGAGTAGTCCAGCCCCCACACCGCATGACCCTGCGCATGCAGCATTCGCGTGTAGGTACCCGCGCCACAGCCGATATCGAGCCAGCGTCCGGGCGCATGGGCCGCGTCCCGCCAGAGACGCTCGAACTGCCGCACGCGGCTGTTCAGGCCGGTCGGCGTCCAGCCGGCGATCCCGGCGTCATCCTCCAGGCTCGCCCCGCGTTCGAGGAAACGCTGGCGCCAGCGGCGCTCGAATCCGGTGTCCTTCATGGCACCCTCGCCGTCATTCCCGCCCCTCGCTCACCTGGCCGATCAGTTCGGTCGCGGCCGTCAGCACATGATCGCGGGAAAACCCGGCGCGGCTCATCTCGTCGTACAGCGTGCGCGCGAGCAACCGGGCAACGCGCTCCGGTGCGTGGGTAATGGGCCCCGTCGCCGCTCCCGGCTGACGGGCCAAGGCCATCTGGGTAAAGCTGGTGCGCAGCAGCCCCTTCAGCCGATGGACCAGTACGGACTTGGCCACCACCAGCGCCAGGATCGACGCCATGCGCAGATCCTCCTGCGTCAGCCGCCGCTGATCACGCGGGGAATCAATATTGATCACGCCGATCACCTCGCCATCGAGCACCACCGGCACCGCGATCACGTCGACCGCCTCCACCTCGTGGCAACGGCGGGCGGCATCGGCAAATTCGGAATGGTGGAGATCGTTGATCAGGAGTCCTTTGCCGGATGCGGCGACCTGTCCCGCGATGCCGGTCCCGAAACGCTGGGACTCCCCGTAGGCCTGCGGCACAAGCGCCCCCTGGTGCGCCTCGACCCGGAGGCGTGGTTCGCCGGTCTCGGGATCCTGTTTGACCAGCATGATCGAGCAATGCCGGCAGTCCATGGCGTGGCCCACCAGGACCGTCAACTGGTGCAGCCCCTTCTCCATGGACTCGGCTTCTTCAACAAACCGGGCCAGCTCGAGCAGGTGCTCGTCAAACGCCTCGAAGGCCTTGTTCATCTCCCGGGATCCAAGGAAGGTTGGTCAAACGAGAGTAGCAGGTGGGATTTCCGGACAGATACCCGCCTTGGGGCAAGTCGTCTGCGCGAACGTGAGCCCGATACGAAAAACCCCCGGTCTGGCGAAAGCCAGCACCGGGGGTTGCCAGGGGCAGACTAGGCCGGTGTCAGGCCGTGCCAGCGCCGGGGCGCCGGCGCCCCACACCCCAGGCCATCAGCGCGAGCATCCCCAGGCCCGTGCCCAGCATCCACGCACTGCCCGGCTCCGACACCGCGGTCGGATCGCCCACCTGGACGTTGATCCAGGTCTCGGCGACGAGCGGCGGGTTTTCGACCTGCTGGGTGGTCGAAAGGGGCTCCACCACCTCCGAACGGTCGGCGAACGCCGCAAGCCCGAAGCTGTAGGTGCCCTCCGCGAACGGGTCGAACGGATCATTCCCCTGCGAATCCGCCAGGATGTTCATCCAGTTGAATCCGAGGTTCTGCGAACCCTGCGTGACAGCCTCCAGGCTTCCCAGCTGAAACGTGCTGATCTGGCCGGGCACGGTCTCGAAATACAGTTCGAAGGTCAGCGGCGCGCCCGCCAGGGACCCAGTGCCGGGGTCGATGTAGAAATTGAGGTTCCACAACGACAGTCCGGACCCGAAATCCGACTCGTAGGTCGGGTCGCTAATACCCGGTTGCGCGAAAAACGTGCCCGCGCCGTCGTTGGTGACCTCGGGCGAACCGAAACGCTGCGCCGCGGAGAGGCCCAGCAGGCCGGGGGCCTCCGCCGTCTCGAACGGGGTTTGGGCAACGGAATCGTTGGGGATGCCACTCCCTCCGAAATCAGCTTCCGGCAACGCGCTAAAGAACTGGTAGGTCGGATCGACCGTCGCAGCGTGGGCGGAGACTGACAGGAGCGCCAGCGGTACGATCAGAAGTGCCTTTTTCATGGGTCGCGTCCCTTGGTCGGTGTTCGGAGGCATTGGCCCGACCCGCAAGCAATCACGATGCCACCCGCGATAGGCCGCTGTTTTTTAACAACACGCTCCGGGTGTTCCGTCACCGATACACACCACGCACCTGGCTGCGTAAAAAAATCGGACACCCCACCGACCGTCCATCCGTTCAGGCCTGTCGAATAATCCAGACATTGTGTTCAACCGGCACCCTGCGGGTCTGAACCGGCCGGCATCCGGACCCGAGTCCGGCTTTCTTCCTCGACGTGCATGATGGCGGAGGCCACCCCCAGCAACAGCACCAGATAGAACAACAGCGCGATACGCGGCGAGAAGAACAGCGTACTGAACAGGCCAATCGTCAATGCCCCCGCCAGCGCGGCCGCCATGGCCAGCGCCACTGCATCGCCCCTCAGCCCGCGCCGTACCAGCAGGGTCAGAGCGGCCAGTGTCAGCCAGACGAAGGCGACCAGACCCAGCCAGCCCTGATCGAAATAGAGCTCCAGCCACTGGTTCTCGACCCTCCAGGGCCAGAGGTGATCCGTGGTGAAATACCAGTGACGCCCCAGATGCCGGAAGTCGCCGTTTGCCACGTACTCGCGACCGTCCAGACCCCGGAGCTGAACGTTGTAAAATTCGACGACAGACTGCTGCCGTGCATCGACCGCCAGTGACAGCACCAGCCCGCGCTGGAACGGCCATGGGCGGGACCCCATCGGATCGAGATCGAAGGTCCACTCAACCGTCTGGCGCGCGCCCCCCTCCAGTTGCACCCCTTCGCTGCGACAGGCGAACGAATGGCGGATGGGCTTCTCGCAGAGGAACAGACGAAAACCCGCGGGTCGGGCGCTGGCCGCCTCAACCGTCATGCGATAGACACCCTCCCGCGGCAGGTCCACCCGCTGATTGACGAACAGCGAATCGCCGCCGCCCAGCTGCAGGCGCGGCTCACCCTCTTCGCGGGTAAACGCCAGGTTGCCGGGCAGGCGCCCGTCGCGGTTCCCGGTGCGATAGTGCTCGGGGAAACTGCCGACGCCTCGACCCAACAGGGGAGCCAGAGGCCCGCCACCGGGCAATTCGAGCGCGGCCTGCCAGTGATCCACGCGACTGCCGAAGTCGCGCTCGATCTGACCCAGACGCTGTTCGGCGAATCCACCCAGGGTCGTGCCCGCAATCAGGGCGATCGCTGCGGCCGACAACAGCACGCCGATCAGCGCCCCGCCGCGCGCCCGCATGCGCCCCTGCAGCGCCGCCAGCAATACCCCGACGGCGAGGACCACCACCGCCACGACCAGCCCCAGATACCCGCCGCGGGAGTACGTCATGGCCACTGCATAGGCCGTCCCCACCGCCAGCGCAGCCGCCCCGGCGAGCATCAGGCCGGGGCGCTGCCTCCAGAACCAGATCAGGGCCAGTGGAAAGGCCAGCACCAGAAAGCTCTCGATACTGGGGCCACCGGCCTGCATCTCCGAGAACAGGCCGGAGAGCCGGTAGCCGCTGTCGAAATCCAGCAGCCCGGGGTAGGTGATCCGTTCCCGCACCACGAAGGCCAGCTGCGCCAGCAGGGCCAGGGCCACGCCTGGGAGAAACCAGCGTGTCACCTGCTCCCGGACCGGAATGGGCGCCACGCGCAACACCGCCAGCAGCACCACCGCCCACAGCAGGCCCTTGGCCACCCGCAGCGCATTCCACTCGTGGGCAAAGTGCACCGCTGCGCCGGGATTCCAGCCTCCGGGCGGCCACAGGGCCAGCGCTAGGCCGATCAGGGTGGAAACGACCAGCAGCCCCAGTGGCCAGCGGATCCCGCGCGGCAGCAGCGATACGCCCGCATGCAGCGCATGGGGCCCCCGCCACAGGGCCACGGCCAGGGTCATCAGCAGGAACAGATCCAGCTCGGAGACGAACAGGCGCCCGTGGTAGAGAGTCAGGTCCAGCGTGGCCAGCAGAATCGGCATCACGACCAGCCAGGCCTGCGGGCGCCAGGCCAGCAAGACGGCGTAGGCCAGCAACCCCGCGGCCAGCGCAACCGGCGCCACCGGCCAGGTCACCGCCGCCAGCACGGCCACCAAAGCCAGGAGACCGCCAAGGGCCTGCCGCAACCGCTGCAGAGAACCCTTGACGGGGCCGGGGTCGCTCGGTCCCGGGGCAGCATCGAGGGGCCCGGCTCGCGACGCCACGACCGGTTGCGCGACACCCGCCACGCTCGCGCGTTCCAGCCACTGCAGCGAGGCCGCCATGAATCCGGCCGCCAGCCCGGCCAGAACCAGGCTGGCCGGGTCCGGGCGGGCACCGTCCACGAACAGCTTGGCGGCCTCGACCGCCAGTGCCAGCACCGCCCCCGCGACGACGGCCAGCAGGTTCAACGCGGCCGGTTGCAATGGATGGCGCAACTGCCAGAGCCAGACCAGCATCCCCAGGGGCGCGTACATGGCCAGGTGCAGCGCGGTACTGCGCAGGGCGTGGATCTCGTCCACGTGGTAGTGGTAATAGAACGGCCACAGGTTCAGGTCGGCCCACTGCGCCCGCGCCGCCTCCCCGTCGGCGTGAAACGCACCGAAGCCGTGGTTGAGCGCGACCAGCAGCAAGGCGTAGGCAACGGTACCCGTCACAAGCAACGGCGTGGCGAACTGCTGCAGCGTTCGGATCACGCCATGGGGATGCGCGGGTAGGCGCCGGAACAGGACGAGGCCGATCCCCATCCCCAGCGCCCGCAGCAGCACGGAGCGTCCTTCGGCAACCCCCGACAGCGTCGCCAGATTTAGCAGCTCCAGCAGGCCCGCCAGCAGCAGGGCCAGGGGGATCCCGGCCCCCAGCAGCAAAACTCCACGCCGATGCAGCCACAGCGCCAGGAGCAAGCCCACCGGTACGCTGACCACCACCTCCAACGTCAACCAGCTGATACAGCGAACGCCGCCAGTGCAGGCGCCGGCCGCCACCCACCAGCCCCAGGCATCCGATGCCAACCGGGCCCGCAACTCGTCCGCGGCCAGTACAAAGTCAAAGGGGACGAAGCCAACCAGCACGTAGAGCGCGGCATAGACCACCAGGCCGGCGGTCAGGGTCTGCGCACCCGCGCCTTCCAGCACCTGTCGCCAGCGCACCAGCGGATTGCGCAGGGCCAGCCAGGCGAGCGAACCGGCCACGGCCCCGGAAAAGTTACCGGCAATATCGGCGCCCGCGGGGTGCCGATAGGGCAGCCAGACCTGCAGGAACTCCACGCTCGCCGTAACCGCCAGCCCCAGGGCCGCCACAAAGGTGAACACCGCAAACGCCGTCAGTCGATTACGGCGGCCATGGGTCAGCCACGCGGTCCAGAAGAACCCCAGCGGCAAGAACATCAGGGCATTGGCCATAAACTGCTGGCGGCCGCTGGTGCCGGGGCCGGTCAGGCTCATGCCGCGGTAGATCTCCCAGGCGCGTTCCAGACTCATCGAGCCGAATTCGAACGGCAGCAGCGTCAGATAGATCGCCGCCCCCAGCGACAGCCAGGCCCACAGCGCACAGGTGCGCAGGGACAAGGGCTCGTCTGCATTCGCCATCGCGTTCATGCGGCGCTCGGGGATGGGGCCGGGTCATCACTGTATACCCGGTGGAGTCCGCGGAGCAGTAGCGCACAGGAATCGCGACAAGCGTCACGAACCTTTACACCGGCAAGGCCGAACCCTCTCGTATGCCCCGTTGAATCCCGACAAGTCAGTGAGTTGCAGCGCAATGGCACGATTTCTGCTTCGGACGGGACCCAGGATGCCAACAAGGGAGTCGCAGCATGAAAGGACCACTCGCTATTGCACTGATCGCCGCGGGGGCGATGCTAGCCGGAACCTCGGCCCAGGCCGCGTTCATCACTTATTTCGGAGAGGATCTGAACAACTCGGCGACCGTTCCGTTGTCTGAGACCCCCAACTCAGATGCGGCCGAAAGCGCCTTTCTCGGGTCGCTCAGTGGCGTCGGAACCGAGGACTTCGAAGGCTTTGCCACGGGGACCACTGCGCCACTGAATCTGACCTTCCCCGGCTTCGGTGGTGGCACGCTTGACGCGACCCTTACGGGGGACGGCCGCATCAAGACCGTCTCCGAGGGCAGCGCCTTCGCTGGTCGGTACTCCGTATCGGGCACCAACACTTGGCGGGCCGATGCGACGGGAGACGACGGATTCGGCGTGGACTTCGGACAGGACATCGCCGCCTTCGGGTTCTACGGGATCGACATCGGGGACTTCGGCGGGCAACTGCTGATCAATTTCAACCTGAGTTCGGGAGGCGTCCACCAGGAAATCGTCCCGCACACCGTGGGATCGTTCGGATCTACGGACGGCTCGGTCTTCTACTTCGGCGCAATCGCCTCAAGTGAGGACTTTCTGTTCACTTCGCTCGACTTTGACCTGGTCGCAGGGCCGACGACCGACATCTTCAGCTTCGACAATATGACCATCGGTGAACTCGAACAAGTTACGCCAGTCCCGACGCCCGGCACTCTAGTATTGTTTGCTAGCGGTTTGCTGGTAGCCGGATCGATGCTCTGGCGCCGCAAGCGGTCCGACAGCGGCAGCTGAAACATCCACCACGGAGATCTTCGACGGGCTCTGTACCACCCGTCGAAGATCGTTTCGTCGCAAGACCGGGGCGACACCGAACGATGGATTCGATGCCTCCCTGCGAGTGCATCCCGAACCGCTGTTATAAGCGCAGGTCGGTCGATTCCCGCGGGAAGACCGATTTCACGTCGAAGATCACCGACTCCGGGCGTGCCAGCGCCCGGATCGCCTCGATCCCCATCTTCAGGAACTCGCGGTGCGGCACCGCGACAATGATCGCATCGAACTGCCCCGGGTCCGGGGTCTCGGTCACCGGGGTGATGCCGTATTCGTGCTCGGCCTCGGCCGGGTCCACCCAGGGGTCGAAGACGGTTACCTCGGCGTTATAGCCGGCCAGGGTGGCGTGAATGTCGATCACGCGGGTGTTGCGCAGGTCGGGGCAGTTTTCCTTGAATGTCAGCCCCATCACCAGGATGCGTGCGCCCACCGGATTGATGCCCTTGCGCACCAGGGCCCGCACCGTGTTGTCCGCGATGTGGGCGCCCATGGAGTCGTTCACACGGCGCCCGGCCAGGATCATCTCCGGGTGGTGCCCCACCGCCTGCGCCTTGTGCGTCAGGTAGTACGGGTCCACGCCGATGCAGTGGCCGCCCACCAGCCCGGGGCGGAACGGCAGGAAGTTCCACTTGGTCCCGGCCGCCTTCAGCACGGCTTCCGTATCCAGCCCCAGGCGCTCGAACAGCAACGCCAGCTCGTTGATCAGCGCGATGTTCACATCGCGCTGGGTATTCTCGATCACCTTGGCGGCCTCGGCCACGCGGATGCTCTCGGCCTTGTGCGTACCGGCGGTGATCACCCGTGCGTACAGCGCGTCGACGAAGTCGGCCACCTCCGGCGTAGAGCCCGAGGTGACCTTCATGATGGAGGTCACCCCGTGCTCCTTGTCACCCGGGTTGATGCGCTCGGGGCTGTAGCCGGTAAAGAAATCCTGGTTGTGCACCAGGCCGGACTCCGCCTCCAGGATCGGCACGCAGTCCTCCTCCGTAGCGCCCGGATACACGGTGGACTCGTAGATCACCGTGTCCCCCGGCTTCAGCACCCGCCCCACACTTTGGCTGGCCCCGAGCAGCGGTCCGAGGTCGGGGCGCTTGTGCCGGTCGATGGGGGTCGGCACCGTCACCACGAACACGTTGCAGGCCCGCATCGCCTCCAGGTCCGAGGTGTATTCCAGATGCGGCGTGGCCGCCAGCTTGTCCGCCTCCACCTCGCGCGTGCGATCCACCCCGGCCCGCAGCTGTTGCACCCGTTCCGGGTCGATGTCGAACCCGATGGTGGACCAGTGATGGCCGAATTCGACGGCCAGCGGCAGGCCGACGTACCCAAGACCGATGACCCCAATGGTGACTTCATCCAGCGCGGGAAGCGTATGCATAAGATGTCCGTTCTCGTTGCTCTTCGTCATGCGGCACCCCGGCGGGGGCCGTTCTGTCCCTGGACCGCGTCCGGCTCAGGGAAACATGGGATCCATGTTTCCCTATTGGCAGGGCGCGCAACCCGGCACGCGCGGCCCGATCCCCTCCACGCGCCCCGGATTGGGGCCCGGCGGACCGGCATAGGCGCCCCAGACCGGTCGTTCGCGCAGGCGGCCATTGTAATCGTGATCCGCGCCCGCGATTGCGGGCGAACTCACGCTGCCTCCACGCTCCCGCAAACCGCCCGCGCGCGGGTAGAGATCCAGGGCATCCAGCCCAGCATCCGGGGCCACGAGGTAACGGGCCGCGGTATCGCGTGAGGCCGTAAAATTCTCGGCTCCCGCGATACCGCCTGAGAACTGTAACGGGTTCCCGGCGAACACGGCGTTGCCCGCCACCGCCTGCTCGTATGCCTGGTCGGGCTCGTCCACCCGAATCCCGAACCCGCTCGCCAAGACCGTGTTGTTCACAACGTGGATCTCCCGCGGCACATGGTTGTGCGGGCGGACCAGCAACGCATCGCCGACATCATTCACGAACAGGTTGTCGTGGATCAGGAGGTTGCCCTCGCCCTGGAACAGTCGCTCCTGCGGGTTCTGGTAGAACAGATTCCCTTCGATGCGATAGCGGTCTTCAGACCCCGGGCCGGTGGGCGGGAAATGCCCCACCAGCAGATTGGGGCGGGCCCGGGCCCCGTCGCTCCCGCGTTCTGCCTTGTTCAGAAAATTGAAGCGAATCCGCGTCTCGCGCGGGCCCGGGTCCTGATCCGGAATCATCTCCCTTTCCGTCTGGTGCTTGATCTGGATGTTGTACCCCAGAGTGCGGTGCACATGATTGTGCTCGATCACGCCACCGACAAACGGGCTGGTGCCATCCGGCTGTCCGAGATACATCCCGGTACCCACATCATGGATCTCGTTGTGCCGGATCACCCAGCCCCAGGCCGGCACGCGCGTCGTGATCCCCGTGTTGCCCTGCGAACGGTCATAATGGCGGATGGTCAGGTGCTCCAGCGTCACGTGATGCACGCCGTCACCGCGCGCCTCCGCCACCACCCCCGCAACCGGTTCCCCGCCGCCATCCAGCGTCAGATGCCGGATCACCAGATGTTCCGCATCCACCAGGCTGATCGTGTTCTCCCCGCGGCGCCCGCGCAGCACGGCCGGCTCACCTTCCGCTGGCCCGCTGATCACGATGGGCCGCTCCGGCGTCCCGCGCACTCCGTGTAACCGCAGCGAACGCGGATAGTCCCCTGACTCCAGCTGCAACCAGTCACCGGGCTCAAGCGCAGCCACCGCCGCGCGATAGTCCGTCGGCGTAGCCTGGATACGGTTCCATCCCCCGTCCGGCGCCTCCGTGAACCCCGAATGATCTGCCGCAACTACGGGCCCGATGCCCGGCAGCAGAAGGACCATGGCCCCCAGGGTCGCGCAACCGATGCAGCTAACAGCCCGTCCCCATCCCGCGCGTTTTACCGCTAATTCAGCCCACATATGCGATCTCCCGACCGAACGGTCTTTGAGCAGCATGGCCTCGCTACTGGCCCTCTGTCATTCGGCCTTTCGCGGCGGGGCCACCGGCTTCCCGTCAGGCCCGTGAAGCAAGCGTACGATCAGGCACCCCCGAACCTCCCGACGCAAGCGGCAATCGATGCGAGTGGTACACCCGTTTTCCACATGCGGAAAACGCTCAATCAACGGCGCCCTCACTCTGCAGCGTTTCCCTTCGCTATGATCGGCAACAAGGCCAAGGGAAACACTGTTGCAGGACACCAAATTGCAGATGCCGGAGTCATACCCAAGCATGCGTGCAGCCCTTGCACCCGCGCACACCAAGAAGCCCGAACCGGGGCAAAGCCGTGATCGGGCCCGGCGGTGCTGCGTCGCGCGCATTCGGGCGGTCTAGCCGACATGCTGCTGCGCTCGCTGCTGTCCCTGATGTCGCCTGGTGGTTCCAGGGGGCGCCTGTCTATCCTGATCTATCACCGTGTACTGCCGGAACCCGACCCGCTGCTGGATGGTGATCCGCACGCCGATGACTTCCGCTGGCAGATGCGCCTGCTGGCCCGCCACATGAACCCATTACCGCTGGCCGAGGCCGTCGAACGCCTGCAAAACCACACCCTGCCGCCACGGGCCGTATGCGTGACCTTTGACGACGGCTATGCCGACAACGCCGAGGTCGCGCTGCCGATACTGCAAGAGGAAGGCATGCCAGCCACATTCTTCATTGCCACCGGCTATCTCGATGGCGGCCGGATGTTCAACGACACCCTGATCGAGACGGTGCGCCGCCTGCCGAAAAATGCCGACATGAGCCCGGAAGGCCTCGGGGAGTGGGCGCTGGAGACCCACCAGGACCGCCTGAAACTGATCCACGCGCTGATCGGCCGCTTCAAGTACCAGCCCGCCGAACAGCGCCGGGCCGGTACCGAGGCCCTGGCCGCGCGTTTTGGCCTGCAACTGCCGGACAACCTGATGATGAGCGGCCAGCAGGTGCGCGAACT
The DNA here is from genome assembly GCF_000377445.1 of Thioalkalivibrio sp. ALE9. Taxonomy (NCBI): domain Bacteria; kingdom Pseudomonadati; phylum Pseudomonadota; class Gammaproteobacteria; order Chromatiales; family Ectothiorhodospiraceae; genus Thioalkalivibrio; species Thioalkalivibrio sp. ALE9. The sequence continues at coordinate 55,648 of NZ_KB898131.1, forward strand.
CGCGAACGCGGGCATGGAAATCGGCGGCCACACCGCCACCCACCCCATCCTGACCGAGGTGGACGCGGCCACCGCCCGCGCCGAGATCGAGAAGGGCCGGAACGACCTCGAGGCGCTGCTTGGGCGGGCACCACGCCTGTTTGCCTACCCCAACGGACGCCCGAACAAGGACTACGCCACCGAACATGTGCAGATCGCGCGCGATTGCGGCTTCGAGGCCGCCGTGTCCACCGCGCCGGGCGCCGCGCGTCTCGATTCCGATCTCTTCCAGCTCCCGCGCTTCACCCCCTGGGATCGCACCCCCCTGCGCTTCGGCCTGCGCCTGGCCCGCAACCTCACGGGGCCGAGAGAAGTACGCGCTTGAGGCGACACCGATCAGTCTGGCCAGCGTTCCGCAAATGGCTCAAAGAAACCACTTGCCCACCAATGAGGGCGTGACGACCTCTTCGATCCAGGACACTTGCTGCTCCGTCAGTTCCTCGCGCCATTTGGCGATCTGAGTCTCCGGCGCCCGCTGCACGTCGAAGTAACCGGACTGGCCGCAACGAGAGGTCAGCGACTGAACAAACCCAGCCGTTTGTTCATTCCAGTCAAGCCCTGCGTGGGCAAAGATCTTTCTGGTTTCCGCCTCGGTGGACCGGGACAACGCCTCATGAGTCACACACATGTAGGCCTCGTGGGTTTCGAGTGATCGGTAAACGAATTCGTTAACCGCCATCCACTCAAAGGCCAACTGCTTCTCGATAGGCCAGCTCTTGACCTCCTCTCGTTGCCACGCCCACTGGTCCGCATAGCCCGCGTCGAACAGGCTGTTGATGTAGACCCGAGAGTCCATAAGGCCCCTGTCGGCTCCGCGCAGTCTGGATGCAATGACCCCAGCCGGATGGCGAACGATATGCACAAGCCGCACACGGGGCAGCGCATCCGCAAACAGCGGTGCCCGCGCCACCGAATTCACGCTTTTGATGACAGTCACCACGTTATCGGGGGCACCCCGGCCAACCATGTCCCCGACGGTGTCTCGTTTCTGTGCGATCCCCAGCCGGTCCAGCAGGCGAGCGGCCGCAACATTGAGCCGGTAAGCGGCCTCTCTCGGGCTGGACCGGTAAGACTTGCGGAAGAAGGGCTCCTTGCCGCTGACCTTAAGCGCCCGGACATTCTCCAACCGCCTTAAATATTCGCCCGCCAGACGCAGACAACGTTGCCGATCGTCCGGCCCGGGAAGAAACGGGATTGACCTGTCGACAAGTGCCCAGTCCGGTTCGTGTCGATACAGAACACGGGGGTGACTGTCGAGAAGTTTGGCCAGGAATGTCGTGCCGGAACGCCCGCTGCCCACGACAACGATTGGAGAAAACCGCTGGCTCATGGGCGTTCACCGGCCTCGGCCTGCCTGCTCGGGTCGAGGGCAGCGATCGGTTGCTTGTTCACACCAGGATCTCCACCGGTTCCGGATGGCTCAAAAAGCGCGTCGGGCTGGCGGTGTAGCCGTAGGCACCCGACTGGAAGACCACGATCAGATCGCCCACATCGGCGCGCGCCAGCTCCATCTGCTGGGCCAGCACGTCCAGCGGGGTACACAGCGGGCCGACCACGTTCACGAGCTCACGCTCGTGGCCATGCACCCGGTTGCCCACCACCACCGGATAGTTCTTGCGGATCACCTGGCCGAAGTTGCCGGAGGCAGCCAGGTGGTGGTGCAGCCCGCCGTTCGTGACCAGAAAGACCTGACCACGGGACTCCTTGCGGTCCAGCACCTCGGCCACGTAGATGCCGGCCTCGCCGACGAGATAGCGACCCAGCTCCAGCATGATCTCCGCATCCGGCAGCGCCTCGCGCACCGCAGGCAGGCGGTTTTCCAGATGATCGGCGATGGGGCCCAGGTCCAGAGGCTGGTCGCCGGGAAAATAGGGGATGCCGAAACCGCCGCCGATATTCAGCATCTCGACCGGCCCCGGTGCCGACTCGGCCAGGCGCAGGGCGAGATCGAAGGTATGCCCCTGCGCCTCGACCAGGGTTTCCGGGCGCAGGTTCTGTGAGCCGGAAAAGATGTGAAACCCGCGGAAGTGCAGGCCCAGCTCGCCGATACGGGTCAGCAGCTCGGGCACACGCTCGGCATCCACGCCGAAGGCCTTGGGCCCGCCGCTCATGCGCATGCCGGAGCTTTTCAGCTCGAAATCCGGGTTCACCCGGACGGCCACGTGCGCCTGCCGACCCGTGCGTTCTGCAATGGCCCCGAGCCGCTCCAGTTCGGTCGGCGATTCCAGGTTGATGGTGATCCCGGCCGCCACCGCCGCCTCCAGCTCTGGTATCGCCTTGCCGGGACCCGCAAAGCTGATATCCCCCGGCGCCGTGCCGGTATCCAGTGCCACCTGCATCTCTCGGCTGGAGGCCACATCGAGCCCATCCACCAAGCCAGCCATGTGCTGCACAACCGCCGGCATCGGGTTCGCCTTGATCGCATAGTGCAGCGACAGCCCCTGCGGCAGTCCCGCGCGCAACTGCGCAACCCGTTCGGTCATAGCCTCCCGGCTGTAGGCATAGAAGGGTGTCTGGCCGACTCGGGCCGCCAGCTCCATCAGCGACTGCCCGCCAAGTTCCAGGCAGTCGTCCACCACCCGGAACGGATGCAGCGCACAGTGCTCGGGGCGGGTATCACTCATGCCGGCACCCCCTCCCGGAACAGGTCTCCGAACTCGGCGGCCAGCGCCTTGCGATCGATCTTGCCGTTGGCGTTGCGCGGCAGCGGCTCGGTGCGCAGCCCCACATGCGCCGGCAACATGAACCCCGGCAGGCCGGGGCGCAGCGCATCGATCAGGGTCTCCGGGCTCAGATCCGGCTGCTGCGGCAGGGCCACCAGTACGATGGCCTGCCCCAGCGTCGGATGCTCCACCCCGAGCGCGGCGACCTCGGCCACCAGCCCGGAGGCATAGGCCGCCTCTTCCACCTCGTTGGGGCTCACGCGATAGCCGGAGGTCTTGATCATCTCGTCGCGCCGCCCCACGAAATAGAGAAAGCCATCCTCATCCATGCGCACGGTGTCGCCGGACCACACCGCTATCTCGGGCAACGGCACGCCAGGCGGCTGCCCGGGTGCGGGCCGAAACCGCTCCGCCGTGCGCTCGGGGTCGTTCCAGTACCCCATGGCGACCAGCGCGCCACGATGCACGAGTTCACCCGGCTCGCCCGGCGCACAGGGGCTGCCATCCGGCCGCACCACCTGGATCTCCGCATTGGGAATCGCCCGGCCCATGGACCCCGGACGCCGATCCAGTTCCTTGGGTGGAAGGTAAGTAGAGCGAAACGCCTCGGTCAGGCCATACATCAAATAGCAGTCGGTGCCGGGCAGTGCGGCTCGCAGGGCCGACAGCGTCTCCTTCGGCATCGCGCCACCGGAGTTGGTGAGATAGCGCAACTTCTCCCGCGCCGCCTCGGGCCATTCCAGACGCGCAAGCTGAATCCAGAGCGGAGGCACGGCCGCCAGCCCCGTGATGCCGTAACGCTCCACCGCCCGAATCACGTCGCGCGGGAGCAGGTAGTTCAGCAACACGGCCTGGGCCCCGGTGCGAAACGCCGTGGTCAACTGGCTCAGGCCGTAGTCGAAGCTGAACGGCAGTACGGCGAGGAGACGATCCTCGCGCCGGTTCTCCAGATAGGTCGCAACGCTTTGCGCACCCGCCACCATGTTGCGATGCGACAGCACAACCCCCTTGGGGCGCCCGGTACTGCCGGAGGTGTAGAGGATCGCCGCCATGTCGGTATCGATCACCCGGTGCCGGCGTAGACCGTCATGCTCCGGCGCGGCATCCCACATATCCACTCGCACACGTCCGACCTCGGCATCGCCCGAGTCCTGGCTCGGCTCCCGCCCCACCAGCAGCACCGTGTGCAGATCGGGACAATCGGTCAGTACCGCCCGCAGCGCCACCAGTCGGTCCGCGGAGGTCACCAGGATGCGCACATTGCAGTCGCGCAGGATGTGCGCCACCTGCTCCGCCTTGAGCAACGGGTTCACCGGCACGAAGACGCCGCCGGCCCGCGCGGCGCCGAACAGGGCATGCACCGTCTCCGGACGCTTGTCGAGGTAGACCGCCACCCGTTCCTGACGCCCCAGACCGCACCCCAGAAGGCGCGTAGACGCCCGCTCGATACCGGCCGCCAACGTCGCGTAGTCCTCGCCCTCATCCCGATAACGCAGGGCCGGGGCGGCCGCCACGCAGTCGGCTTGCATCCATACGGAATCGTGCACAAGAAAGGACATCTCGGCGCCCGGGGCTATCGGAAACTGACGGCTCGATCATACCCCAGGCACCAGCCGCTTCCGGCCGCGGCCCAGACGTACCGTTAGTAGCCCGTTCATCGGCCCGGGGTTGCTCGGAAGCGGCCGCGTGTAACATGCGACGAAACGGGCCTTGAGCCAGCCCCTATCGCCTGAACCAGCCACAGCGGCGCGAGATCAAACTGCATGCGTGACTACCTCCTCGCCCTGATCATCGCCGTACTGCTACCCCTGATTGTGCGCTATGCATGGATCGGGATCTTGGCGTGGTTTTGGGTCGGGTTGTTCGCGCCCCAGTGGCATGCGTGGACGTTCATGCGCGGCGCCTCCTTGGCCGTCTACGTAGGGGGGGTGACATTGGTCGCGCTGTTCCTGGCCAAGGACCGAAAGCCGTTCCCGTTTACACGCGAGACGGTCATGCTTTTCGTGTTGGCTGGCTACTTCGCGATGACCAGCTTCTTTGCGGTCAACTCCAGCGGGGCGTGGGACTTCTGGATCCACTTCATGAAGATCCTGTTGATCACCTTTGTCACGCCGATGCTGATCTATGGCGAACGCCGCATTGTCTGGCTTCTTCTGGTAATCACCGCCTCGATCGCATTCTACGGATTCAAAGGGGGGCTTTTCGCGATCCAGACTGCCGGAGCCCACCACGTACTCGGGCCTACCGGGTCTTACCTCTCCGGTAACACCTATATCGGCCTGGCGATGCTCATGATCCTGCCGCTGATCCTGGCCACTGCCCGCATGTTTGATCGACGATGGGCAGCCGACCTCGGAATCGAACTTCTCAACCGCTTCTCTCGCCCCATCGGATGGTTCGTCTACGCCGTCTTCTGGCTAACAGCGATCGCAATCCTCGCGACCTATTCTCGTGGGGCCTTCGTGGGCCTGTTAGCGATAGCGCCGTTCCTGTTCTGGCACATGCAGAAAAAGGGTCTGATGCTCCTGGCCGGGGTCATTCTGGTTGCTGTTGTGGGTGTCACCGCACCAGAACCTCTGGTCGAGCGATGGCAGACGATCCAGGCCTACGAGGAAGACAACTCTGCGATGATGCGCATCCAGTCCTGGGGGGTGGCCTGGAACATTGCTATGGAAAACCCCGTGACTGGCGCGGGGTTTCGTTCGCATCACCTCGGATACGATTGGTACATCTCCTATGCGAACTTCGAGGGCGTATGGCGGCACGCAATGTCGCCCCACAGTGTCTACTTTGGCCTAATGCAGGAACACGGCTTTGTGGGCCTGGGACTGTTTTTGACTCTAATGGCTTTCACCTTCATGACGTTCAATCGAATCCGGCGCACCGCGCGGTACCGCACAGGACAGACGTGGCTGGCTGAATATGCCTGGGCGCTGCAGGTTGGCCTCCTCGGATACCTGATTGCCGGCACCTTCCTTGATGTGACGTATTTCAATCTCCTTTACGCTTTTGTTGCCTTGGCTGTGATTATGCGCCGGGAACTTGAAACGGCCCCACATCCCACCACCGCTCCAGTCACCGATAAGCCCGCCCAGCCACAACCGAACTCCCAATCGGAGCAGATCGGAGCCGACAAGGACACGGTCATGTCCGGCACCCTGATGGGGCCATCGTCATCCCGAAACTGATTCGGTTGTGGATGACGCCCTGATGGAGGCCTTCCCGATCAACGCCCCCTTTACCCAGACGACGGCCGCACTGGACCAATGCATCGGTAACCTGACCGGCGCGCTGCTTGCCAACACCCAGCCCGGGGTGGGCCTCTACGATCCAGTGGACGAGGCCCCTACGCCCGGGGACCACTACGGACAAACCGCCGCCTCGCTGGCACTCGCCATCCAGGAGGGCCCCGATTCCGGGTTTTGGCACCGCCCCCTGGATGCATGGGAGGCCCTGCCTGAGGACCAGAGAGGGCACGCCCCCTTCAACCGATTCCTCCTGAATCTGCTCGCAGAGCACATCGAGCAATCCGGCGCATCCCCAAGCGAGGTCTTTCACATTCGACGCCTGGCGCAACGGTGCAAGCTTTCCCGCGGATATCCCTCCAACAACTGGACCCTGCTGGCCCGGTTATGCGAACTACAGGAAGCCAGCGGCAACGCCAGAATCCGCGCACATGCGCGCCTGCGGGGGCTCTTTGATCGCTGGGTCACGCCTTCCGGTGCATTCGTCGATTACCCAGCCCGCCCCGGCATACCGGAACGCGGGGCGACACCCACGGCCTACCACCACAAGGCGCTTTTCGTCGCCGTCACAGCCGCCGAGCTTGGCGAGCCGGAGGCGTGGCAACCGACAATCGAAAGCCTGCTGAAATGGAGCCTGCACGTGTGGGATGGCCACGGCCATGTCGGCGGCCTCGGCCGGAGTAGCCACGCCCTATTCGGTGACGCCTGCCTGATGGCAAGTTTGATCCTGCTGGGTGCAAGCCAATCGCAGGCCCAAGACACTCCCCCCGGCCGGATGTTGCACAGCATTCTGCAACGCTTGCAGGAACAGACCCGTCCAGACGGCTTCATCGCGCTAAACCCAGCTGACCGGAAAACGCCCAGTACAGGCTGGGACACCTACATGCACCTATCGGTGTACAACGCCTGGGCGGCCGCCATCATCACCTGGGCCAAGGACCGGACCACACGCGCAGACCGCGCTCCCGTTCCCACCAAGCTACGGGCACTCGAACCTTCTGTCACGGACAAACCGCATGCGGTACCGTTTCGTGTCGGCGCCCCTGGTAAAGCCTTCTTCCTTATTTCCGGTTGCGGCCAACCACCTCAGGCCTTCAGCCGAAGCGAAGTGGAGCTGCGCTATGCCGGGGGCATGCCGCTGCATGCCGCCTGGCAGGGTCTCCCTTTGTGCCCAGCACCCGTCCGGATTTCCAGGCAAGCGCTGGAGGCAAATGCGGCCCTGGCTGGGTGGACGCCGGTCTTTGAAGCCCAAGGCATCCTGTTCGGGCTGACCGATTTCGACTCGTGCGAGATCAAGCGCGGCGACCGAATCGTACGGATCAGCCTGTCAGGCCACCCCCGGGCGCTCGTGCGCCCCGCAACCAGCGGCCTGGGCCAGCACGCATTGGCCGCGCTCGACTGGCGACTGCTGGGCGGTGCGCTGGGTCGCCGAGCCGCTCTGCGCCGCCCCAAGCTCGCCCACGTCAGGGGACATCTCGAATGGACCATCCACCTTGACCTGCCGCGCATCGAACAAACGCTGAACCTGGAGCATCGCGGCGAACCGGGCATACGCTACCTGAATCCCGGCGGCCACGCGGTCACTGGCACTGCCACCTCAGAATGCTCATTTCTGGCGGAATCCGGGCATACCGAACAGGGGCAGACACCACCCCCCGATGCCTGGCTAGAGACACCGCTGCCATCCGCAACGGCTGGCGCCATCGGTCGGAGCCGGCCTCCAATTGAACTTCCCCTGGGTCAGTACCACGCGGAGCTCATCGTCACATGGACGGCCCTGGCGAGCCAGGTAACGCGCCAACCCGACCGGTAACCGCTCTTGTCCGTCCTATGGCCGGTCACCACGATTCATCAGACGGTCCGTCATCAGCCGCAGGATATTCGGCGCCACCAGCAACGCGCCGACAGGATCATTACGAAACGTCTTGATGACGACGGACCAATCCAAGCGCTTGCCCTGCCGCAACTGATGCAGCACTCCGGCCAAAAACCCTCGGCGCGATTTGCCGAGCTGGGCACGCACTAAAGCCTTCTGCCGGGCGCTCAGTGGAATCTCGTCCAGGATCATCTGCGACAGCGCAACGTAGTTGCCGGCAAGTCCCAGATAGCCCTCCGTATTCCAGCCTGACTTGTCGAAGATATTCACCCCTTCCCCCTCGTCCGCGTAAACGCGTGGCGAGAAGGCGACACGATCCAACCGCGCAGCCAATCGGAGCTTGAACAACCGATCTTCCCCATGGAGCAGACTCACCGGAAACCGAAGATCCGGGAAGCGGTCGAGCCGATAGGCCATGGTGTTCGCGCTGATGACATTGCTTCGGCGAACCAAGAGGTCGACAAAATTTCCTACAAACTCGTAGAGCTCATGTTGCGGGTCAACCAGACGATGCTCGTCAAGGCAGATGTTGTCACCCGCCGACCGTCCCCAATTGAACCGGGTTCCCGAAACTCCGACCCTTTGGCTATCGCCCACAAACAGATCATAGCCCTGCTCCAGCGCCCTAACCGCATCCTCCAGAAATGGCCCGGTCCACTGATCATCGGAGTCCAGAAAGGTCACGAACGGTGTGCCGCTCACATGATCCAGGCCTGCATTCCGTGCCGCCGCGGGCCCCGCATTCTGCTGATGGACAATGCTAACTGCCCCACCATCCTCCAAATCCCCAATCTCGTCTTCTGCCGGAAGGGGCGAGCCATCATCCACGACGAAAACCCGGACCCTCATACCGCCCCTCGCTTCCAACACGGACTGCACGCACTGCCGTAACAGCCCCGCCTCTCGCTGGAAGTACGGAATCACGACCGCTACCCGCCATCTGTCACTCACCACGCTGCCCTTCTCCTTGTAACGAGGTTCCGCTTCCCCAGCGGCATACCCTGTAATCGTCACTCCCAACCAACAACCCCCGACTCAGCTGACTAGGCTCTCTATCCGCTGCTCAGAGCCAGAGAAACCCCACAAAACTTCGCCCCCCGAGCAGCATGCCCTTACTCCCGAATTTCTCTCTTCGCAATACCACACTCCATCGCATCCGTCAGTTCCGCCCCCTGCCCCTCTCATGCCGCCACCGCCCGGCCGACCCTGGCGGTACCGCAATATCATCGGTCCGAGCCCTCCCGGTGTCCGGCTCTTTAACACCATCACCCACTCGATCCACTCGAATCCGCCGCATGTCTTGTCAAACGAATCTCCAGACAGGCCATCGACCATGCGCTAAAGTATTCCTGAAGCCCTTAGGCACCGCATACACCGCAGCGAGCCCACACGAAGGAAAACACCATGAAGGACATCGCTGTTATTACGGCGCACAACCCACTCAACGCGGGGATGCTCTCGGTCGATCTCGCAGCCGAAGATTTCCTTCGCAAGCACGGCGCCACGTTTGACATCTTTAAATCCCATAACGCCTCGCCCCACTCCAATTCTTACTTCGCTGGCCAGCCTACAACGCCCCTTCACGACCCCAACCAGCTCAGAGACTACTCAACCATTCTGTACTGGGGGGATTTCCTGAACTCGCCACTGTATGGGATACACGACTTCACCCAATTGGACATCCGTCATGGTCACAGCCGGACCAACCAGGAAGCCCTTGAGAAATGGAAGCGCCTATTCTTGCTGAAGAACTACCATCGCAGTCATCAGCGCGTGATCTCCGCGGGAAACAACTTTCAGGGGCTTTCCGCTTGCCGACAATTGCTCAGCCCTCAGGACTGGGAAGAGATCGTTCGTCTGTATTCATCCAGCTTCGACGCGATCTTTCCACGAGACCCGGCATCGACTGAGTCCCTGAGGACACTCCTGCCCGAGAATGGCCGCCCGACCATTCAAACAGGCCTAGATACAGCTTTTCTACTGAATCCCGCACCCCTCTTAAAAACCCGCCCACCCGACCTCAAGCGAAAGCACTACCGATTTTTCTTCGGGCGGTCCGGACTCAAAGGCATTACCATGCTCCGACTCGCCCTCTCTGTATCGAAATTGCAGAGCTCAGAACGGTTATCCGGTTGGTTCGACATCGACCCGGCTAGACCTGGGAGGGTCCAATTGGGTGGTCTTCTTGACAACATTCGGCACAGCTCATTCATTGTGACCGACACATACCACCTATGTGTCAACGCCATGAATCTTGGCGTCCCGGTGGTCGGAATTGGCGTCAACGCCGCCGACCAAGACGGGACCCTAGGAGATTATAAGAAGGAGGCCCTGTTCAAAATGCTTGGGAAAGAGAAACAATATGTTTCCGTCTCTGAACGGCGGCTTGGACCCGTGGGAATCCATCGCGCCATCCAGTCGGTATCCAAGGCAATGAATATCGACGACACGAATAACAGTACGCTCCACAAAGCGCGAGCTGATTTCGAGCGAATCCTTGCAAGAGCACTAGGCTTGTAAAACTAATTCAGTGGCCGCCCCTCCCAATCATAAGAAACGCGTGAGAGGCGCCGCGAGAGACATATGAACTGCCAGTACGCCATACCTACCGAATCCTCGATCCACGCTTAGCGAACTAGGCTCGCACCAAATTTTTCGCCTCTTGGATTAGCTTGCGAGCATGCTTCCTCCGCTCCAGCTGCCGCAATGGGTTTGCGTCACCCCGACCACTGAAACCTAGGATCCGGGAGGCAATCAAAGCGAAGCGAATTGCTTTGAACTCGGGAGCGTGACGCCAAGATTCATCAGAAGAAGATGGGGCCCCATAACCTTGGAGGAACCCCCGAACCAAGGTTTTGTGAAGCGAACTACGAAAAGCACGCCGAGCGAAGAAGGTTTCAGTCTGAAACACGAAATACCCGACATCAAGGAGCGGCGAACCGAAGCCGTTACTGGACAAGTCGAGTCCGGTCATGCTGTCTTTTGCGGAGAGCAGGTTACCCGGATAGAAATCCCCGTGAATGATGGAATTAGGGCGATCGCTTTTGGCCACCACCCGTAGATTCGATGCGCCTTTCTCAAGGTGCTTCATGTCGGCCAATGAAAAATCGAGGGTACCTTGAGCCTGCGCCTCGGTGAGCCGCATGACGGCTTGTTCTAGTAGAAACGCCAGGGTCTTGACAGGAACGGGTTCCTGGGTTTCGTGCTGCGAGGGCCGAAAGTCTTGCGTGATCATCTGGAAATGGCGAAGCCATTCGCCTGCTCGGAAGAAGGCCTCTGCGAGGTCGTCGACGAAGACAGGTCTCCACGGAACAAGCGGGATGGTTTTCAACCTGTCTTGAAGTCGATTTCCGGGTTCGTGTCTGGTTACGATGGTCCCCGTCTCCGGTATGCTCATAACCACGCTGGGAACCCGAAAACGGGGATCTCTGTGGGGGCTGGCGAGAAAGTATTCGGAGATCGCCGCATCTCGCAGTGTTTGGCGCGCCTTCCAAGACTCGATGCCACCTGGCCCGTTTAGGGTCTTGATCCATAAATCAAATTCTCGCTGCGCCAACTTGACCCGGACATGATGAACGGATGAGCTCGGCCGGGACGCGACCCGGAGAGGCGCGATAGATTGTATTTCTTGTTCGAAATGATTCTGGAGCTGGATATAGACATCGCTCGGCGCGTTATCGTGCGCGATCGGAAAGGGTTTGTTCGGTGGTACGTTGGTCATAGAGTCGCCTGTCCCAGGTTTTTCGTACTCAAGTAAAGGCCAGAGACGGGCATCGTCCTCCAAAAGAAGAGTTGGCGGGGCCGATTACGATCGGGGAAAAGAGGCTGAAAAGGGCGCCACAGGAAAACGCGCGGTTTGCGAATACGGAGCCAACTGTGGGGGCGTGCGAGAATGTGGTCAGGCAGGACCAGAGACTTAGGGGCACGAAACGCCACTCGGATGACTTCAGGTTCTCTCGGCGTAGTCATCTCGAAGCCGCGCGCTATGAGGAGCCGGCAGCTAGGCGCCGGAAGGGTACACTCCGGTCCGAGAGTTCTTCGTAGGTGCCACAATCCGCCAAAGCACCCTGCTCCAGGACGTAGATTCGCGAGCAGGGACGTACTGTGGTCAGGCGGTGCGCGATCAGGATGATGGTCTTTTCACCGGATAGATTGTGCAGAGCTTCCATCACGGCATGCTCCGTCGCGTTGTCGAGAGCACTGGTCGCTTCGTCGAAAAAGAGTACGGCAGGATCGCGATACAAGGCTCTGGCAATGCCGATACGCTGGCGCTGACCACCCGAGAGCCGCGTGCCGCGTTCACCAATGACCGTATTATAGCCAGCCGGCAAATCGCGGGTTACGAATTCGTGCACGTTAGCCAGGCGAGCGGCCTTTTCCACGGCGGCGTGATCGATCTTGTCTTCCGGCACCCCCAGAGCGATGTTGCTGGTCACGGTCTGGTCCGCCAAAAAAATGTGTTGCGGCACATAACCGACAGCCGCTTGCCAGTTGCGGATATTCTCCCGAGTAAGGGGTTGGCCGTCGATCTGAACGGTGCCTGCCTGGGGCTCGAGCAATCCCAAGAGCAGGTCGACTAGCGTGCTCTTACCCGCTCCGGACGAACCGACAATGCCCACCGTCGTTTGAGCCGGAATCTCCAGCGAGACTCCATCCAGTGCGGGGCGCGCATGCCCCGGATAGTGATAGGTGACATCGACCACCTTGGTCGAACGCTCTGGAACGAGGGGCTCCGGCTGCTCATTGCGCGCAAGCAAAGGGGTGCTCTCCGGACGCGGGCCCAAGTCCTTGAGAATGTTGTCTACGGCGGCCGCACTGAAGCGCAATGATGCCACCTGCTGAAAAATCTTTTGGAAGGCAGGGATCAGTTGGCGTCCAGCAAGAGCATATAGGCCAATGATCGGCAAGGCTTGGGCCAAGCCGCCTTCGCCCGCCATCAGAACGAGAATGAGCAATAGCACCCCGCCGAAGGCGATGGCCTCGATGGCGTATTGGGGTAGATCCTTAAGCAAGGCGGCATTCGCCTGATGGCTCGCAAAGCGCTTGGAAGGCTGGCGATAACGCTCCAGATAATCGCGCTCCCGACCAAGAAGGCGAATCTCCTTGGCCCCGGCAAACGCTTCCGCGGCGGCCGTGAAGCGTTCGCGGTTCGCCTCGACGCGGTCTTCCCCAATGCGGTTTAACCAAGTACGCGCAACGATGTAAATGGCTGCGTAAACACCGCCTAGGCTGACAGCCACAATCAAGGCGAGCCATGGTTGCGCGACGACCAACAAAGCAATGATAAAAAGAGCCAGTAGTACCTGGCTTATCAGCCGCAACATGGGCATCAGTGCCCCATTGATGGCCTGGGTCGTCTCCTGCAGGACGGTCTTGGCAAGGTCGCCCGAATTGCGGTTGAGGAAAAACGTGAACGGCCGGCTAAGGTAGTCGCCCATCAGTCGCCGCGAAAGCTCGTACTGCTGCATGTGGGTGAATCGCGTGATGGCCCACTGGTTCAGGGCCTGGAGCGCGGTCCCACTCACGAAGAGCACAAATGCCGCCACCCCCAGGAAGTAGAGAAAGCTGCCGGTGGACTCGAAGCCAAGCCATTCGTAGGCGAGGCGCAGCATCTCGTTGTCCTGGACCATGTTCGGGTCGGACAGCACCGCCAGGAACGGCATAACCGACGCAATGCCCGCAGTCTGCATAAAGGCCGTGACGATCATGAGAATCACCAGCAGCCCGACCTTCCCGCGGTCGCGGGGGTCCAGCAGGGCATTCAGCTTGCGCAGGGTTTCCAGCATGTCGCGCCGACCCGGATCCTTCATGCGAGGGCCATTGGCGGCCCAAAGGGGAACCGCCATCAGGCAGCCGTTAGCCAGGCCATGCGGCCTGTAGATGTACTCGATTGTACGAGATGCGCCGATCGCGGAAGCTTGGAGGGAAGGGTCCAGGGCGCGGCAAGCTGCGAGGGCTTCGCGCCACAAGTGGCTGGAAGGCTCGGCAAGCCGCGCGGATAAAGGATTTTCGAGCAAAGCGGGGGCCACAACAGTGCCAAACGCCAGGCTAACGAACGGATTGCTGAGCGGCTTCCTGCGCTCGGTAGAACAATTCCCGGAGCGCCCGGCCCTGGATGTGGAGGGTCAGGTGCTCAGCTACGGGGAGTTGTTCGAGGCTGCTGCCGCAACCGCCCACGCGCTGCAGCAGTCCGTCGATTGCGATGGCACGCCCTGCCGTATCGGCGTGCTGGCCCAGCGCTCGCTGGCGATGTACCAGGGGCTTCTGGGTACGCTGCTGGCCGGACACACCCTGGTTCCGCTGAATCCGGGCTTCCCGACGGAGCGCACACTGGCGATGGCCGAGCAGGCGGATCTGTCGGCGTTGCTGGTGGATGATCAAGGGTTGGAGCGGCTCGATGACCTGTTGGGGGCGTTCTCACGCCCGCTCGTGATCCTGCTACCCGATACCGAGCGGCTGGACGAGCTCCAGGCGCGCTGGCCCGGGCACGACTTTCGGGTGGCCGGAGGCGCCCCTCTACCCACGGACTGGGTACCATCAGCTGTATCACCCGATGACCTGGCCTGCCTCTTCTTCACCTCGGGTAGCACGGGCATACCCAAGGGCGTGGGCGTACTCCAGCGCAATGCGGCGCGGTTTGTGGAGATGTCGCTGGAGCGGTACCGGGAGTTCGGCATTGACGAGACCGACCGCTTCTCGCAGTTCTACGACATCACCTTCGACTCGTCGATGTTCGATCTGTACGTCTCGTGGGCCTTTGGCGCCTGCCTGTGCTGCCCGTCCGCGAAGGAGTGGTTCAACCCCAACCGCTACATTGCGGACAAAGCACTGACGGTGATCGACATCACGCCCTCGGCCGGGCACGGGATGAACCGTCGCAACGGCTGGGCGCCGGGGCGTTTTCCGGACCTGCGCCTGTGCCGCTTTGGCGGCGAGGCACTGTCGGCGGAACTGGCCGAGGCGATGGCCGTTGCCGCGCCCAACGCCTGGATCGACAACGCTTACGGCCCTACCGAATGCACGGTGGATGCCTGCTTTTACCGCTGGGACCCGGCGCAGTCACCGGCGGAATGCGAACACGGCATGGTCCCGATCGGCTATCCGGGCAACCAGGTGGAGCTGCGGGTGGCGGACGAGGCCCTGCGGGAGGTACCCATCGGGGCCGAGGGCGAGTTACTGATCAGCGGCCCCCAGGTGACCCCTGGCTACTGGAAGGATCCTGAGCGTACGGCGCAGGCCTTCGTGCACCTGGAGGACGGTCGCGTGCACTACCGGACCGGCGATCTGGTGCGCCGCCCGGGCCCGGGCGAGCCGATCACCTTTCTCGGGCGCCTGGACCATCAGATCAAGATCGGCGGGGTACGTATCGAGCTCGGCGAGGTAGAGGCGGCGCTGCGCGAGGCCGCCGGCACGGACCAGGCGGTGGCCGTTGGATGGCCACGAACGAAAAGCGGCGCCTCCGGGATCGTGGCCTTCGTGGTGGCGGAAGGCGCCGACGAAGCAGCCCTGCGCGATCGGCTGCGCCAGCGCCTGCCCGCCGTGATGGTCCCGCGAACCATTCACTCGCTCGAGAATCTGCCGCTCAATGCGAATGGCAAGGTCGACCGCAAGGCGCTGATCGCGCGCCTTGCGTCTGCAGACGCGTAACGCACGCTCCATTGCGCAGGGCGAGCGACTCCAGCTACGCGGCCTTAACCACCCCCGGAACCGCCAGGTAGCTGTGCCGTTCATGCACGACCCGGAAACCTTTACGTAGGTGGTTCCGGTAAGAGGGATCGGGCTTGGCCTCGGTTCCGATCGCCGTATCCGAAACGACCCAGCTGCATCCGTGTTGGGCCGCATCCTGGATCCGGGCAGAGACGATGGCTCCGTGGAGTCCGCGACCTCGATATTCCGGGTGAGTGGCTGCCCAACCGGTCCACGCAAGCCCTTCGCCAAGATAAAGCAGCCCGGTTGCCACAACCTTCCCCGCATCGAGCACCAGCCACTGGCGCCATCTCGGAGCATGCGGGAGCGCCGCCAGAAGTGCCGTTACCTCCTCTGGAACGGAGAAGGTTTGCGCGGCCAACACGGCGCCCGCATCGTTGTCTTCCGGCTGCCAGGGGCGAATCTCGAGGTCGGTTTTGACCTCGGGAATATCGCGGGTAGAGCGCACCAGAACCGCCGAAGGCGCACCACGACGAATCCTGCGATCCCGCAACCATTGGGGGATGGGCTCGGGGCGGGCATGGGGGCTGAGCTCCACTGCCCAGGGAAGCGCATGCGGCGCGTACAGGGCCGCGAGCTCGTCAATATAGTCTTCGCTTGCCGGCTCCGAGACACCCAGTGCCAGCACCCGGTTAAAAACCAGGATCTTCTTCAGCCCCGGCGCAACGAGCGCGAGGCCCGAGCGACTACGAACGGCCCGAAAACCCGGAATGCCTGCGGTTTCGGCCACCCTCATCATGCTCTCGTAGGCTTCGGCCTCGATCAGTTCGGCCTGTTCGGGAGTGGGTTCCGCATTCATGGGACACCTCCTTGCATCGGCGACGGCTCGCCGGAGAAAACGTTCGTCGATCGAGTGAAATCTCTCAATCGCCCCCGGACGATTCGGAGCGCAGCCATCCAGTCATTCAGTGGGCCTTGCGACCGACACTTTTCCAGGCACTCAGGGCAAGATACGCCCAGGCAGAAGCGGACCAGGGATACCGGAACGCCGACTGACGAAAAGACCGCAGCGCCAGTCTCGGGTCCCCCTCCCAGTAGTGGTGATAGCCGAAACTGAAGCATGTCTGCGCAAGGCGCCGGCGAATTGCACCGAGCGATGTCTTCTCTCCGCGCGGGCCAAGCCGTCCCCAACGACGCAGCGCCTTGCGGACCACCTCGTATTCATAGTTCGTATCGGGATACTTGGTAATACAGCCTTCGCCATGAAGCCGGTAGAGAGCCGTCACGAGGTTCAACTGGTGGATTTCGGTCAGTCTCGAAGCCCGCAGCCAGTAATCGTAGTCCTGGCCCCTCTTGAGTTCGGGGTCGAACTGTCCAACGCGTTCGACCAGATCGCGCCGCATCATCACCGTGATGGTATGGGGCAGCGAACCAAATAGCAGACGGTTGTACAACCAGCCTGATCCACGTTCCACAAGCGATTTCCCATCGGGGTTCTTCGGGTGCACGCCCTCGGCTGAATCGGGTTTCAGAAACGTCCCGGATGGATCGGGCTTCCAGTTATGCCAGGCCGTGAAGGTCATCCCGATCTGGGGATGTTGGTCCATGTAGCCCACCTGCGCCGCGAGCTTGCCCGGCAACCAGACATCGTCGGAATCGATGAACGCGATGTAGTCGCCGGAGGCGGCGGCGATGCCCGCATTGCGGGCCACGGCCGCGCCCTGGTTCTGCTGGGTCAACAGCGTCAGGCGGTCGCCATATGCGCGCAGGACCTCGATCGTCCCGTCGGTCGAGCCGTCGTCCACCACGATCAACTCGACGCTGGGATAATCCTGGTCCAGAACACTGTCGACGGACTCGGCAATGTATGCGGCCGTGTTGTAGGCCGGCATGATCACCGACACCAGCGGCTTCTCGGGGTCCCACGTTGTCATGGTTCTGTGCCTGTCACCGGAAGGCCGCGCACCCAGTCATGGGTCCATTTCGCCACCTGATCGCGCCACTCGCGTCGGGAGAAGGTGTGGTTCGCGTCGGGCAGATCATGCAGGGTTACCCGCGACTCCTGTAGCAACCCATTCCAGACGGGCGCGTTGGTCGCCACATCGCGAAACTCGGCGGCGGTCAGGTCGTCACCACTAAGGATCACGAGGATCGGCCCCTGAAAGCGCTTCCAGCCTGCGGCCATCCGCTCCGGCAGGGGGCCATGGTCCGTGTCGGGACCCGTGTCGTGCGCACTCGAACCGGTAGCCCGCGGACGCAGGGCGGCCCTGGCCATGCCCGCGAGGGATTTCGCGGAGTTCCATGGGTTCAGTCGCCCACGCAGAGCCCCGGTCCAGAAATCGCGACTGGCCAGACGCTGAAGGTAGTATGTCTTCAAGTAGGCCCGCGCCAGCCCGTCACTGGTTCGCACCCAGGGATTCACCAGGACCAGGCCTGCCACCCGGTCATCTCGCCAGGCATAGAACAGGCCGGCCGAAGCGGCGCCACAAAGCCCCCAAATCACGACCTCGCGCATCTCCGGCGCCTCGGCCGAAAAGGTATCCATCGCCGCCCGCATGTCGTCATGGACCTCCTTGAACGTCCGCTGACGACCGGAAGAGTCCCCCATGCCGCGAAAGTCGAAGCGGAACACGGGTATTCCCTGCGCCGCCAGGTGTCGAGCCAGGAGCAGGAACTGGCGGTGACTGCCAACCCGGTACTGGGGCCCGCCCACGGCGATCAGCACACCACGCCGGGCGCCCTCCGCCCCTGGGTGCAGGATACCCAGCAGTTCCTCCTCCCCCACCCGGAAGACAACGGCGCGCTCGCTCATGCCAGGGCCTCCAGGCGCTGCGTGGTCGCCTCCAGCAATTGCGGCACCTCGATAATGTCCTGGGTGGACCAGAAGGCATCGCCGCCGATCACCCGGGTGTCGACAGCGGCACCGGCCTCGCGCCAGCGTTCAACCAGGCGCTCGCTCGCCGGCGGCAGCGGGGCATCGTCCTGTGCCGCGATATCGAACCAGGCGACGGATGCCGCGCGGGGCTGCTCCAGGCGGGCGGTGGCAAGGCGCTCGGCGAGGGTGGGCGCAAGCGTGTAGCCCGCCACCTCCAGTGCTTCGCCATCCCGCAGCCGCGAGCGCAGATCAGCGGTGGATTCCTTCTGCCCGCCCATCATCCCGGCGGCCATGCGCAGGCGCAGGAACTGGGTCAGGTGTTGTTCGCCATTCGTGACGGGCGACCAGTAGATCGCGGCGGCGGCCTGTTCGGCACGCGCCGTCAGGAAATCGCCCGCCAGCAGACAGCCGGCGCGCAAGCCCCAGACCAGAAGGGGGGCCGGGCAGCAGGCCTCGAGATGGTCGCTGCAGCGGGCGAGGTCATCCAGCCACAGGTCCCAGTCGGCATCGCCGAAGTCACCGCCACTGTCGCCGCATCCGTAGAGATCCGGGATCAGCACCGCATACCCGGCCTGCGCCATGCGGCGAGCCTGCAGGTTCACCATGCGGCGGGACTTGTTGAGCTCTTCGGCAAACGGCGGGAAAAACAGCACACGGCCACGGACGGAAGGGCCTTCCGGTCGATGCAGCACATGGAACACCGGTCCGGCCTTGCCCTCCAGGAACCCGGCTTCCATGACCGAGCTAGTCGAGCTTGGCGTCGATGAAATCGGCGAGGGTGCCGACCGTCTCGAAGGTCTCGGCGCTGACGTCATCGTCATCGATCACGATGTCGAAGTGGCTCTCGATCGCGGTGATCAGCGAGACCACCGCCATGGAGTCCAGTTCGGGGACGCCGCCCAGCAGCGTGGTGTTGCGGTCGAACTGCTGCGCACGTCCATTCAGGCTGAGGGCGCTGTCCAGCAGATTCCGGGTGTGATCGAGGGTCGACATATGAAGGTTCCTGAAGGCGGGTATCCGTGCCCGGCCGGAGATGCGGGTTACCCGGCAGGTTACCGTATCTGCACAGGCTGTCCAGATCATCGCTGACAGCCCGCGGGTCCCGCGTGATCGGCTCGTTAACCCCCTGCACCCGGCAAGCCTTCGAACGCCCGACCCCGGACGTAGAATGGTGACCCATACGGCACGGATTGCCGGGCCCACGCCCGGGTGCATACATCAACCAGCGTTTCCCTGGACCGACCAGGCAGCAGGCGGACGGATGGCGGGACTTTGTGGATGGTTCGCGGTCAATGCCGCATCCCCGGGCGACGCCCTCGAGGCCCAGGGGGCGGCCCTCACGGGGCTCCCCCGGGCACGTGAATCCCGGTGCACGAACCGTCTGGGTGGCTGCCTGGTTCGGGGCGGCTGGACCGCGCAGGAAGGGGACGTCATCGCCGCAATCGCCGGCCATCCGCAATGGCGCAAACCCTCACTGGCGGAACGCGCACGCGAGCGCGACCCCGCGCAGGCCCTGCTGGAGGCCTGGCGACAACACGGCACCGGACTCTTCGAACAGGTTAGCGGCGACTACGCGCTGGTCATCGTGGATGCAGGCCAGGGCCGGCTGGTAGCCGGCACCGATCGCCTGGGTCAGACGCCACTCCACTATGCACGGTTGAATGGCGGCGTAGCCTTCGGCACCAGCGCGGGGAGCGTGATTGCCCATCCAGCGGTCGCCACGGAGGTGACGCGCGAGGGGCTCTACCACTACTGCTTCTTCCACATGCTGCCGGCCCCGGTCAGTCTGTTCGCCGGGCTGGAAAAGCTGCCCGCCGCGCACTGCCTGACCCACAACGGCGACCGGGCCGAAGTGAACGCCTACTGGCGCCCCGTCTTCGCGGAGGACGGCAGCGCCGCGCCGGCAGCGCTGGAACAGGAGCTGCGCGAACGGGTGCAAACCGCGGTGGACCGGCGCGCGGATGGCCCGCGAACCGGCGCTTTCCTGAGTGGTGGCCTGGACAGCTCCACGGTCGCCGGCATGCTCGCCAGCATCCAGCCCGGGGCGGACAGCTTCAGCATCGGCTTCAACGCGCCCGGCTACGACGAGATGGAGTACGCGCGCATCGCCGCGCAGCACTTCGGCACCCAGGCACACGAGTACTATGTGACTCCCGAGGATGTCGTCGACGCGGTGCCCCGGATCGCCGCCAGCTACGACGAGCCCTTCGGCAATTCCTCGGCGCTGCCAGCCTATTTTTGCGCGCGCATGGCCAAAGACGCCGGCATGACCCGGCTGCTCGCCGGCGACGGGGGCGACGAGCTCTTCGCCGGGAATGCGCGGTACGCCAAGCAGGGTGTGTTCGAACACTGGGGGCGCATCCCCGCGCCTTTGCGGCGAAACCTGCTGGACCCGCTGTTTACCCGCCTTACGCGCTCGGTCCCTGTGCTCGGCAAGGCGCGCAGCTATGTGGAACAGGCGCGCATCCCGCTACCGGACCGGCTGGAGACCTACAACTACCTGTACCGGCTGTCGCAGGAATCGATGTTTACGCCGGACTTCCTCGCGGGGCTGGATCGTGAGGCGCCATGGGAGCTCATGCGCCGGATCTATACGCAGCCGGAGGATGCCTCCACGCTGAATCGGATGATGTACCTGGACTGGCAGCAGACCCTGGCCGACAACGACCTGCGCAAGGTGACCGGCATGTGTCAGCTCGCCGGGGTCGATGTGACCTTCCCGATGCTGGACGACGACCTGGTCGAGTTCTCCTGCCGCGTGCCGTCCGCGTTGAAGCTGAAGAAAGGACGCCTGCGCCACTTCTACAAAGAGGCGTTCACCGGCTTTCTGCCGGAGGCGATCATCGACAAGAAGAAGCATGGCTTCGGCCTGCCGTTCGGGGTGTGGATGCAGGAACACGCGCCGCTACAGGAACTGGCCTACGACAGCCTGCTGCGGTTGAAGGGACGCGATTTCCTGCGCGACGACTTCATCGACGAACTGATCCGCCTGCATCGCGAGGAACACGCGGCGTATTACGGCGAACTGGTGTGGATCCTGATGATGCTGGACCTCTGGCTGGAGTCGCACCCCGCCGCCCGCTAGCCGCCTGCGCTCGCTATTTGTTCACCACGAAGCACACGAAGGCACGAAGAAGGGCAAGGTCAAGGACGGTTACACCACGGAGGACACGGAGGACACAGAGGGCACGGAGAAGGGCTGGATTAGGGTTGGTAGGTCTGGTGATCGCGTCCTGTCTGACACTGTCCGGCACCGGGGTGTCGCAGGCATGCTGTAAAGACAGCACAAGAATTTCTTCGTGCCTTCGTGTGCTTCGTGGTGAATTCAATCCCTTCAGG